>JAFEDL010000063.1:2622-7527 GCA_018241645.1 Pseudomonadota bacterium
CGGCTTCCCGTACTGCCACGGCGGACGGCTGCCCGATCCGCAGTTCGGGCGCGGGCGCAGCTGTGACGACTACTCGGCCCCGGCGCTGCGCCTCGATGCCCACGTCGCGCCGCTCGGCATCCTGTTCTACGGCGGCAGCCAGTTTCCGGCCGGGTACCGCGGGCGCGTGTTCGTCGCCGAGCACGGCTCGTGGAACCGCAGCCGCAAGAGCGGCTACCGCGTGATGATGGCCGACGTGGTCGATGGCCGGCCCGAGGATTACCGGCCGTTCCTGCTCGGCTTCGAGCGCGACGGCGAGGTCAGCGGCCGGCCGGCCTACCTGCTCGAACTGCCGGACGGCTCGCTGCTGCTCTCCGACGACCAGGGCGGGCGCATCTACCGCATCCGCTACAGCGGCGGCAACGGCGGCTGAAGCGCATCGGCGCTTGTCGCGGGGCGCCGGCCTCTGGAATCCTCGCCGGCCCCTGGCCTGCGAGGACATCCGACCGATGCTGGAACTCCTGCTTCTGCCTCCCGGCGGCCCGCTGTGCCTTGCGCTGTTCGGGCTGCTGCTGCGCCTGCGCCGGCCGCGGCTCGGCAGCGCGCTGATCACGACCGGCCTGCTCGCCGCCTGGCTGCTGTCGACGCCGCAGATGGCGGCGACGCTGAACCGCGCGCTGGCACCGCCGCCGGTGCTGTCCGAGGAGGCCGTCCGCGAGAGCGGCGCCGAGGCCATCGTCGTGCTCGCCGGCGGCCTGAGCGTGCGCGCGCCCGAATACGGGCCGGTCGACCTGAATGCGATCACGCTGGCGCGGCTGCGCTACGGCGCGCGGCTGCAGCGCCTGACCGGGCTGCCGGTGCTGGTCAGCGGCGGCTACCGCGATCACGGCCGCGAGCCGTCCGAAGCCGCGCGCATGGCCGCGGTGCTGCACGAGGAATACGGCATCCGCGAGGTCTGGACCGAGGACCGCTCGCAGAACACCCGCGAGAACGCCGCCTACAGCGCGCCGCTGCTGGCCGAACAGGGCGTGCAGCGCGTGCTGCTGGTCAGCCACGCCGCGCACCTGCCGCGCGCGCTCGAAGCCTTCGCGCACGCCGGCGTCGATGCGCTGCCGGCCCCGACGCAGTCCTTCCTGTGGACGCCGCCACCGGGCGTGGAAGCCACGACCGAAGCGGCCGACTGGCTGCCGCAGGCCGGCGCGGCCTGGGAGGCCTGGTATGCGAGCCACGAACTGCTCGGCCGGCTGTGGTACCGGCTGCGCGCGGCACTGACGCCGGCGCCGGCGCCCGCGGCCGCGCCGTCAGCCACCTGAGCCGGCGTCGGCCCCGTGGCGGCGGCGGCGGCGGCGCCAGCGCACGACGGCCAGCGTCGGCCCGGACAGCGCGTAGATCAGGAAGCCGCCGAACACCATCGCCGGCGTCTGCAGGGTGGCGAGCCCGAAGCCGAGCATCACGACGGTGACGACGACGAAGGGCACCTTGCCGTTGAGGTCGATCTTCTTGAAGCTGTGGAACAGGAAGTTGCTGACCATCAGCAGGCCGGCGCCGAGCGTCAGCACGAAGGCCGGCAGTTCCAGCCGCGCCGGATCGAGGCCGAGATCGGTGCCGATCCACACCAGTCCCATGGTCACGGCCGCCGCCGACGGGCTCGGCAGGCCCATGAAGTAGCGCTTGTCGATGCTGCCGACCTGCACGTTGAAGCGCGCCAGCCGCAGCGCCGCACCGGCCGTATACACGAAGGCCGCCAGCCACCCGGCCTTGCCGAGGCCGGACAGCGTCCACTGATACATGATCAGCCCCGGCGCGACGCCGAACGAGACCATGTCGGAGAGGCTGTCGTACTGCACGCCGAACTCGCTCTCGGTGTGCGTCATGCGCGCCACGCGCCCGTCGAGACCATCGAGGATCATCGCGACGAAGATCGCGACGGCTGCGGCCTCGTAGCGGCCGTTCATCGCCGCCAGCACGCCGTAGAAGCCGGCGAACAGCGCCGCGGTCGTGAACAGGTTCGGCAGCAGGTAGATGCCGCGCGGGCGCTTGATTTCGGTCGGGGGTGTCTCGGGCGTCGGCTGGCTCACGGGGCGATCCGGTGCGGCGCGCATGCAGGCGCGGGAGAAAGGCGCGGCAGGGGCGCGGGCAGGACACGCGCCGCCGGGCGGGCGGCGGATTATGGCGTGCGCGCCGGCGCAGACGCCACCGCGCCCCGCCTTGCCGGCCGCCGGCGGCTCGCGCAGGCTATTCCTCCCATGAACATGCCCGCCGCCCCGCAGTTCCCGCTGACGCTGATGTACGCCGTCCCGGCCGCCGCCGCGCTGGCGGCGCTGGCGCCGGCCGCCGCCGCCGCGGTCCAGGCCGCCCTGACCGATGTCGCTGCCGGCCGCCGGCCACTCGCGATGGCGCCCGGCCGGCGCGAGGGCGTGCTCGCCGCCGCCGGCCGGCGCGTGCTCTGCCAGCCGCACGGTGCGCGGCTGATGGTGCTGCTGCTCGCCGAGGCGCCGGCCGGCGACGACCCGGCCATGTCGATGGCGATGCCCCCCGATGCCGCCGAATGCGAGCGGCTCGACGCCTTCCACGCCGCCGACGATGGCTTCCGCGTGCCCGAAAGCGTGCTCGTGCGCCGGCTCGAAGGCCAGTCGCTGCTGCGCGCCTGGCGCGAACTGCGCGGCCTGCCGCTGCCGCGCCTCGCCACCGCCGCCGACCTCGACGCCGCGCTGCTGCAGCGCCTGGAGCGCCCCGGCCAGCGCGCCAGCGCCCGGCAGGCGCACGCGATCGGCGAGGTGCTCGGCGTGCCGGTCGACGCGCTGCGCTTCTGAAAGCGCGCGCCTGCCCCCCGGCGTTCCCCACGCCCTGAACGTCAGCCGCAAGGCGCCCCCCCCCGCCTGCACGGCTTTCAGCCTTGCGGCCGCCGCTGTTGCGGCAGCGACCGGCCTGCAGCGCGCCTCGCCGCTCCCGGCCGGCGGCATGGNNNNCGAAATGCCCGCTGACTCCGGCCGGGAATCATTCCGGCACACCCCCCGGAGTTAGGCCGGCTTACCCCCGAGGTGGAGTGGCCGGGACTGCTTGATGCGAGTCAAGGTGCGCAGCCCCTTGCCAATCGCTCAATGCCGCCAGCGCCGGAGCCTGCACGGTTTCCGGACTTCGCCACCAACCTGGGGAAATGCCATGCACGAGACTTTCACCAAGTCCATGGCTCGGAACATCTATTACGGAGGCGCAGCCTTCTTCGTACTGGTGTTCCTCGGCCTGACCTTCGATACCACGCATACGCTGCCGAAACGCGACAACCGCGCCAACCTGACCGAGACCGTCGCGCTCGGCAAGAAGGTCTGGGAAAACAACAACTGCATCGGCTGCCACACGCTGCTCGGCGAGGGTGCGTATTTCGCGCCCGAACTCGGCAACGTCTACAAGCGCTTCGGCAACAGCACCGAGGCGATCAAGGCCTTCATCAAGAGCCGGCCGGAAAACGGCGTGCCGGGCCGCCGCTCGATGCCGCAGTTCCACCTGACGGATCAGGAACTCGAAGGCATCGCGCAATTCCTGAAGTACAGCTCCGAAATCAACACCGCCAACTGGCCGCCGAACATCCAGGGCTGATCCGCCTGCGCCCGCCCGAGGACATCACGTCATGCAATACCTGTCGCAAAAGGTCGCGAAACCGTATTTCGTCGCCGCGATCGGGCTGTTCGCCGGCCAGATCCTGTTCGGCCTGATCATGGGCATCCAGTATCTGGTCGGCGACTTCCTGTTCCCGGCCATTCCGTTCAACGTGGCCCGCATGGTCCACACCAATCTGCTGATCGTCTGGCTGCTGTTCGGCTTCATGGGCGCGAGCTATTACCTCGTGCCCGAGGAGGCCGAGCGCGAACTCGAAAGCCCGCTGCTCGCGAAGATCCTGTTCTGGGTGTTCCTGATCGCCGGCGCGCTGACCGTCGTCGGTTATCTGGCCGTGCCGTATGCGTCGCTCGCGAAGCTGACCGGCAATGACGTGCTGCCGACCATGGGCCGCGAATTCCTCGAACAGCCGACCATCACCAAGGTCGGCATCGTCGTGGTCGCGCTCGGTTTCCTCTACAACGTCGGCCTGACCATCCTCAAGGGCCGCAAGACCGTCATCAACCTGGTGCTGCTGACCGGACTCGCCGGGCTGGCCGTGCTGTTCCTGTTCTCGTTCTACAACCCCGATAACCTGGTGCTCGACAAGTTCTACTGGTGGTGGGTCGTGCACCTGTGGGTCGAGGGCGTCTGGGAGCTGATCCTCGGTTCGATCCTCGCCTTCGTGCTGATCAAGGTCACCGGCGTCGATCGCGAGATCATCGAGAAGTGGCTGTACGTGATCATCGCGATGGCGCTGATCACCGGCATCATCGGCACCGGCCACCACTACTTCTGGATCGGCACGCCGGAGTACTGGCAGTGGCTCGGCTCGGTGTTCTCGGCGATGGAACCGCTGCCGTTCTTCGCGATGACGGTGTTCGCGTTCAACATGGTCAACCGCCGCCGCCGCGAGCACCCGAACCAGGCCGCGACGCTGTGGGCGCTCGGCACCTCGGTGATGGCCTTCCTCGGCGCCGGCGTCTGGGGCTTCCTGCACACGCTCGCGCCGGTCAACTACTACACGCACGGCACGCAGATCACCGCCGCGCACGGCCACATGGCCTTCTACGGCGCCTACGTGATGATCGTGCTGACCATCATCAGCTACGCGATGCCGATGCTGCGCGGCCAGACCGCCGCCAACAGCCGCCGCTCGCAGGTGCTGGAGATGTGGTCGTTCTGGCTGATGACGGTGTCGATGGTGTTCATCACGCTGTTCCTGACCGGCGCCGGCATCCTGCAGGTCTACCTGCAGCGCTACAGCGCCCAGCCGCTGCCGTTCATGGTCGTGCAGGAGCAGATCAGCCTGTTCTACTGGCTGCGGCTGAT
>JAFEDL010000064.1 GCA_018241645.1 Pseudomonadota bacterium
TCTTTAGGGTTCACCGGGTGGCCGAACAGCCACGCCTCGCCCTCGCTCGCCGGCAGCAGGCCGGTGAGCATCTTCATGGTGGTGGTCTTGCCGCAGCCGTTGGAGCCGAGGAAGCCGAAGATCTCGCCGCGGCGGATGCGGAAGTCCACGTGGTCCACCGCGGTGAAGTCCTCGAAGCGCATGGTGAGGCCGCGCGCCTCGATGGCGATCTCATGCTCGCCGCCAGCCAGCGGCGGGACGGTCACGGCGCGATGCTCGCGCTTGCGCTCCTCGGGCAGCAGCGCAATGAAGGCCGCCTCCAGCGTCGCTGTCCCGGTGCGCGCATGCAGTTCCGCCGGCGTGCCGTGGGCCAGGACCCGGCCGCCTTCCATGGCCACCAGCCAGTCGAAGCGCTCGGCTTCCTCCATGTAGGCGGTGGCGACGATCACGCTCATGCCCGGCCGTCCGGCGCGGATGGCGTCGATCAGCTTCCAGAACTGGCTGCGCGACAGCGGGTCGACGCCGGTGGTCGGCTCGTCGAGGATCAGGAGGTCCGGGTCGTGGATCAGCGCGCAGCACAGGCCGAGCTTCTGCTTCATGCCGCCCGAGAGCTTGCCCACCGGGCGGGAGAGGAACGCGTGCAGCCCGGTGGCGGTGGTCAGCCGGTCGATGCGCCGCCTGCGCTCGCCGGCGTCGTGGCCGAACAGGCGCCCGAAGAACTGCAGGTTCTCCTCGACCGACAGCGTGGGGTAGAGGTTGCGGCCGAGGCCCTGCGGCATGTAGGCGATCCGCGGGCAGACCACGCTGCGGTGGCGCGCCGCGGCCATGTCGCCGCCCAGCGTCTCCACGCGGCCCTCTTGCACGGCGCGGGCCCCGGCCACCAGCGCCATCAGGCTGGACTTGCCCACCCCGTCCGGGCCGATCAGCCCGACCATGCAGCCGGCCGGGATGTCCAGGTCCACTGTATCCAGCGCCACGGTCTTGCCGTAGCGCAGGGTGACTGCCTTCAACCGGGCTACCGGAGGCGCGTCCTGCGGCGGCCCGGCGCGTCCGGAGGCGCCGGCGTTCATTGCGGCAGCTTGACCTCGAGGCGGGCCGGCCAGGCTGCGGCCGGGTCGAGGCGCACGTACGCCACGCCGGGCAGGCCGGTCTTCACCTGGCGGACGTGCTTTTTCAGCAGGTCCTGGGGGATCTGCGCGCGCACGCGGAACATCAGCTTCTCGCGCTCGCTCTTCGTTTCCACGGTCTTGGGCGTGAACTGCGCCGAGTCGGCAACGAACGACACCGTGGCGGGCACCACGTACTGGGGCGCGGCGTCCAGCACCAGCCGGACCTCCGCGCCGATCGCGACGCGTCCGGCCGCCTCGGTGGGCAGGAAGAAGGTCATGTAGACGTCGGTGAGGTCCATCAGGTTCAGCACCCGGCCGCCTGCGCCGACGATTTCGCCGGGCCGCGCGACGAGGTACTGCACGCGCCCGTCGCGCGGGGCCTTGAGGTCGCTGTCGTCGATGTCGGCCTGGATGCGCTCGATGTTCGCCTGCGCGGCCGCCACCGCTGACTCGGCGCCGCTCACCTGCGAGCGCGCCGTCGCGATGCCGGCCTCGGCTGCGGCCACCTGCGCGCGCGCGGCGGTCATGGCGGCCTCGGCGGTGCTTACCAGGCTGGCGGCGTCCTCGGCCGCCTGGCGCGACAGGAAACCCTTTTCGGCAAGCGCCTGCGAACGCGCTACCTGCCGCTGGGCGGAGGCCACGTCGACCTTGCGCTGCGCGACGACGGCCTCGGCGCTGGCCTTCTCGCTCTGGCGCTGGGCGAGCTGGTTGCGCGCGGTGGCCACGGCGCTCTGCGCCTGCAAGAGCTGCGCCTCGGCCGCGCGTTTCTGCGCCTGCAGCACCTCGGCGTCGATGCGCGCGAGCGGCTGGCCGGCGGTGACGAAGTCGCCTTCGCGCACGAGGATGTTCGCGACACGCCCCGGGGTCTTGGCCGCGATGTCGATTTCCACCGCCTCGATGCGGCCGTTGCCGCTGACGATGCCCAGGTCGGCCTTGCCGTCCGTGTAGCGCTGCCAGCCGTAGAACGCCAGTCCGGCGAGGGCGGCGGCCGCGATGCCGCGCAACAGCCAGCGCTTGGTGGTTTCAGTCATGGTTCAAGCTTCGTCAGCCAATCCCGTCGGGGCGGAAGCAATGATTATGACCGACGGCCCCCTGCGGCGTCTGACGCAGGTCAAACGGGGCTGCCCCGGTTCAGTGCGAGCAGGGCCCAGAGCGTCAGCACCGCGATGCAGGCGAGGTCGAGGCCGAGGCCCGCCTTGAGCATCTGGCGCTGCGGGATCTGGCCGGTGGCAAAGACCAGCGCGTTCGGGGGCGTGGCCACGGGCAGGGCGAAGCCGCAAGAGGCCGCCAGTGCCACCAGCACGACGAGCGTCTCAGTGGGCAGGCCCATGCGGGCGGCGATCGCCGAGAACACCGGGACCATCAGGGCGGTGGCTGCCGTGTTGCTGGTGAATTCGCTCAGCAGCACCATGAACGCGGTGATGGACAGGACCATCACCCACGGGCTGGTGCCGTAGAGCGCGCCGGCCACCTGGCCGCCCAGCACGCGCGATGCGCCGGACACCTCGAGGATCATGCCGAGGCCCAGCCCGCCGCCGAACAGGATCAATACGCCCCAGTCCGTGTGCGCCGCCACCTGTTTCCAGCTCGCGAGGCCCAGCGCGACTACCAGTACAGCTGCAGCCACCGCGACGAAGGTGTCGGGGTTCTGGATGCCGAGGCCCTTCAGCAGGTTATCGCCCAGCGTCCAGCCCAGTGCCGCGAGCAGGAACACCGCCATCGTCAGGGCGCGGGGCATTGTCCACGGGATGTCCTGCGTCGCGATGTCCACGGTGCGGTGGAGGCGGGGCCGCAGCAGCAGCCACAGCACCAGCACCATCGCGGGCATGAGGACCAGCACTAGCGGGATGCCGATCCACAGCCACTGGGCGAAGTCGAGGCCCGCGGCGCGCGCGGCGATCGCGTTGGGCGGCGAGCCCACCAGGGTGCCCATGCCGCCCAGGCTGGCCGCATAGGCCACCCCGAGCAGGACGAAGGTGCGCGTGCGGTGTTCGGCCGGGTCGTCCAGCGGGCCGAGGATGCCCATTGCCAGCGGCAGCATCATCGCCGCGGTGGCGGTGTTGCTGATGCCGCAGGAGATGAGCGCGGTGGCCGCGAACATCAGGCAGATCGCCACGCCCAGGTGCCCGCGCGCCAGCGCCAGCAGCGCGTACGCCATCTTGCGGTCCAGCTGCTGGATATGCAGGGCCGTCGCCAGCGCAAAGCCGCCGAAGAACAGGAACACGATCGGGTCGGCGAAAGTTGCGAACGCCTTGGTGGTGGTCAGGCCCGGGAATCCCAGCAGCAGGGCGCCGACGGGCACGAGCAGCGCGGTGACGGCCAGGTGCAGGGCTTCGGTCAGCCAGAGCACCGCGATGAACGCGAGCAGCGCGAGGCCTTTTCTTGGCGCTTCGTCGTACGGCAGGCAGACATAGAGCCAGGTACCCAGCGCGAGCGCCAGCACGATCACCAGCGCGGTGAACGTGGCCGATTTTTCGGCGGTACCGGCCTCGGCCATGGTGGTGCTAGCGCTTTTCCTGCGCCTGGGCGATCCGCTCGCGCAGGGCCTCGAGGTCCTTTTTCTCGGCGCGCACGCTGAAGAAGGCGCCGTCCTCGTCGGCGCGCTCGTCGAGCACCTCGCATTGGGCGAACACCTCGCCGCGCAGCTGCTGGGCCGACCAGGGCAGGAACAGCTCGGCCTTGGACAGGCGCTTTGCGAAGAACGACTTGATCGCCTTGTGGAGCCTGGCGATGTCGTCCTCGTTCACGGCGCTCATCACGATGCACTTGGGGTAGTGCAGGCGCAGGTCCCTGGCGCGCTCGGCCTGCTCCTTGGCGTCGCCTACCCGGTCGATCTTGTTGAACACGCGCAGGCGCGGCACCTTGCCCGCGCCGATTTCGTCCAGCACCTTCTCGGTCACCGCCATGTGGCGCTCGTATCCCGGGTCGCTCGCGTCGATCACGTGGAGCAGCAGCGAGGCTTCGGCCGCTTCTTCCAGCGTGGACTTGAAGGAGGCGACCAGGTCGTGCGGCAGGTTCTTGATGAAGCCCACGGTGTCGCTCACCAGCACGCGCGGCACGCCTTCGGGGATCAGCGTGCGGACGGTGGTGTCGAGCGTGGCGAAGAGCTTGTTCGCCACCAGCACCTCGCTGCCGGTCAGCGCGCGCATCAGCGTGGACTTGCCGGCGTTGGTGTAGCCGATCAGCGCCACCCGCGCCACGCCCTGGCTTTCCTGGCGCCTTGCGCGCTGGGTCTGGCGTTCGAGGTCGAAGTTGATGATCTCCTGCTTGAGTTCCGCGATGCGGTCGCGGATCTTGGCGCGATCCGCTTCGCCGGCCGCTTCGCCCGCGCCCCTTCCGCCCACGCCGCTGCGCTGCCGGCCTTGCGGTCCGGCCAGCTTGGCGGCCTCGCGCAGTCTGGGTGCGAGGTAGCGCAGCCTTGCGATCTCGACCTGGGCGCGCGCCGCGTTGGAGCGCGCGTGGCGGTGGAAGATCTCGAGGATCACCGTGGTGCGGTCCATCACCTGGCAGCCGATCTCGTTTTCTAGGTTGCGGGCTTGCGAAGGCGAGATCTCGTGGTCGACCAGCACGAAGGCGGCGCGGCGGTTGTCGTGGCGCTGCGCCTTGGCCGCCTCGCGTGCCGCTACGGCGCCGTGGTGGGCGATGGTCTTCTTTTTGGGTTCCTGTTCCGCTTCCTCGCCTTGCACGAAGCGCCGCATCTCCTCGCGCTTGCCCTTGCCCAGGTAGGCGCCGGCGTCGAAGCTGGTGCGCTTCTGGGTGAACGTGGCCACCACCTCGTAGCCCAGCGTCTTGGCCAGTTCGCCCAGTTCGTCGAGGGACGCCTGGAATTCCGCGTCGCTGACGGTTGCGAGCTGCACGGCGGCGATGACTGCGCGTTGCGAGGTGGGTTTGGTTTCGTTGGGCATGCGGTGTGCTCTAGGTTGAGCGCAGATAGTAAGGCCTGCGCGCCCTTGGGGAGTCTGACGCAGGTCAAATGCAGGCTTGCCGACGCATGCATTCGGCGAGACGATCGCCGCGCGTCCGGGTGAGACGTGCTGTCAGCGCGCGGTCTTTTGCGCCCGCGGCCAGGATTTCGGGTCACGAGCCGTGTGCAGCACCGTGAGTACGACGACGCGTTTGGATTCGACACGGTAGAACACCGCATACGGAAAGCGTGACACGACGGCTCGACGGACTTCGCCATGGACTCGCGCAAACATCTCGGGATAGCGCTCGATGGCGTCAAAGGCGGAATCGATTCCGGTTAGAAACTTCTCGCCTAACCCTTCGGCTTGATCTTCGTAGTACCCGAATCCGGCAGCGAGATCCCGCCCGACCTTCCGGCGGTAGACAACCGGAAGAGACATCAGCGTCGCCGGGCTTCGGCGAGCACCTGGTCTCGGGAGACAACGTCGTCGGGATTGCGCTCGTGTTCCGCCAAACGTTCGTCAATCGCTGCGCGGTGAGCATCGCCCAATGGCACCGAAGCCGGGTCCGAGGCGAGACTTGCCCAGATAATCTCCGCCAACCGGAATCGCTCTGCGGGCGGCAGCTTGAGGATCTCGGCGACGTCAGCATCACTCATATTTACAGCGTACCACTCTGTTTCGCGCGCCGCTACCGCGCCGCGGTGCGCCCGCCTGTTCGCTACGGCTTGACGGGTTGGCGTTGGGCCGGGTCGTAGAAGAACTGCTCCTCGGCGATCTTTTCGCCTTCCCAGCGCTGGTACGCGAGTTCCTCCATCCGCGTCACCGTCCCGTCCTGCCATTCGAAGCGGAAGATCCAGCGGATCACCACGTGGTCGCCGTTCACGAACACCGGGCGCACGCAGGTGGATTGAACCGATTTCGCCCTTGCCATGATCTTCTTCTCGGCCGCGACGTGGGCGTCGCGGCCTACGCGCGGGGGTGCCTGGTTCTCCCGCATCGTGGAGTCGGGGAGGTGGAATTCTTCGCAGGCTTCGGCGTGGAAGTTTTGTTCTACGCGGGAGATGAAGCGTTCTAGGGTGGCGGGGGAGGGCATCTTTTGGAAGGTAGTAGGGCGCTGCGCCGGTCTCTAACGCCAGCGTTGAGCCGCGCCAGCAGGCGTTGGCACACTTGGTTCGCTATACCTTATTGGACCCTTGGAACGCCTGTCTAACCCATTCAGATATAGCGTATTGGTCCACCAGCTTTAGTCTCCAAGGGTGCCGTTCAGTTGCTTCTAAGGTGGCTTGCCGAGTAAATCCGGACGTAGTCGCAATCATTCCAAGTGTTGAGCGGTACTCATCATTTACCCAATACATTACCTTTCTGACCACATTTATATCGACGGGTCGATTGGTCTTGTGTCTCTTACATTCCACGATCATCTTCTGTGGGATCCCGGAAATGGTTTTTGATGTTGTAGCGATAATATCCGGACCTGGTGCGTTATTTCTTGCGACCAATTCCACATTCCAACCATCGGCTTCAAGTAAATCAGCTACAAGTTCTTCGAACAAGCGATCTGGGATTCTTGAAAACTCTTCTGGACTTCCCAGAAGCGCCGCAAATTCATGCGGCTGTATCTCAATGGGGCATTCGAAAATGTGGAGAGGTTGATTTGATGGTAGGACGAAACCATAGTTCTTGCCGCGGTATGCGCTGAGCACGAAATATAGTTTGTCTTCGCCCTCAACCGATTCTGAGTTTAGGATAGTCCGAGAGTAGTGGCCCGGCCGGTCGACAATATTCAGTTTCTGACTGGTGTGGGAGGACTCGACTCGAATTAGCGCACGACCTAGCCCTAAAACGAAGCTTGATGTGCTGAAGAATTCAGCTGGCGGTCCTAGAGTATCCGGAGAACTACATAGAACAACAATGTCGGCACGAGTAGTCCAATGTCTAATCTTGGATTTCTGATTCCTGTTCAAATCGGGACCGGCAAACTCCAATAGTTCTACTAGTTCGAAGTCTTTATCAATTAAGGAGCTGCGGAGATTTCGAGATACTCGCCCGACTTCAACCCAAAGGACGCGTGTAGGGGATGTGGTATGCATAACGCGTTGGTTAGCGGCGAGTCGGCGCGAGCGATTGCTCTCGCGAGGTCCCGACAGCATGTCCGCAGCACTTTAGGTTAAGCGGCAACACGCGTCATAAACTCCTGAACACCGCCGAGCATGCTTCGCACCTGCTCCGTCGTGTACTCATCATAGTGACCATGCGCTGCCTTGTTTCGTAAGTCTAGCCACGCTGTCACGTTCTTTTGGTCAAGCCTGTTATAGACTCCAGCGCCTGCTAAGCCAGCATTCATCAAATCTGCCTTCTTGAGTTTCCCGCCCACCTCGCACGGGATGCTTCGCATGTTAGACAGCGCTCTGAGATGCTCCTCCAGCACGCTCCCGATGAGCACGGCCGCTGGATCTTTGTAGCCTTGTTGCATGAGATGCTCGGCCATCTCGAGAAAGTCAACAAACAACTCCGCGCGCACGAGACTTTGAACGCTTGTGAGATATCCGCAATCGTAGTCGCGTCGAAGCGCCCGAAGAGCGCCTACTCTGTTGGGCAGAATATCGTCGATCCCTGCTCGATACGGCGATTTCGGTGGCGCGAAACGATCAATCGTGGCCGCCACAACTGTCTTTATTTCTGTCAACAGAGGGCGGTCATGTAAGTCAGAGAGATCGTCGTACTTCGACCTGATCCTATTCGTTTCCCATAGGTGAAGGGCTGCATCAATTTGCTTCAGAATCTCGAGCTTTGCGGTCACGGTGTGGTTTCTTAAAGCTATCGCCTGGATTCAGCGGCCTGCGTTGATTTTCGCGCGGGTGCGGTGGAGTGATTAGTTAGCTGCATCATTGCGAATTGGCTACTTCACTGGCGGCTTTCCAGCGGACGCAAGTTTTGTGTTCAACGCAGCGCGCCTCTTCTTAAGGAGTTCCGGTTGTATGAAGAAGAAGTCAAACAGACCCTCCAGAACATCCAGGTTCCATTCTGCCTCCCCGGGCTCAACCGGAACGACCTCACCCGACGACGTGCTCTTTATCGGGTGGGCCGCAAAGTTTCCGATGTTCCGCACAGCATCTATTGCTTCGGAAAGATGAGATGGAAGCAAGTTGCCAGAAAGCACCTGCTCGATTTCTTTCGCGAGATCGGATCGCTTAACCCCCGCTTTTTCCCGAAGTATGTGCTGAAGGCACCGCCGGCTAAGGGCGGCGCTGGCTTTGGGACTGTCCGCAAGAACTAGCGCTGCTTCAATGTAGTCTTCGGAGAATTCTTTTGGCACTTCAGGCGGCGGTGAAGGGCGCGTGGGCGATCGTGGGTATCCGAGATATTGCTTCCGCACACCGGCAAAGTGAAAGCCGGCACCAGCCCCCGTTGATACTTGCGCGCACACAATTTCAATGGCCATCTTTCCGCACGCCGGACACATGTGCCGAACAACTCCCCACCATCCATCCGGGTCTTGTCCAAGCGGGGTGGATGTCGGATTCCCATGAAATTCAGTTTGACAGTGCGGACATTTCATATTCGGAATTCCTAAGCGGCTAATTAGAAGTGGTTCACTGATTGGTGGACAAATTAGGAGGCTTCTAAAGTGTCATTTGGTTATACATTTCCCGAAAAGCTCCTTCGGTACGTCCTTAGCCGCAGAAATAATCTTCCACCAGATCAACCAACCTGCAACGGCACCACATGTGCCAATGTACCAATTCCCATCGACTATGCGTAAAACGAAACAAGCCCGCGCGAGGCGGGCTTGTGGAGAAGGGCAGCAATCTGCTTTCGAGATCGCTAAAACCAGAAAACCTACTGCTGCGGCAACCCCGCCTGCTTGACCAGCTTCCCGGCCAGCTCCCGCTGCGCCTTGATGAACGCCGCGAACTGCTCCGGCGAACTCCCGATCGGCACGAGCCCCATCTCGAAGAGCTTCTGGTTGATCTCGGGCAGCTTCATGATGCGCACGAGCTCGGCATTGATCTTCGCGACGACGTCCGAAGGCGTCCCGCCCGATGCTGCAACGCCGTACCACGTCCCGGACTCATACCCGGGAACGCCGGACTCGGCGATGGTAGGCACGTCGGGGAACAGGGCGGCGCGCTTCAGGGAGGAAACCCCGATCGCGCGCAGCTTGCCGGCCTTCACGTGCGAGACGAAGGTGACCATGTTGTCGAGCTGGGCCTGGGTCTGGCCGCCGAGCAGGTCGGTGGTGGCCGGCGCGCTGCCCTTGTACGGCACGTGCAGGGCCTGGATGCCGGCCATGCTGGTGAGCAGCTCCCCGGCCAGGTGCTGCGCGGTGCCGGAACCGCCGTTGCCGATGACGAGCTTGCCCGGGTTGGCCTTGGCGTAATCGACGAACTCCCGCACCGACCGGATCGGCACGGACGGGTTCACCACCAGCAGCAAAGGCGCGTCGACCAGCTGCGTGACCGGAGCGAAGTCGCGGATGGAGTCGTACCCCAGGCTCTTGTACACGTGCGGGTTGACCGACATGAAGCCATGCGCCACCAGCGTGAGCGTGTAGCCGTCAGGCGGAGCCTTGGCGCCGAGCTCGGCGCCGATGTTGCCGCCGGCGCCGGGCTTGTTCTCCACCACCACCGGCTGGCCCCAGTGCTTCTGCATCTCGCCGCCGAACATGCGCGCCAGCACGTCCGTGGC
>JAFEDL010000065.1:0-9444 GCA_018241645.1 Pseudomonadota bacterium
TGCCGCTACATCGTGGCGCTCGACGATCCCGCCACGCGGTTCGCGTTTCCCGAGGTGATGCTGGGCATCGTGCCGGCCTGGCACGGCATGCAGTGGCTGCCGAAGAAGGTCGGGCCGGTGGCGGCGCTCGACATGCTCCTCACCGGCAAGTCGGTCGACGCCCGGCGGGCGAAGCGCATGGGCCTCGCCGACCAGGCCGCGCCGCTGCGCGTGCTGGAGAACACCGCGCGCATGCTCACGCTCGAAGCGCCGGCGCGCAAGCCCCTGCCGTTCATGCAGCGCATGATGCTCGGGCCGCTGCGCGGGATGGTGGTCTCCAAGGCACGCAAGCAGGTGGCGAAGCGCGCCCGGCCCGAGCACTACCCGGCGCCCTACGCGATCCTCGACCTGTGGCAGAAGCACGACGGCGACCCGTTCATCGAGCCGGACGCCCCCTATTCGATCAACGCCCTCTTCGACCACCCCACCACGAAGAACCTGATCCGCATCTTCTTCCTGCAGGAGAGGATGAAGGCGCTGGGCAAGGGCTCGGACTTCGAGGCGAAGCACGTGCACGTGGTGGGAGCGGGCGTCATGGGCGGCGACATCGCCACGATCTGCGCGATGCGCGGCATCACGGTCACGCTGCAGGACACCTCGCCCGAGCGCATCGCCCCCGCGATCAAGCGCGCGGCGAAGTTCTACGAGCGGCGCCTGCGCGACCCGATCCGGGTGCGCGACGCCCTCGACCGCCTGATCCCCGACACCACGGGCGCCGGGGCCGCGCGGGCCGACGTGATCATCGAGGCGATCTTCGAGAACGTGGAGGCCAAGCGCGCCCTGTTCGCCAAGATCGAGCCGATGGCCAAGCCCGGCGCGATCCTCGCCACCAACACCTCGAGCCTGAAGCTGGCCGACATCGGCGCCAACTTCAGGGATCCGGGGCGCCTGGTCGGCATCCATTTCTTCAACCCGGTGCCGCAGATGATGCTGGTGGAGATCGTGTCCGCGGCCGGTACCCACCCGGACGTTGCGAAGAAGGCGGCGGCGTTCGTGCGCCAGATCGACAAGCTGCCGCTGCCGGTGAAGGATTCCCCGGGGTTCCTCGTCAACCGCGTGCTCGGGCCCTACATGCAGCAGGCCTTCCGCATGCTGGACGACGGCATCAAGCCCGAGACGCTGGACGCCGCGATGGAGCAGTTCGGCATGCCGATGGGGCCGATCGAACTGGCCGACACGGTGGGCCTGGACATCTGCCTCGCGGCCGGCAAGGCGCTGGGCAAGAAACGCGGCACCGACGACACCGAACCCGAGGCGCCCAAGGTCCTGCTCGACAAGGTGGCCCTCGGCCAGCTCGGCAAGAAGACCGGCCAGGGCATCTACAAGTACGAGAACGGCAAGCCGGTGAAGGGCCAGCCGGGCCCCGTGCGCCAGGACATCATCGACGCGCTGGTCGAACCGTACGTCCACGAGGCGCAGGCGGTGCTGGCCGAAGGCATCGTCGCGGACGCCGACCTGATCGACGCCGGCCTGATCTTCGGCACGGGGTTCGCGCCTTTCCGCGGCGGTCCGCTAAACTACGCCGGGGAAAAGAAGAACTAGCCGGGAGACGGACATGCAGGCGGGAACGGGCCGGATACGCTACGAGGACGCGAAGACCCTCGACGGCCTGTTCCGCGAGCGCGCAAAGCGCTCGGCGGACCGCCCGGCCTACGTCGACTTCAACCCGAACACCGGCCGCTGGCGCACGCGCACCTGGGGCGAGATGTACGCGGCCATCGGCCGCTGGCAGGCCGGCTTCGTCGGAGAAGGCCTGAAGCCGGGCGACCGCGTCGCGCTGATGCAGCGCAATTCCCCCGAGTGGGTGATGTTCGACCAGGCGGCCTACGGCGAGGGGCTGGTGACGGTGCCGCTCTACACGGTGGACCGGCCGGACAACGTCGCCTACATTCTCGCCGATTGCGGCGCCAGGCTCGTGCTGTTCGACACGCAGGAGCAGTGGGAGCAGTTCCGCGCGCTGAAACTCGACCTGCCGGGCGTGGAGCGCATCCTGGTGCTGAATCCTTCGGGCACAGCGTTCGGCGACCCGCGCGTCAAAAGCGTGGCCGAGTGGCTGCCGGAGGCGGGCGCCAACCGGCACGTGTCCGACGACGCAAAAAGGCTCGCCTCGATCATCTACACCAGCGGCACCACGGGCCGCCCCAAGGGCGTGATGCTGTCGCACGACAACCTGCTGTCGAACTGCCGTGACTCGCTCGAGAAGGCCGATGTGTCGGAGGACGACGAGTTCCTGTCCTTCCTGCCGCTGTCGCACGTGTTCGAAAGGAACGTCGGCTACTACATGGGCATCATGGTCGGGTTCAAGACCACCTATGCGCGCTCCATCCCGCTGCTGGGCGAGGACCTTCAGGTCGTGAAGCCGACCCTGTTCCATTCGGTGCCGCGCATCTACGAGCGCATCTGGGCCGCGGTCAAGGCGAAGCTCGACGCGGCGCCCGAAGGCAAGCGCAAGCTCTTCTACCGCACGGTGGACATCGGCTACGCCCGCTTCGAGCACGCGCAGGGCCGCGGGCCGTGGAAGGCCTCGTTCCTGCTCTGGCCGATCCTCAAGCGCCTGGTCGCGGACAAGGTGCTTGCCAAGCTGGGCGGGCGGCTGCGCTCGGCCGGGGCCGGCGGCGCGGCGCTCGCGCCGGACATCGCGCGCGTCTTCATCGGCCTGGGCCTGCCGCTGATCCAGGGCTACGGCATGACCGAATCGAGCCCGGTGATCACCACCAACACCAAGGACGACAACATGCCCGGCTCGGTGGGCAAGCCGATCCCGAACGTCGAGATCCGCATCGCGGAGAACGGCGAACTGCTCGCGCGCGGGCCGAACGTGATGATGGGCTACTGGAACAACCCCGAGGCCACCGCAAGGACGCTGGAGGGGGGCTGGCTGCACACCGGCGACGTGGCGCGCATCGCCGAGACGGGGCATGTCTACCTCACCGGCCGCATCAAGGACATCATCGTGCTCGCCAACGGCGAGAAGATGCCGCCCGGCGACATCGAGGAGGCGATCCTCGGCGACAGCCTGTTCGAGCAGGTGATGGTGCTCGGCGAGGGCAAGTCCTACCTGTCGGCGCTCGTGGTGATGAATCCCGCGCTCTGGGAGGAGGCGGCGCGCGCGGCCGGGGTGGAGCCCATGGCGCTCGCCTCGCCCGGCGCCGAGAAGGTCGTGCTCGAGCGCATCGCGGCGCGCATGCGCCCGTTTCCCGGCTACGCGCAGATCCGCAGGGCGGCGCTGTGCGCCGAGCCCTGGAGCGTGGAGAACGGCCTGCTCACGCCCACGCTGAAGGCCAAGCGCTCGCAGATCATCGACCGCCACGCACCCGCGCTCGCGCGCATCTACGCAGGCCACTGACACAGGCAGCCACCCATGGGAATCGCATCGCACCAGCCGCCCAACCTCGCGCTCCCGGAAGGCAAGCACGCCACGCTGCGCGTCATGCCGATGCCGGCGGACTCCAACCACAACGGCGACATCTTCGGCGGCTGGATCATGTCGCAGGTCGACATCGCCGGCGGCACGATGGCCGGCCGGGTGGCGCGCGGGCGCGTGGCCACCGTGGCGGTGAACTCGTTCGTGTTCAAGCAGCCCGTGCAGATCGGCGACGTGGTGTCGTTCTATGCGGACATCGTGCGCATCGGCAACACCTCGGTCACCGTGAACGTCGAGGTCTACGCCGAGCGCCGGCCCTCGGACCCGAAGATCGTGAAGGTCACCGAGGCGACGCTGACCTACGTGGCCATCGACGCGAACGGGCAGCCGCGCCCGATCCCGAAGGCATGAAGGCCCTGAAGGGCAAGGTCGCCGTGGTCACCGGCGGCGCGAGCGGCCTCGGCCGGGCGATGGCGCTGCACTTCGCGCGCGAAGGCATGCACGTGGCGATCGCCGACCTCGAGCAGCCGGGCCTGGATGCCGTGGCCGGGGAACTGCGCGCGCTCGGCGTCAACGCAATCGGTGTGCGCACCGACGTCTCGAAGGCCGCGGAAGTCGATGCGCTTGCCGCGCGGGTGGTGGCGGAACTGGGCGGCGTGCACGTGGTATGCAACAACGCCGGCATCTCGCCGCTGGGCGCGGCGTGGGAGAACACGCTGGCCGACTGGGAGTGGATGCTCGGGGTCAACCTCTGGGGCGTGATCCACGGCGTGCGCACCTTTACGCCCCTGCTCCTCGCGCAGGACGAGGGCCACATCGTGAACACCGCCTCGGTGGCCGGCCTCATCAACCCGCCCGGCTCGGCCATGTACAACGTCACCAAGCACGCGGTGGTGGCGCTCACCGAGACGCTCTACCACGACCTCGGGGAGCGCAAGTCGAAGGTAGGCTGCTCCGTGCTCTGCCCGGCCTACGTGCCTACCGGCATCGCGGACTCCGAGCGCAGCCGCCCGGCCGGGCTGGCGAACCCCGCGGTGAGGAAATCCCCGGAGCAGGTCGCCCGCGAAGAGATGCTGAAGAAGGCCGTGCGCTCGGGGCGGCTCTCGGCCGACGACATCGGCGCCGCCGTGATCGCCGCGGTCAGGGAGGACCGCTTCTACATCCTCACCCATCCGCGCATCAAGGGGGCCATCCAGGCGCGCATGGAAGACATCCTCGCAGGCCGGCAGCCACGCAACCCGCTCGCCCTGTAGGCTGCCCCGTAGCCGGCTTCACCCTGGTGGAGATGGTGTTCGTGCTCGGCATCATCGCCATCCTCGCCATGATGACGCTGCCCCTCTACATCGAGCGCAACGTCCAGCAGCAGGTGAAGGAAGGCGTCGCGTTCGCGGAGTTCATGCAGCGCGGCGTGTCCGCCGCATACGCGTTTACCGGCACGCTCCCCAAGGACAACGCGGCGGCCGGCCTCCCGTCGCCCGAGAAGATCATCGGGAACTACGTGGTATCGGGCACCGTGAACGACGGCGTGATCACGCTGGTCTTCGGCAACCTCGCGGTCAGCAACATCAAGGGCAGGAAGGTCACGCTGCGCCCGGGCTACGTGCCCGACACCCCGCAGGTGCCGCTGTCGTGGGTCTGCGGGATGGGCAAGGTCCCGGGAGGACTGACCGTCGCCGGCAACAACGCCACCGACATCCCTGAGCAGTGGCTGCCGGTGGCCTGCCGGCCCTAGTTCAGCGGCCCTTGAACGCGGGCTTCCTCTTCTCCATGAAGGCCGTGCGCCCTTCCACATAGTCCTCGCTGGCAAAGCACCGCTCCACCACCTGCCTGCACAGCGCCATGTCGCGGGCAGCGGCGTCCTTCACCGCTTCGTCCACCAGCGTCTTGATCGAACCCACCGTGAGCGGCGCATTCGCGGCGATGCCCGAGGCCGTCTCGCGCACGCAGGCTTCCAGTTCCGCTTCCGGCACGACCCGGTTGACCAGGCCCATCGCGAGCGCCTCCGCGGTGCTGAACTGGCGCGCGGTGTAGAAGATCTCCTTGGCAAAGGCGGGGCCCACCACGTCCACCAGCCGCTTCACGCCCTCGAACTCGTAGCCCAGGCCCAGCTTCGCGGCCGGCACCCCGAACTTCGAGCCCTCCGCGGCGATGCGCAGGTCGCAGCCCAGCGCCACCGCCACACCGCCGCCGATGCAGTAGCCGCGGATCATCGCTATCGTCGGCTTGCCCGCGACGCGCAGGTCCTGCTGCGCCTTGCCGGACACCTTGTGGTACGCCGCGGTGGTTTCGGGCGAGGAGCGCTTCTCCTCGAACTCCGAGATGTCCGCGCCGGAGACGAAGGCCTTGTCGCCCGCGCCCTTCAGCACGATCACCCGGATCGAGTCGTCGGCGGCGTAGTCGCGCATGATGTCCGACAGCGCCTCCCACATCGCCATCGACACCGCATTGCGGCGCGCCGGGTTGTTGAAGGTCACCCAGCCGATCGCGCCGTCTTTGTGGGCGATCATCTTTTCGGTCTTCGAAATCGTCATCTTCTGTGCCTCAGCCGGAGCTGTAAAAGTTGATATTTTGCACCCTAGAAGCTAGTCTGGAAGCAGGCTATAGATCAATCTTGTTGTGCGATAAAACAACACTGCTTGGGAGGAAACTCACGTGGCCTTATCGTCCGCCAGCAAGGAACTGCGCGACGCCCTGCGCGCCCGCATGCTCAAGCGTATCGAAGAACTCAAGCTTTCGCCCAAAGACGCGGCCGAGACCATGGGATTCGATCGCCAGCAAATGTGGCGCTTCAAGGCCGGGGAGGACCGCTACTCATTCGACCGCCTCGTGGCGGCCGCGGCCGGGTTGGGCCTGGAGGTTAGAGTAGCGGCGGTAAGACCGTGGGGTGGCGGGGACTAGGCCCGCGTTCCCGGATTTGCGGACTCAAGGGTGCTGAGACGTCCGGCCGGAATCTACTGGATGCGCAGCCGCGACCCGATCTCACGCCACTTGGCCAGCTCCAGTCCCATGTAGCTGCCGAATCCTTCCGGAGAGTCGGCCATGGGCTCGAAGCCCATGCCTGCCAGGCGTGAAGCGAGTTGAGGCGATTTCAGGCTTTCGTTGACTGCCTCGTTGATCTTCTTGATGCGATCGGCGGACATTCCCGCTGGCCCCACCAACCCAACGAATGTGAAAGGCTCGAGCGCCTCCAAACCCGGTATCGCCGCATCGCCCAGAGTCGGCAATCCAGCCGCCATCGGCACAGCGCGGGTGCTCAGGACGGCCAAAGCCCGCTGCTTGCCCGACTGAATCAGCGGCATGGCCGTGGACAGCGTCTCTATTGCGACGTCCAGGCGGCCCGCCACGACATCCGCCGCGACCTGGTTGTCGCCCTTGTATGGAACGTGCGTCATTTCGGTCCCGGTCTTCGCCAGCAGCAATTCCATCCCGAGGTGATTGGCCATGCCTATCCCGGAGGAGCCATAGCTCAGCTTTCCGGGCGACTTCTTAAGCAACTCGACCAACTGGGCAATATTGTGGGCGGGCAGCCCCGGATTGACCACCAGCACGCCGTGCAGCTTGAACACCGGCGCGATCGGTGCGAAATCGCGAACCGGATCGTAGGGCAGATCGCGCCGTATTCCCGGATTCTGGACCAGCGCGCTGCCTGCGCTCAGCATCAGGCTGTAGCCATCCGCCTGGCTCGACTTCAGGGCCTGTATTGCGATCAGCGAACCCGCGCCCGGCTTGTTTTCAACAATGAACGGGGCCTTCAGCTGATCACTCAGCCGCTCCGCAATTGCCCGCGCCGCGATATCCGTAGCCGATCCGGGCGCGAACCCCACCAACAGGCGGACCGGACGCGACGGATATTCCTGCGCGCGAACCGGAAACGCCGACATGAGCACGCCCAGGGCCGCCATTTCGAAGGCCAGCATGGCGGGGCCCCAGTCGTGCTCGTCGTTTCGCGAACGGCGTGCGCTCTTGTTTGTCGGCGCTTCGGCATTATTGCGCGTCAGGGTGCGCCATGCCCCGATAATCCAGGACTTCATGCTTTGCGCAGGTCCTTCCCGGCGTCCATGCCGGCCTTCACCCCGGCGCGCCCGCCCATGCGCTCGAGCCAGGCTTTGATTGCGGGGAACGAGGCGATGTCCTGGCCTTGCCGCGCGTACGGAACTACCCACGGATAGATCGCCATATCGGCGACGGAGTATTCGCCGGCGACGTAGTCACTGCGCGAGAGCGCCGCGTCCAGCACGCCGTACAGCCGCGCCGTTTCTTTCACAAACCGGTCCACCGCGTAAGGAATCCTCTCGGGCGCCGCGTTCAGGAAGTGGCTGGTCTGGCCGGCAATCGGTCCAAGGCCGGCCATCTGCCACATGAGCCACTGATTGACCGCGTATCGCCCGCGCAGGTCGGAGGGCCAAAACTTCCCGGTCTTCTCGCCCAGATACTGAAGGATCGCACCGCTCTCGAACACGGCGACCGGCTCGCCCCCGTCAGCGGGGTCGCGATCGACGATCGCCGGAATGCGCCCGTTCGGGTTGATGCTGACGAACCCCGGCTTCTTCTGCTCGCCCGACTGGATGTTCACCGGAACTACATTGTATGGCAGCGCGCACTCCTCCAGCATGATGGTGACCTTCTTGCCGTTCGGGGTGGGCCAGTAATAGACGTCGATCATGATTCCTCTTGATGAAATGTGAATGGAGTTACAGCGTGAACCTGATGCTCTGGTCTTTCCTGATCTGTTCCATCAGGCCGATTTCCCAGCTCAGGTACTGCTTCATGTTGCTCACCGGATCGCCGCGCGCCTCGACCGGGCGCCTCCACACGTCGTCCGGCGGATCGATCATCGACTCCGGACCGCTCGCCATCGCAAACCCGTGCTCGGCCCAGCCGGCTTTGCCGTGTTCGAGCACCATCACCCTGCCGGAAAGCCCGCACTCCTGCGCCGCGAAGCTGGCGACCAGGCCGTCGGACGATGTCAGCGCCACTTGCCTGGCCGGATCGGATTCGCCCAGAACGCGACGCAGCGACCGCCGCTTGATGAATCGCGCGCCCGGAATGTGCGCCTTCTCGTACTCCAGGCTGGTGTCGAGATCAAAGACATCGATCTCGGCGCGGTCGACGAGCTCGGCAAGGCGCGTGGCGCTAACCGTACGGATGTCCGCCTGCGGGTTCGCGTAATAGCGCCGCGGCTCCGGTCCTGACACAAGCTCGGCGGGACCAGCGGACATGGGCCAGACAACGACGTCCTTCCAGCCCATCCTCCTCAGCCACCCGGCCGCAATTGAAGCCCGTATCCCGTTGTCGTCGGCGACTACGACGCGCGCGTTCTGCACCGCCAGGTACTTGTCCGTCGCCTGTAGCAACTGCCCTCCGGGGGCGTGCACCGCATTCGCATAGTGCCCGGTGCGGTACTCCTGCGCCGTGCGCACGTCGACGATGCAAGTCATCCGCTCCGACTCGGCGCCGCACCAGGACTCCACGTCCGCGAACGTCGCCAGGCCGACCCCGTGCGCTTCCCGGATCTTCTCCGCGACCGCGCCCGTCTCCGCGAGGTTGCGCGGAGGGGCGTCAAACCCTGCCGCCGGCAAGTCAGGCTTGGCGCCCTTGTATCCGGCCAACAGCCAGCCCATGGTGCCGTTCTCGAGCGCATACACGGGATTCGCCACCCCGGCATCGCGCAGGCTCTGGGCGCCGATGATGCTCCGGGTGCGCCCGGCGCAATGGACAACGATCGGGAGGGCCGCGTCTTCGACGACATTGGCGATGCGATAGGACAGTTCGACCCCGGGAATGTTGATGGAGCCGGGCAGCGATCCCCTCAGGTATTCCTCATGCGGCCGGCAGTCGATCAGCAGGAACGGCTCGTTCGCGTCCCGCATGCGCGCCACTTCCTCGGGTTTCAGGCTGGGCGTATGCAGACGCGCTTCCACCGCCTCGCCGAACGCCTTGCTCATCGTGTGGATGCCGGAGTAGACGGGCCGACCCGCTTTGCGCCAGCCTTCCACTCCATCGGCTAGCACCCGCACGTCGGTGTATCCCCATGAAAGCAT
>JAFEDL010000065.1:9483-12381 GCA_018241645.1 Pseudomonadota bacterium
GGCACGTCCAGCTCCAGCAGGCGCAGCGGGATGGAAGTAGCGTTGATCAAATGCATCGCGACGAACGCGCTTTCGTCGCGCACGTCTATGAGTGCGTACTGCGAGCCTTCCCGCCCCATGGCCAGAAGATCGCCTGCGACAAGCTCCAAGGTCACAGGGCGCCTTCCGCCGTCTTGACGCCCTTTGCGGCGGGAAACGTCCGGCAGGTACCTGTCTCCATGTCGAACGCGGTCCGGTGATGGATGTGCTCGATGCTCATGCCGTAGAGGTGCAGGTTGAGGTGCGGCCCATCCTCGCCCAGGTGGATCGAATGCACGTCGTCGGGCATCATTGCGAGGCCCTTGCCGGAAACGATATCGAGTTCCCCGGCGAGTTCGACGCGCCCGACCCCCTCCTTGCTCCCGTCGTCCAGGCGCTTGTAGAGCTTGTTGTGCTCACGGCCGTGGACCCCGGCAATCACCGCCCAGGTGGTGTGGTTGTGGGGAGGCGTCGAGCGTCCCTGCGCCGGGCACGATACATAGAGCGCGTACCTGTGATCGGCGTCCTCGGAAAGCCTGTACATGCTGCTGGTGCCGGCCTCGACCGCCGGGAATTCCTCGATCGGGAACAGGTCCCGGCGGACTGCGAGCCGCACGACCTCGTCCCTGATCCTCGCCAGGGAAGTCCGGTCGACACCGGCCTGCGCAATCGCCCTCACGTTGCTCATCAGTTCCTGCACGAGCGTGCGTCTTTTCTGTGGAATGTTCATTCTCAATGGTCCTCGCTTGCGTGCCTGCCGCTTTCACGGCAGCTGAATTTCCATGCTGGGCGATTCACTCCGCGTACGTGGAGGTCATCGATTCGCGCGCGTTGAACGTCTTGTACCAGCTTGCGAGTTTCGGATGCGCGCTGCGCCAGTCCTCCTTGGGAAAGCGGCGATCGCTGACGCTGAGCGCGCAGCCAAGCGTGACGTGGCCGATATTCAGCGGGTCGTTTATCAGGCCCTCGTCCGCTTCAAGCGCGTCGAGCACGCTGACGACGCGGCTCCTTTCGAGCTCGATCATCTTGGTGTCGCGGCTCGCCTCCGGGCGCCAGCCTTCGCGCACCCGCGTGACGTGCGCCCCGATGACGGTGTCGGCGAGCGCGTTGAGCTTCAACGCGCGCCAGCGCAGGACCGGCTGGCCGGGGAAAAGCTTGTGTCCCTTGTTCAGCGTATCCAGGTATTCGCAGATCACGTTCGACTCGACCACCACGTCGCCGTCATCGGTCATCAGCGCCGGGATCATTCCCGTCGGGTTCACCCGCCAGAATTCCGTCGACGCATCGCGCAGCGGCGGCTCTTCGGTCGTGATCCGGTCGATCAACCCGGCCTCTACGGCGACCACTCGCACTTTTCGCGCGTACGGCGACGTCGGCTTGAAATAGAGCTTCATGCGGTCCATCTCCTCATCCAAGTTATAGAACTGACATCCGAACTCATCCCAGGCTCAGCTTCGAGCTGGCGATCTGCTCGCCAAGCTTCACCAGTCCCGGACCGACCTCGGTTTCCAGCCTTCGCAGGGGCAGCGTCCAGGCCGCGCCCCCGCAGTTCAGGGCGAATACCATCCCCGCCTGGTTCAGGCGCAGGGGCACGCCCACCCCGTTGACGTCCGGGCTCCAGTCGCTCGCCGAGACGCAATACCCGCGCTCGAGCACATCGTCCGCCGCGTTCAGCAGGCCCCGTTCGATGCGCTTGAAGTTCTTCGGGTCGCGCGTCTTGCAACGCCGCAGCACGTCCTCCCTCGCGCCTGCGTCCATGGCAGCGAACAACGCGCGGCCCATTGCGCTGGTGGCGATGTCGATTCTCGACCCCGGGTCGAGCCTGACCGTCACTGCCTCCGCTCCCCGGCACACATCCAGGTAGAGGGCGTCCAGCCCATCCGCGGTCCCCAATCCGACCGCCGCGTTCACCTTGTCCGCATAAGCCTGCATCAGGGGTCGCACGAGATGGCGCAGTTCGACGCGCTTGAGGATCGGCTGAACCAGGGAAAGGACGCCCACCGCCACGGAGTACTTTCGCGACGCCGAGTCGTAACTCAGATACCCGAGGCGGGTCAGCGTGTATGTCAGCCTCGAAACGGTGGGCTTGGTGAGCTTGCTGCGGCTCGCGATCTCCTGGTTGCCCAGCCATTGCTCGCTCCCGTGGAACGCGCGCAGAACATCCAGCCCACGCGACAGCGCGGTCACGAATTGGCGATCCGCGGCCGGGGCCCCGACTTTCGCCGCGCTGGGTGCGGACTTCGGAATTGGTTTGGATCTCGGACGTGGCATGACGCTTGTGCTCCTGGGTGGCAAAAGTATCGGGGATTGAAAGCAGGCCTGTCAAATTGCAGAATAATATTTTGCTTGGCGGAATATGTGAGGATCGCCTCTTCAGACGAGCGGATGGGTTCCAAAGGTCGCTACGCGTGATGCGTTCCAGCGGACAGCTTGAATGTCCAGGACATGCGCGGATGGTTCGCCGAGCTCGATGCGCCCCGCATGGCACGCGAGCGGCGGGCGAAGATACTGCCGCGCATTCTTGGCGAACCCGTTCATTTCCCCCGCCGGCCCGGCATGTGCGAGCGCCACGCGCGCCTCGATCCAGCAGGCCAGATCGGTGGCGGCGCCGTTTCCGAGGATGCCTTGCATGCCCAGCGCCTCTCCCGTGCCGTATGCCCGGCCCAGCGAAGCCAGCGTGGGGAACTTGCCCAGTTTCATCTTGAAGAACCGGAATTGCCCGCACTCTCCTGCACGGCGTATGTCCTCCACGCTCCGGATGCTCTCGTCCAGCATCGTCGGAATTTCGGTGCTATGCGCCACCATGAGGTTTCCCTGCCAGTCGTCGCTCGCGCAGGGCTGCTCGATCAACTCTATTCCCTGCGGATCGATTCGCGCGAC
>JAFEDL010000065.1:12434-28919 GCA_018241645.1 Pseudomonadota bacterium
CGCGATCCTTGCGAGGTCGGCCTCGAAGTCCATTCCGGCCTTGACCTTCAGGGACATGTAGCCCGCGCCCGTCAGGGCGGCCACTTCTGCGGGCACGGCGGCCAGTTCCCGCGACATCACCGGCGCGATGATCGGCACGCCTGCCGAGTCGCCCTGGGCGGGGTGCACGACGGAAAAGCCTCCTAGGGCGATCTCCAGCGCGACGGCAAGCGGGCTGTACGAATAGGGCTTGGCGGAGGCAAGTACGCTCAGCCGCTCCAATGCCGCTTCCGGCTCCAATTCGACGAGTGCGGATGCGACGCCGGTGAGGTTGCCCCAAATCTCGTCGACCGTTTCCTCGTTGTACCCCCGGATCGGCGACACCTCGGAATAGCCTTCGCGCCCGTCGTCCAGCCTCGCGAGCGCAACCACGCTGTCGATGGATGCGGTGACGCCCAGCGAGGACACATAGGGAACAGCGAGGGGAGTGGAGATTGCAAATAGCGAAACGGAGAAGGTCATGAGTTTATATTTTGCTAAGCAAAATATCATTTTGAATTATTGACAAACGCTTGTCTATCCCGCCAACATCCCACCGCATTGCTCGTCATGCGTGCTCAGACACGCAGGTTTCCGCGGTTGATTCCGCGCCCAGCAAAAAACGGAGGGAACATTGAACAAGAGAGAATTCATGCTTGCCGGTGCGGCCATTCTGGCTTCCGCATCGGTCCGCGCCAATGGCGCCTGGCCAGCCAAACCGGTGCGCCTCGTAGTGCCCTTTCCGGCCGGCGGCGCGGCGGACGTCCAGGCGCGTCTGATTGCCGCAAGGCTATCCGCGCGGCTGAATCAGCCGGTGTACATCGACAACAAGGGTGGCGCCGGCGGAAACATCGGTTCGCTGGCTGTTGCCCGCTCCCCGGCCGACGGATACACGTTGCTGCTCGGGACGCCGGGTCCGATGGCGATCAACAAGTACCTGTACCGGGACATGCAATACGACCCGGATTCCGACTTTGTTCCGGTCTCATTCATATCCCGGATCACGAATGTGCTGGTGGTGAATTCGAAATTGCCCATCAACGACCCCGTGGAGTTCCTGAAGGCTGCGCGCGAAGCCAAGGAACCCTTGGCGGTGGGGATCCCCGGCAAGGGATCCGCCGCGCATCTTGCCGTCGTTTCCCTGGAAGAGCTTGCCAACGTCAAATTCAACCAGATCTTCTACAAGGGAAGCGCACCGGCCATTCAGGACCTGATCGGCGGAACGATCCCGTTCATGATCAGCGAGATGCCTTCGGTCACGCCTCACGTGAAATCGGGCCAGCTCCGGGCCCTCGCCGTGACCAGCGGCGAGAAATGGGCGCTTACGCCGACCCTTCCGACCCTGGCGACCTATGTGCCGGGATTCGAATCGATCGGCTGGTTCGTGGTGGTGGCTCCGAAAGGGGTGCCGGCTTCAATCGTGGCAATCCTTCGGGACGCAATCGACAAGACGCTGGCGGAGCCCGAGATCGTTTCACGCTTCAACAGCCTCGGTGCCGTGCCGGCAGGCGGATCCCCGGAAGCCTACATCCGGCGCGAATCGTCCAAGTGGAAGCGCGTCATCGCCGCCGCCAAGATCGAGCCGGACTAGCGGACGGAATTGGCGGGGAATCGCCGGGCGGGAATACGCGCCCGGCGTAGTAGCATTGCCGGCGGATCCCAAACTCGGCCACCGGGCGGCGGCCGATCCGTGGCCTACCGGAAGCGCTCCGTTGAAACCGGCAGTCAAGAAGTCCGAGGAACGCGGCGCCGACCGCCAGTTCACCACGACCCTCTCGCGCGGCCTGCAGGTGCTCGCGAGCTTCAGCGCGGCCGAGCCGATCCTCACCAACAAGGACATCGCGGAGCGAACCGGGCTCTCCCGCCCGACGGTGTCGCGCCTGACCTATACGCTCACGCTGCTGGGCTACCTGCAGCACCACCGGCACCTTGGCAAGTACGGCAAGTACGAGCTCGGCAACGCAGTGCTCTCGCTGGCGCACCCGCTCCTTGCCAACCTCAGCGTGCGCCAGGTGGCCCGCCTGCCGATGAAGGAACTCGCCGACCATGCGCGCGGCTGGGTGTCGCTCGGCATCCGCGAACGATTGAACATGGTCTACATCGAGACCGCCCGCTCGCGCGGCACGCGCAACGTCAAGCCCGACATCGGCCAGACCTTCCCGATGGTCGTCTCGGCGATGGGCCGCGCCTACCTCGCTGCCCTGCCGGCGAAGGAGCGCGAGGCGACGATCAACGAGCTGCAGGTCAAGACGCCGGACCTGTGGAACACGTTCGCGCCCCAGGTCGAGCAGGGACTGCAGGACTACCTCGAGCGGGGATTCTGCCTCGGTCGCGGGGACTACGACCCGAACACGCACACTGTCGCGGTGCCGCTGCGCCGCCCCGGCATCCACCAGGTCATGGTGTTCAACTGCGCCGTGCGGGTGGACAACCTCGCCCCGGGCGCGCTCGAGGGCGACCTCGGCCCGCGCCTCGCGCACATGGTGCGTTCGATCGAAGCAGCGCTCGACACGGAGTGAATGCTCAGGCCGCCTTTGCCGCCCCGCTCGCCAGCATGCTTTCGATCGCCTCCGCGCCGAGGCCCGCCTCGCGCAGCACCTCGCGCGTGTGCTCGCCCAGCCCCGGCGCGTGGCGCCGGTACCCGGGTTCCGACTCCGACCATTCCGAGGGCACCGCCATGGTCCGGATCCGCCCCTCGGTCGGGTGCTCGTGCTCGGTGAAGTAGCCGATCGCCTCGAGGTGCGGGTCGGCCAGGATGTCCTCGAGCCCGTTCATGCGCTGCGCGGGGATGTCGGCGCGTTCGAACGCCTCCAGCCAGTCGGCCGTGGCGCGCTTCGCGATCTCGTCGGCCAGCATCCGGTTGGCGTCCGCGTAGTTGCGGCTGCGCGCGGCCGCGGTGGAAAACCGCGCATCCTCGTCCATCATGCGCGGCCTGCCGATCAGTTCGAAGAACGCGCGCCATTGCTTGTCGTTGTAGATGAGGATGCAGATGTATCCGTCCGTGGTGGCGAACGGCCGGCGTTCCTTCGCGAGGATGCGCGCGTAGCCCGGCTCCCCGACGCGCGGCTCGAACCCCGCGCCGCCCAGGTGCTCGCCCATCACCATGACCAGCATGTGCTCGAACATCGGGATGTCGATGCGCTGGCCCTTGCCGGTCTTCTCCCTGCAGTACAGCGCGGCGCTCACCGCGCCCGCGATCTGCTGGCCGACCGCGCGGTCGACGAAGTTGATCGGCGCGTAATGCGGAGCCTCGGCGCCCTGCTCCTGGAAGAGCCGCGGCAGCCCGATGGCGCCCTGGATCAGGTCCTCATAGGCCGGCTTGTCGGCATACGGCCCGCGCTGGCTGTAGCCGAACGCGCCCACGTAGATGATGCGGGGATTGGCCTCGCGCAGGTCCTCGTAGGCGAGCTTCAGCCGCGCCATCGCCGCCGGGCGGATGTTGTAGACCAGCACGTCCGCATCGCGCGCCAGCGCCAGCACCGCGTCGCGCGCCTCCGGGCGCTTGAGGTCCAGCGCCACCGACCGCTTGTTACGGTTGACGTTCATGAACATGTGGCCCATGCCCGGGTTGCGGTAGGGCCAAAGCTGGCGCGTAACGTCTCCCTCGGGCGATTCGACCTTGATGACCTCGGCGCCCAGGTCGCCGAGGATCTGCGTCGCGTACGGGCCCATCAGCACCGTGGACAGGTCGAGGACCCGCACGCCCTCCAGCGGCCCGCTCATCGTGGGCCGCTCATGCCAGTCCCAGCACCCCGGCCAGCGCCTCCGGCGTGAGCTGCGCGCCGGAATAGAACTTCCCGTCGACTTCGAGCACGGGGGAGGAGCGGATGCCGAGGTCCTCGATCTTCTCGGCGGCTTCCTCGTCCATCATCAGGTCCTTCGCCTCGAAGGGCACGCCCTTCGAGCGCAGGTACTGCTTGAGCCGCTCGCACGGCGCGCACAGCGGCGTGGAGTAGACCGTGATCTGGGCGGGCATGCTCATACCTTCCCTTCGGCCTTCAGCTTCTTGTAGGCCTCCTTCTTGCGCAGCCAGTCCTGCTCGACCTCGCCGGACTTCCACGGCTGCTCGGGCGTGAACACGAGGTCTTTCCACTGCTCGCCCTGGCTCCAGCGGAACGGCGTCTGGATCGTGGTGCGGGGCACGAAGGCCGTCTCGAGCAGCTTGAACCCCATCTCGAGGATCTGGCGCTGCTGGTCCGCGTTGTGCGGCTCGCCGCACGGGCTGCCGAGCGGGAAGTCGGTGTGCACCACGCGCGCGAGGCCCACGTGCTCGACGATGTCGCGCGCGGCGGCCAGCACCACCGTGGGGATGCCGTTGGCCTCCAGGTGGCGCGCAACGAGGCTGATCGTCTGGTGGCAGACCGGGCAGACCGGGACCAGCACGGCCACATCCGCGCCGTCCTCGCGGCACAGTTCCAGCACAGCCGGCGCATCGCGCTCGCGCGTGCGGCGCTGGCTGTAGGCGTTGAACACCCCGTGGAAGCGCGCGGTCAGGCTGCCGATGCGGCCCGCGGCCACGGCTTCGTGCAGGCGCGTGGTCGGGAAGAAGGCATCCACGTCCTCCAGCGTCGTGGCCACCTGGTCGAAGCTGCGCGAGGGACTGTAGAGCTGGCTGGCCGGCAGGTCCGAGGGGATGGTGTAGGTGCCGCCGACGATGCCCATCTTCGTCTCGTCCTCGACATGCTCGCCACCCTTGATGGAGATCTCGCTGGTCGACACCAGCGTCACGCGGCACTGCGACAGGGGCTTGGGCAGGGGCGTGAAGGGGACGTCCTCGAAGTGCGCCCACTGGTAAGGCTTGTCGTAGCCCTGCGAGAGGTAGTAGTCGCGGGTCTTCTCGATATAGCGTACGTAGCTGGCCATGCCGGATCCTCCTGAGGGTATGGGAGGGATCATCGATACCCGCTCCCGGGGGTGTCAAGGATTCGCCTTAAGCGTTCGCGGAATGAAATGTAAGCCGGTTTGACGCATAGCAGCAATCCGGTCCTAGATTTCAGTATGCGAACGTTAGCCCCTGCAGCGCACCCGGGCCGTTGCGGAGGCGACGCAGCATGCCGAATACTCGACTCATGCAAACGTCCCCCTCTCCGATCTCCTTACCGGACTTGGTCGCGCTGCGCGAGGGCGGCGGCGAGTTCGCGCTGTTCGACGTGCGCGAAGCCGGGGAAGCGCATCGCGGCCATATCCACGGCGCGACCTTCCTGCCGCGCCGCCAGCTCGAGCTGCGCATCGCCGGTCTCGTCCCGCGGCTGGACACCCCCATTGTCGTGTGCGACGGCGGCAGACGCGACACGCGTGCGGCGCGCGCCGCGCAGTCGCTGGCCGGGCTCGGCTACACGAACGTGCGCGCACTCGCCGGGGGGACCCGGGGCTGGCAGGAGAGCGGCCGCGCCCTCTCCGAAGGCAGCAACGTGCCAAGCAAGCTGTTCGGCGAGGAAGTCCACGAGTCCGATAACGTACCACGCATACCGGCAAAGGAACTCGCACGCTGGCAGGCGGAAGGCCGCCCGCACCTCGTATGCGACATCCGCTCGCCCGAAGAGTACGCACGCTCCCACATCCCCGGCGCCCGCGGCGCGTACGGCACGGACCTCGCCCTGCTCGCCGCCGACTTGCGCGCAGCCGGCAAGCCGGTGGTCGTGCACTGCTCAGGCCGCACGCGCAGCATCATCGCCTGCCAGGGCCTGCGCGCGCTGGGCGTGCCGGAGGTGTACGCGCTCGAGAACGGCACCATGGGCTGGCAGCTGGCGGGACTCGAACTTGAACGCGATGCCGGCGCCGGCGTGCTCGTCCCGTCGACGGAAAGCGCCTCGGATGGCGAACGCGCCGCACGCGCACTTGCGCTGGCGGCAGGCGCGAGGACGCTCGGGCTCGAAGCGTTTGCCGGTTGGATGCGCGAACGCGCGAAACGCCAAGCGAACGTATACCCCATCGACGTGCGCCAGGTGGCCGAGTACGTCGAGGGCCATGTCCCGGGTTCGATCGCCGTGCCCGGCGGGCTCGCCCTGCAGCGGGCCGACGAGTTCGTGCCGGTGCGCGCAGGCCGCATCGTATTGATCGACCGACGCGAGGCGCGCGCATGGCTCGCCGCCTACTGGTTGTGCAGGATGGGCTTTGCGCACGTGCAAGTGCTCGAGGGCGGCATCGAGGCCTGGGTGAAAGGCGGCGGGACGCTCGAGCCGGGCCGCGGCCGCACCCGACCCGCCGGATGGGAAGGAGTGCAACGCATTGCGAGTTACGTGACGCCGGGCGACCTCCAGCCGCAGATACGCAACACCCTGCTCCTGAACGTGGACACAAGCCGGCAGTTCGCGAAAGCCCGCCTGCCCGGTTCGAGCTGGGTGCGCTACGGCGACCTCGAAGACCATATGGCCGGCGTCCCCGGACCGGACCGCGCGCGCACCGTGCTCACCTGCCGGGACGGGACACTGTCCACCCTCGCCGCGGCCAACCTCGCCCGCGAAGGCATTGCCGGCGTGCGGGTGCTGGCGGGCGGCGTCGGCGGGTGGCGCGGGGCCGGGTACGAGATCGAATCGGGGGAGGACGCTGCCACCCGGGACGCAGGCGACCTCGTGGTCCAACCGTACGACTCGGGACGCGAAGGCATGCAGCGCTACCTCGACTGGGAACAGAAGCTCACCGCACAGGCACCACACTGAGGAGACAGGCCATGGGAACGACACAGGACACCGCCGGGGACATCGTCACCGAACGGATGCAACTGGTGCGCGAGATGCTTGCGCGCGTGCGCAAGGTGGCGGAGGCGCAAATCCGCCGCGACTCGCTCGACGCCATCAAGGCCGAGCTGGTCGCGCTCGCCGCGCGGCGCGAATTGTTCCCGATCGACGAGTTCCCGCCGATCGAGGGCGGCAATGCCAGCATGTACCGGCTTTCCGAAGACGCCGACCACCGCTACGCCCTTTACATCGTCGCGCCGGCCCCGGGCCAGTTCGCCCCGCCGCACGACCATTCGACCTGGGCGGTGATCGCGGGCGTGCACGGCCGCGAGAACAACAAGCTCTACAAGCGCACGGACGACGGGACGCAACCCGGCGTGGCGCTGATCGAGCCGTCCGGCGAGCTCGACATCGTCCCCGGCACGGCCATCGCGCTGATGCCCGACGACATCCACTCGATCCACTTGGGCGCCGACGGCCCGCATGCCAACCTGCACCTGTACGGCATGAGCGTGGAGCACTGCCCGGAGCGCAGGATGTACAGTCGTTCGAAAGGCACCTACAAGATATTCCCGGCAGCGACCGGGGTGCAAAAGGCCCGCGGGGCCGACTAGAAAAACCGGAGGAGACACCATGAAACGCATCACCCTTTGCGCCGCCGCGCTTGCCGCGGCGTGCCTCTCGCTATCCGCCTTCGGCCAGGCCTGGCCTGCCAAGCAGGTGAAGATGCTCGTGCCCTTCCCGCCCGGCGGCACAACCGACATCATGGCGCGCGTGATCGCCGAGCGATTGCAGGCCACGCTCGGCCAGCCGTTCGTGGTCGAGAACCGCAGCGGGGCGGGCGGCGTGATCGGCACCGAAGCCACCGCCAAGGCCGCGCCCGACGGCTACACGATCCTGTTGTCGTCCTCGGCGCCGCTTGCCGTGGGCCTCAAGCTGTACCAGAAGGTGCCTTACGACGTGATGCGCGACCTCGCGCCGGTGTCGATGGTCGGGGACGTGGCGATGGTGCTGGTGGCCGGCAGCAAGTTCAAGGAGCCCGGCGTGAAGGAGATGATCGCCTACGCCAAGGCCAATCCCGGCAAGCTCACGATCGCGCTCAACGCGCTCGGCTCGCAGGGCCACCTGCTGACCGAGCTGTTCCGCGTGCGCACCGGCACCTCGATCAATATCATCCCGTACAAGGGCTCGGGCCCCGCGGTGATCGACCTGATCGCCGGGGTGGTGGATGCCGACTTCGAGAACCTGCCCGCGGTGATTGAGCACATCAAGGGCGGCAAGCTCCGCGCGATGGCGGTGCTGTCGCCCAAGCGCTCGGAACTGCTGCCAGAAACACCCACATTCGTGGAACTTGGCATGCCGGAGTTCGTCGCTTCGCCCTGGTTCGCGATCGTCGCGCCGGCGGGTACGCCGCGCGAGATCGTCGCGAGGCTCAACCAGGAGATCAACGCGGTGCTCGGCTCGCCGGCAACGCGCGCCGTGTTCGCCAAGCAGGGCGCCAACCCCGTGATCGCCACGCCCGAGGAAACCGGCCGGTTCTTCCGGGAGGAGATCGACAAGTGGGCGAAGATCGTCGCGGAGACCGGCGCCAAGCTGCAGTAGGCGCGGGGACCCATGAGCACGCCGCTGCTCACCTCGATGCACTGGGGGGTCTACGAGGTCGAGCGCGAAGCCGGGCGCGTCACCGCGCTGCGCCCTTTCGCGCAGGACCCCGACCCCTCCCCCATCGGCAGCTCGATCGCGGCCGCCGTCACCGGCCCGACGCGTGTGCGGCGCCCGGCCGTGCGGCGCAGCGTGTACGAAGGCGGGCCCGGGGCGGCGCCTGAACGCCGCGGCATCGACCCGTTCGTGGAAACCTCGTGGGACGAAGCGCTCGACCTGGTGGCGGGCGAGATCGCCCGCGTCCGCGCAGCGCGTGGCAACGCATCGATCTACGCAGGCTCCTACGGCTGGGCGAGCGCGGGGCGCTTCCACCACGCGCAGAGCCAGGTGCACCGCTTCATGAACTGCGCCGGCGGCTACACCGGGCACGTGGGCACCTACAGCCTCGGGGCTGCGCGCACGCTGATGCCGCGCATCGTGATGCCCATGGACGACATCATCGGCCAGATGACGGCCTGGCCGGTGCTCGAGGAGCACTGCCGCCTGTTCGTCGCCTTCGGTGGCATGCCGGGCAAGAACGCGCAGGTGGGCACCGGCGGCGCTTCGCAGCACTGGCTGCGCGGCGGCCTCGCGCGGCTGGCGGCGGCGGGTTGCTCCATCGTGAACGTGAGCCCCGCGCGGGCAGACCTGGAAGGCGCCAAGGTCGAGTGGCTGCCGATCCGTCCCAACACCGACGCCGCGCTGATGCTCGCGCTTGCGCACGAGTTGCGCGCGCACGGCCGCCACAACCGGGCCTTCCTCGATTCGCATTGCACCGGCTATCCCGCGTTCGAACGCTATCTCACGGGCGCGGGCGACGGCCAGCCCAAGGACGCGCGCTGGGCGTCGGCCATCACGGGCATCGCGGCGGAACGCATCGTGGAGCTCGCCGCGCGCATGGCCGCGCAGCGCACCATGCTGAACGCGAGCTGGTCGCTGCAGCGCGCCGACCACGGCGAGCAGCCCTACTGGATGCTCGTGACTCTCGCCGCAATGCTCGGCCAGGTCGGGCTGCCGGGCGGCGGCTTCGGCTTGGGGTACGGAGCCATCAACAACGCGGGCGCTGACGGCGCGGCATTTTCCGGGCCGACCCTGCCGCAGGGCCCCAACGCGGTGAAGACGCACATCCCGGTGGCGCGCATCGCCGACATGCTGCTCGATCCCGGTGGGCGCCTCGAGTTCGACGGGCAGACCCTCGCCTACCCCGACATCCGCCTCGTCTACTGGGCCGGCGGCAATCCCTTCCACCACCACCAGGACCTGAACCGCATGGTGGCGGCGTGGCGCCGGCCGGACACCGTGGTGGTCAACGAGCAATACTGGACCGCCAGCGCGAAGATGGCCGACGTGGTGCTGCCGGCCACCACCATGCTCGAGCGCGACGACATCGGCAGCGCGACACGCGACCGCTTCATGGTGGCGATGAAGCGCGCCATCGACCCGGTGGGCGAGGCGCGCGACGACTACGCCATCTTCAGCGCGCTGTCGGAACGCCTCGGTTCGCACGCCGCCTACACCGAGGGCCGCGACACGATGCAATGGCTGCGCCACCTGTATGCGGCTTCGCGCGAGCGCGCGAAGGGCTTCGACATCGCGCTGCCGGAGTTCGGCGAGTTCTGGGCGCGCGGCCTCGCCGAGATGGCGGTCCCGGCCAAGGCCGCCGTGTTCCTCGCCGGTTTTCGCGCCGACCCAAAGGCGCACCGGCTGCCGACGCCGTCGGGACGCATCGAGATCGGCTCGGACACCATCGCTTCGTTCCGCTACGACGACTGCCCCGGCCATCCTGTATGGCGCGAGCCGGCCGAGTGGCTGGGCGCCGCGCACGCCGGCCGCTACCCGCTGCACCTGTTGTCGAACCAGCCGCACACGAAGCTCCACAGCCAATACGACCACGGCGCGTACAGCCGCGCCAACAAGATCCGCGGGCGCGAACCGGTACTGCTGAACCCGGAGGACGCCGCCGCGCGCGGCATCTCGGAGGGCGACGTGGTACGCGTGTTCAACGCGCGCGGCGCGTGCCTCGCCGGCGCACGGCTCGACGCGGGCCTGCTGCGCGGCGTGGTGACGATGGCCACCGGCGCCTGGTACGACCCGCTCGACGCCGCCGTCGCGGGCGCCCTGGACAAGCACGGCAACCCCAACGTGCTGACGCTGGACAAGGGCACGTCGCGCCTCACGCAGGGCTGCAGCGCGCATACGACGATGGTGGAAGTCGAACGCCACGACGGGCCCCTGCCGGCGATCACGGCCTTCGAGCCGCCGCACTTCCACACCCCCTGAAAACGGATCACCCATGAGCACAACCATCCCGGGCGCAGCATCGGCCCCGCCCACCCTGCCCCTCGAAGGCATCCGCGTGCTCGACTTGTCGCGCGTCCTGGCCGGACCGGTCTGCGGCGCGATGCTGGGCGACATGGGCGCGGACGTGCTCAAGATCGAGGACATCCACGGCGGTGACGAATCGCGCACCTGGCCACCGCAGCGCGAAGGCGAATCGGGCAGCTACCTGATGAACAACCGCAACAAGCGCGCGATGGCCCTCGACCTGAAGGCGCCCGAGGGCGCGCAGATCCTGCTGCAGCTCGTGCGCGGCGCCGATGTGCTGATCGAGAACTTCCGCACGGGCACCATGGAATCCTTCGGCCTGGGCTACGAGGAACTCGAGCGCGAGAACCCGCGCCTCATCTACTGCTCGGTCTCGGCCTTCGGGCGCAGCGGCCCGCGCGCCGCGGAAGCAGGCTACGAGGCGCTTATGCAGGCCTTCAGCGGCGTAATGTCGATCACCGGCGAGCCTGATTCCGCGCCCGTGCGCTGCGGCATTTCCGCGCTCGACATCATGACCGGCACGCTGTGCGCGTTCGGCGCGGTCAACGCGATCCTGCACCGGCAGAAGACCGGCCTCGGCCAGCGCGTCGACGGTTCCCTGTTCGACACGGCCATCGGCCTGCTCAACTTCCAGGCGCAGAACTACCTGCTCACCGGCACGGTGCCAAAGGCGCTGGGTTCGGCGCACCCGTCCCTCGTGCCGTACCGCAACTTCCGCTGTGCGGACGGGCAGTGGATCTTCATCGCCGGCGGCAACGACCGGCTGTGGCAGCGCCTCGCGCGCGCACTGGGGCTCGACGCGATGATCGAAGACGCGCGCTACGCAACCAACATCTCGCGCGTGGCACATCGCGCGGAAGTTGAAGGCGCAGTGGCCGCAGCCATCGTACGGCACGAACGCGCTCCTTTGCTCGCGATGCTGGAGCAGGCCGGCGTTCCGGCCACGCCCGTCAACACCATCGAGCAGGCCCTCACCGACCCGCAGGCCGCCGAACGACCGTCGCTCAGGCGCATGCAGCATCCGAAGCTGGGCGAGCTCAGGGTGGTCGGCCTGCCGGTGGGATTTTCGCGCATGGACCCCGCCATCAGGCGGCACGCGCCGGGCCGCGGCGAGCACACCGACGAAGTGCTCGCGGAACTGGGCTACACCGCAACGCAGGTCGCCGGTCTGCGCGAGCGGAAAGTCGTCATCTGACCGCGCAAACAAGAAATCAAATCGAGGAGACACGAATGCAAAAGAACACCCCCCGTCCGCTACTGGGCCTGTTGCTCGCCATTGCCGCCTTCACGCTGCCTGTCGCGCCCGCCGGCGCGCAGGGCTCCTTCCCGTCCAAGCCGCTGAATTTCGTCATCCCGTTCGGGCCGGGCGGCGCCACGGACATCATCGCGCGCACCATCCAGCCCAAGCTTGGCGAGCGCTTCGGCCAGCCGGTCCTGATCGACAACAAGCCCGGCGCCGGCGGCGTGGTCGCCACCAACTATGTCGCGAAGTCCGCGCCGGACGGGCACACGCTGTTCCTGTCGTGGGACACGCATACAATCAACCCGATCGTGCTCAAGGACCTGCCCTACGACACGTTCAAGGACTTCGCGCCCGTGACGCTGCTGGTCCGGCTGCCGCTGGTGATGGCCGCCTGGGCCGGGCTGCCGGCGAAGACGCTGGGCGAATTCATCGCGCTGGCAAAGGCCCGGCCGGGCAAGTTCAACTTCGCCTCGATCGGTTCGGGCAGCTCGAACCGGCTGCACTCCGAACTGCTCAACAGCCTGGCCGGCACGCAGGTCGTGCACGTGCCCTACAAGGGCGGCGGGCCGGCCATCCAGGCCATGATCACCGGCGAGGTGGCCTACGGCTTCTTCTCGTACGCGGCCACGCGCGGCAACCTTCAGGCCGGCAAGCTCAAGGCGCTCGCCGTGACCGGCACCAAACGCATGGCTGACCTGCCGGACGTGCCCACGATGGCGGAGAGCGGGTTTCCGGGCTACGAGGCGTACTCGTGGATGGGCATCTACGCGCCGGCCGGCACGCCCGAGGCCGTGATCGCGCGCCTGAACAGGGAATTCGTCGCCACCCTTGCCGACCCTGAAGTGAGCAGGAAGCTCATCGCCTCGGGCGTCGAGATCGTCGGCGGCACGCCGCAGCAGCTCGCGCAGTTCCAGCGCGCGGATCACGAGAAGTGGGCGAAGTTCGCGCAGGAGGCGAAGCTGAAGTTCGATTGACGGCGTGTCCTGGCGCGGGACTTGCGCGCGGATTCATTGCCTTCGCAGGGACTCGATCATCTTCCACCCCGACTGCCCTGGCAGTCGGGCCTCCCAGAATCGCCAGCCATTGACGTTGCTTCCTGTAATCGATACGGCGGCCGACGACGGAGAGTCATACCTCTTTCCTTCGAGTACCAGGGCCCCTGCGTCCACGCGCCCGAGATAGGTCTGCCCTTTGTAGATCGCCCGGAACTCGGTTCCCATCGGAAAGCGAACTCCTTTGGCTACCCAGTCGCCCGCGCCCGGCACGGTAGGTGCCGTCGGAACAACCTTCTTGGGCGGCAATCCGAATACCTCTCTCAGGACGTCGTTCTCTGTGGTTGTCTCCGATGGTCGCCGGAGCGTAATTGCCTTGAACACGTCGAAGTCGATTTCGATGTTGGGCATGGCCATCCCTCATATGAGACTTTAAGCCTCCAATATACAATTAGAGACTCAAAGTATCAAGAGAGTGTCCTTTCCTCATAATATTGACCTTTGACAAACTTCCTCTAATATTGCGTATATCTAACATTCAAGGACTCTGGTGCGCCTTCAAGATCTTGGCCGCGAGGCTAGAAAAGCACGCCTTGCCAAAGGCTTGACGCAGGCTGCGCTCGCGCGAGAAACGGGCCTTTCACGCGAAACGCTCAATCTCTTGGAGAATGGGCTGATCCGCGATCTTGGTATCCGCAAAGTCATCGCCCTGCTTGAGTATCTGGGCCTAGAAATAGCTGTACAGCCACGCGCACGGCTTCGCCGGCCGGACTACGTCCGTATGGCTTGCACCAGCGCAAACGTGGGGTTTAAAACCGCTCTTACCGAAGACGAGTTGATCCATGCGCTGATCACCGGAAAGATTCCCGCCCAACGTAGTGCTCATTTGCGCACCTTGTTTGATGAGGCGCCAAAGACTCTCCTCAACGGTCTAGTGAGCGAAGCCTCGCGCTGGACGAAGCCAGGCAAGCTCCAAATTAACCTCCGCAAATTGGCGGACGCTCTGGGCGTATCCAAAAAGATTGAGGAATGACAGATCCCCGCCTGAACACTTGGAAGATACTTTTCGAGCGTGCCCTCGAACTAATTGACTCGGTGGCGAAATCCGGAACGCCGCTGGAGGATTGGAGTTTCGGTGGCGGAACGGTGCTCATGCTTCGGCATAGTCATCGATTCAGCAAAGACATTGATATCTTCATCTCCGACCCACAGTACCTTCCGTATTTGACACCGCGATTGAATACGACCGCAGAGGCGATGACAGGAGATTACGTTGAACAAGGAAATTTTCTTAAACTGCAGTTCAAGGAAGGAGAAATCGATTTCGTCGCGTCTTCCCCGTTGACCGCTGATCCCACAAAGACCGTTCAAATGTTTGAGCGCGATGTTCAGATCGAGACTTCAACCGAAATCGTGGCCAAGAAAGTTTGGCATCGAAGCTCCGCTTTCAAGGCCCGGGACATCTTCGACCTGGCGATGGTCATAGAGCGCGAGCCCGCAGCCCTGACGCCGATGCGGCCCGTGCTACGCGACCGGCGCGCTACCGTGCTTGCGAGAATCACAGCCGGGGAAGCTCAACTGCGGCATGACTTCGCCGAACTGGAAATTCTGGACTACACGCGCTCCTACGACGAATGCGTCGAGATCGTGACCGAAACGCTGGACAAACTTTAACTTCGATTTAGGAATATTCTCTGCAGTAGCTGCATTCCTGTCAGGTCTGTTGTGCAATGGCACAACACCCTTAACCCGCCAGCACCGGAAACAACCCCTTCATTCCCTCGGCCATCGTCTGGATCGCGATCGCCGCCAGCAAGAGGCCCAGCAGCCGCGTGGCGATGTTGAGGCCGGTCTGGCCGATCTTCGGCGCGATCCAGTGCGCGATCCGCAGCATGACCCACAGCAGCACGCACACGAACGCGATGCACAGCACGATCGCCGCCTTGTGCCCATAGCCGCCCGACTGCGCGGCTATGATGGCGGTGCTGATCGCACCCGGCCCGGCGAGCAGCGGGATCGCCAGCGGCACTACCCCGGTGAGCCGCCCCTGCTCCAGTTCCTCGGCCTCGGCCTCCGACTGCCGCACGCCGCCAGCCTGAGCGTTCAGCATGGCGAGCGCCATCAGCAGCAGCACCAGCCCGCCGCCCACCCGGAACGCCGGCAGGCTCGCCCCCATCAGCTCAAGCACCTGTTCGCCCACCACGGCGCTGACCACCAGCACCGCGAGCACCGTCAGGGTGACCACGCGGGACAGCGTCCGGCGGTAGTCCTTGCTGCGCGCGGCCGTGGCGCCGACGTAGATCGGCACCGCCAGGAACGGGTCCAGCACCGCCAGCAGGGTGACGATGAAGCGGATGTAATCGCGCAGGTCGGCCAGTTCATGCATAACTGGCATTGTGGCACGGCCGTTGCATGGCTGATTTACACTGCCCGAAAAACACTGAGGGAACCGCCATGAACCTGATTCGCGCCTTTGCCGCTGCCGCGCTCGCCGCCTGCGCGTTCGCCGCATCCGCCCAGCCCTACCCGAGCAAGCCCATCAAGATCATCATCGGCTTCCCGCCCGGCTCGGGCGGCGAGACCCAGGTGCGGCTGGTCGGCCAGAAGCTCACCGAGGCCTGGGGCCAGCCGATCATCGTCGACGCGCGCCCGGGCGCGAGCGGCAACATCGCCGCCGAGCTGCTGGTGAAGTCGCCGGCCGACGGCTACACGCTGCTGTACTTCCCGGCGGCGCTGGCGATCAACCCGAGCCTGTTCCCGAAGGTGCCCTACGACCTCGCCAGGGATTTCACGCCGATCGCGCTGCTCGGCACCTTCCCGCTGGTGCTGGTGGAGAACCCGGGCGTGCCGGCGAAGAACGTGGCCGAGCTGGTGGCGCTTGCAAAGGCCAAACCCGGCTCGATCAACTTCGCCTCGATCGGCAACGCGAGCCCGCCGCACCTCGCGGGGGAACTGTTCAACCAGATCGCAGGCGTGAAGATGGTGCACGTGCCCTACAAGGGGTCGGCGCCGGCGCAGACGGACCTCATCGGCGGGCAGGTGCAGGTGATGTTCGACACCGCGGTATCCGCGATGCCGCATGTGAAGGCCGGTCGCACGCGGGCGCTGGCCGTGACCACCCGGAACCGCTCGCGCCTCCTGCCCGACCTGCCCTCGCTCGACGAATCCGGCCTGAAGGGCTACGACCTGTACGGCTGGGGCGGGATCGTGGGGCCGGCGGGCATGCCCGCCGAGATCACGGCGAAACTGAACACCGAGATCGTCAAGGCGTTGCGCCAGCCCGACGTGGCCGAGAAGCTCATGACGCTGGGCTCGGAGCCGGGCGGCATGGGCGCGCCGGAATTCGGCCGCTTCATCCAGGACGAGGCGGCCAAGTGGAAGAAGCTGGTGGTCTCTACCGGTGCGAAGCTAGATTAGGAATTCGCTGAGGTCTTCGGCGAATTCGAAAGGACCGGGATAGTCGCGCGCAATGTCGGCGCGCATTTCCTCGAGCAGCGCGGGCGTGGTCTCGCGGAAATGCGTGAGCACCAGGCGCTTCACCCCCGCGCGCGCCGCGATCTTGCCTGCGGTGTCGGAACACGCGAGCGTG
>JAFEDL010000066.1 GCA_018241645.1 Pseudomonadota bacterium
CGACGCGCTGACCCGCGTGATCGCGCAGCAGCTGCAGGCCGCATGGGGCCAGTCCGTGGTCGTCGACTTCCGGCCCGGCGGCGGCGTGATCGTCGGCAGCCAGGCGCTGGCGCGCAGCCCGGCCGACGGCCACACGCTTGGCCTCATCACCAGCGGGCACAGCCTGAACCAGGTGATGCGCAAGGACCTCCCCTATGACCCGGTGAAGGATTTCGCCCCTGTGGCGCGCATCGGCTACTACGTGATGGCGCTGGTCGCCGTGCCGGCGTTCGAGGCGAACGACGTGAAGGGCCTGGTCGCCGTGGCCAAGGCAAAGCCCGGCTCGGTCCAGTACGCGTCGCTGGGCATCGGCGGGGCGACGCACCTGGCCGGCGAGCTGCTGAAGCTCACCGCAGGCATCGACATGCAGCATGTCCCTTACAACGGCAGCGCCCCGGCCTACCGGGACATGCTGGGCGGACGGGTGCCCACGGCTTTCGTGATCCTCAACTCGGCGCTGCCCCATGTGCGTGCCGGCCGCCTGAAAGTGCTGGCTGTCACCAACCCGAAGCGCAGCCAGATCTATCCCGAATACCCCACGATCGGGGAGTCCGTGCCGGGATATGAGCTCATCTCGTGGGCCGGGTTCGCGGTGCCGGGCGCAACGCCCAGGGACCTCGTGCAAAAGCTGTCTGCGGATGTGCTCAAGGCGCTGCAGGCGCCGGAAGTGCGCCAGAAGCTGACCGACTACGGCCTTGAGGTCGCGCCACAGGGCGCGGCCGATTTCGAGGCCTTCATGCGCAGCGAAACGGTCCGGCTCGGCAACATCGTGCGCGACACCGGCTTCAAGCTGGATTGACGAGGAAGACCTGGTGAGCGCAAAGGTGCTCGTGATCGGCGCCGGCGCGATCGGCGCCTTCTACGGCGGCGTGCTCGCCCGTGCCGGCTGCGAGGTGTCCGCGGTGGCGCGCTCGGACTTCGATGCCGTGAAGGCAAACGGCTACCGCATCGAGAGCACTTTGGGAGACCTTTCGTGGCGGCCGGCGCAGCTCGTGCACTCGGGCGCGGACTACGAGGGCCCTGCGGACTACCTGCTGGTCTGCCTGAAGCTGACCGCCTCCACCGACCCCGTTGCGTTGATCCGCCCCGCGCTCGGACCCAAAACCGTGATCGTCTTCGTGGCCAACGGCATCGACGTGGACGGGCCGGTCGCTGCCGCATTCCCGCACAACGAACTCATCGCCGGCGTGGCGTACGCGGCGGTCAGCCGGGAGGCGTCCGGGGTCATCCGGCACCACTCCCAGTTCACCCGGCTGATCCTCGGCCGCTACCCGGGCGGGCCCTCCGCGACGGCCGAGCGCCTGGCCGCGCTGGTCAAGCAGGGGGGCTCCAGCGGGGCCGCCACCGACGACATCGTCGGCACGCGCTGGCAGAAGTGCGCGTGGAATACCGTGCTGAACCCGATCTCCGCGCTGGGCGGGGGCCTCGGCACGCTCGACATGCTCCGCAGCGAACACACGACGCAGTTCGTGCGCGACGCAATCGGCGAATTTTCGGCGATTGCCGCCGCGGCGGGCCATCCGCTGCCGGGCGACACGATCGACAAGCTCATCGCCGGGACGCTGAAGCTGCCGAACTACGTCTCGAGCATGGGGCAGGACCAGCTGGCCGGGCGTCCCATGGAGACCGAGGCATTGCTCGGCAACGTGGTGCGCGTCGCCCGGAGGCTGGCGGTGCCCGCACCGCGCCTGGAAACGCTCTATGCGCTGCTGAAGATGACGGAGCAGCGCTCCGCCGGTTGATTCAGGCCTTGCCCGGATCGCCCGAAGGCAGGGTCCCGTCGCCCGGGCCGAGCGGGCGCTGCATCGTCACGGTATCCACCCAGCGGCCGAACTTGAACCCGGTGGAGCGCAGCGTGCCCGCGTGGATGAAGCCCAGGCTCCGGTGCAGCCCGATGGAGTTGGCGTTGGCGCTGTCGCCGATCACGGCGATCATCTGCCGGTAGCCGAGCGCGGTGCTGCGCTCGATCAGCTCCGCCAGCAGGGCCCGGCCCACGCCCTTGCCGTGCTGGCCGTCCTTCACGTAGATCGAATCCTCCAGCGCAAACCGGTAGGCCGAGCGGGTGCGGAAGAGGTTGCAGTAGCCGTAGCCGACCACCGCGCCGTGCATCATGGCGACGAGATAGGGCAGGCCCCGGTCGGCCACCTCCTCGAACCGGCGGCGCATTTCGTCTGCGTCCGGCGGGACCTCCTCGAACGAACCCAGGCCATGCCGCACGTGATGGGCATAGATCGTGCGGATCTCGGGCAGGTCGTCCGGGTGGGCGGACCGGACCAGGGGCTTAGTGAGCGTAATCGGGTTCCTCGCGGTCGAGGATGCGCTTCAGCGCGCCGAAGTGGGCTTCGCTGTAGAGCGTGTTCTGCTCCAGCAGCATGGCGTACGTCCTGCGGGCCACGGCGTCCGCCACGGGACGCAGCTTCCTTCCTGTGGACAACGCCAGCACCTGCAGGCGGCAGGCGCGCTCGAGGTAGTACATCAGGTCGAACGCTTCCGCCACGGTGTTGCCGACCACGATCACGCCGTGGTTGGCCATGAACATCACCCGCTTCGAACCGAGCGCGCGCGCGATCCGGTCGCCTTCCGCTGTGTCGACCACCAGCCCGTTGTATTCGTCGTCGTAGGCGATGTCGTCGACGAACCGCAGCGCGTTCTGCTCCACCATCTCGAGCCGGCCCGGCTCGGTCAGCGTCAGGGCCGTGGCGTACGGCATGTGGGTATGCAGCACGCATGCGGCATTTTCGTTGGCCAGGTGGATGCGCGAGTGGATGTAGAACGCGGTCTTCTCGAATTCGCCCTCGCCTTCGAGGATCCGGCCGGCGGCATCGAGGGCCAGCAGGTTGGATGCTGTGACCTCGCTCCAGTGCAGGCCGAACCGGTTGAGCAGGAACCGGTCCCGGCTGCCGGGCAGCATCAGCGTGAAGTGGTTGCAGACGCCCTCATGCATGTCGAGGCGTACGGCCAGCCGGAACGCGGCGGCGAGGTCGACGCGCGCGGCACGCTCGACGTCCTGACCCAGCTTGAACTCCCCTGCCCGGCCCATTTCTTCTCCAAGGTCCCGTTTGCGCGATTATAGTGGAGCCCATGCCGACCCGATCCCTCGCCCGCTTCGCCCTGCCGGTCCTGTTTGCCCTGGCCCTCGCCGCCTGCGGCAGCAAGGTCACGCCCGAGAACTACGAGCGGATCAAGGACGGGATGAGCCAGGAGGAAGTCACGGCGATCCTCGGCCCGCCGGCGGAAACCTCTTCGCTCACGATCCTCGGCATCAGCGGGACGAGCAGCAGCTGGACCGGCGGGGACCTCACCGTCACGATCCAGTTCGTGGACGGGAAGGTGCGCATCAAGAGCATGGGCAAGGCCGCGGCGAAGTAGGCGGACGCCGCCAAAGAAAAAGGGCAGCCGGGGCTGCCCTTTTTTTCGTCCACGAAGTACTCGGGGGGTAACGGGGGGGTTTATCCCCCTGTTCCTTTACTCGCCGGTCGTCGCTTCCACCGGCGCTTCCTCGCCGGCCGGAGCGAACTCCGGGGGCGGCGGTTCCGCGGCCTGCTGCTTCCGCATGTTGTGGTACGCCATGCCCGTNNCCGACGATGACGTTTTCCTTCAGGCCGCGCAGGCCGTCCTTCTTGCCCATGATTGCGGCTTCGGTCAGCACGCGCGTGGTTTCCTGGAAGGAGGCCGCCGAGATGAACGAATCGGTCGACAGCGACGCCTTGGTGATGCCCAGCAGCATGTACGAGAAGGTCGCCGGCTTCTTGCCTTCGGCCTCGGCCTTCTCGTTGTCCTCGAGGATCTCCGCGCGCTCGGCCTGTTCGCCGACGATGAACGCGGTCTCGCCCGGATCCTCGACCTGCACGCGGCGCAGCATCTGCCGCACGATCACCTCGATGTGCTTGTCGTTGATCTTCACGCCCTGCAGGCGGTACACGTCCTGCACCTCGTCGATGATGTAGCGCGCGAGCGCCTCCACCCCGATCAGGCGCAGCAGGTCATGCGGATCCACCGGCCCGTCGACGATCATCTCGCCCTTGTTCACCACCTGGCCGTCGTGCACCAGCACGTGCTTGTCCTTCGGGATCAGGTACTCGTGCTGCACGGCGTCGAGGTCGGTGATCACCAGGCGCTGCTTGCCCTTGGTGTCCTTGCCGAACGAGACCGTGCCGGTGACCTCCGCCAGCATGCCGGCGTCCTTGGGAGCGCGCGCCTCGAACAGCTCCGCCACGCGCGGCAGGCCGCCCGTGATGTCGCGGGTCTTGGACGATTCCTGCGGGATGCGCGCAAGGACCTCGCCGACCTGCACCTGCTGGCCGTCGCGGACCGCGATCACCGCGCCCACCTGGAAGGTGATGCTCACGGCGTGGTCGGTGCCGGCTATGCGCACGTCCTCGCCCGACTCGTTGATCAGGCGGACCTGCGGGCGCACGCCCTTGGCCGTGGTGCTCGAGCGGCGCTTGGCGTCGATCACCACGAGGGTGGACAGGCCGGTGACTTCGTCGACCTGCTTGGCCACGGTGACGCCGTCCTCGACGTTCTCGAAGCGGACCGTGCCGGCGTACTCGGTGATGATCGGGCGGGTATGCGGGTCCCACACGGCCATCTGCGAGCCGGCCTTGACGACCTTGCCGTCGGTGGCGAGCAGCGTGGCGCCGTACGGCACCTTGTGGCGCTCGCGCTCGCGGCCGCTGTCGTCGACGATCATGACTTCGCCGGAGCGGGAAATGACCACCTTCTCGCCCTTGGCGTTGGTGACGTAGCGCATGAGCGGCGTGAAGCGCACGGTGCCGTTCGACTTGGCCTCGACGTGGCTCTGCACCGCGGTACGCGATGCCGCACCGCCGATGTGGAAGGTGCGCATNNCGGCTCGCCGATCGACTGGGCGGCAATGACGCCGACCGCCTCGCCGACGTTGACGAGCGAACCGCGGCCCAGATCCCGGCCATAGCAGCGCGAGCACAGGCCCCAGCGCGTGTCGCAGGTGAGCGGGGTACGGACCTTGACCTCGTCGATGCCAAGCTCGTCGATGCGCTCGACGTGTTCTTCCTCGATGAGCGATCCCGCCTTGAACAGGGTGTCCTGCGTCTCGGGGTGCGGCAGGTCGATGGCCAGCACGCGGCCGAGGATGCGCTCGCGCAGCGCCTCGACCACTTCACCGCCCTCCACCAGCGCCTTCATCGACACGCCGTTGGTCGTGCCGCAGTCTTCCTCGATGACCACGAGGTCCTGGGTGACGTCCACCAGGCGACGGGTCAGGTAGCCGGAGTTCGCGGTCTTCAGCGCCGTGTCGGCCAGGCCTTTGCGGGCGCCGTGCGTCGAGATGAAGTACTGCAGCACGTTCAGGCCTTCGCGGAAGTTGGCCGTGATCGGCGTCTCGATGATCGAGCCGTCGGGCTTGGCCATCAGGCCGCGCATGCC
>JAFEDL010000067.1 GCA_018241645.1 Pseudomonadota bacterium
GTTCGTGGTGCTGCCGAAACTGGGCGTGGTGAACAACTCGGCCGCCCTCAACTTCGAGCCGGTGGCGGTGCTGGTGATGGGCTGGCTGCTGCTCGGGCAGAAGATGGCGCCGCTGCAGATCTTCGGTGCGCTGGTGGTGATCGGAGCAATCGTGGCGCTCACCACTGGAAAGCGTTGAGTTCTTACTCGGGCTTGTAGCGCTCGACGCGGTTGCGGCCGGCGGCCTTGGCCTTGTACAGCGCGCGGTCGGCGCGGCCGACGACTGCGTCCATGCTCTGGCCGTCCTCGGGGAAGCTCGCCACGCCTATGCTTATGGTGGCCGTCACCTGCTTGCCGTCGAACACCAGCGGCTTGGTCTCCATCGATTCGCGCATCCGCTCCGCCACGTCCATCGCGCCCTCGGCCGGGGTCTCGGGCAGCAGCACCACGAATTCGTCGCCGCCATAGCGCGCCGGAACGTCGGTGTAGCGCAGTTCCGCCTGGATGCGCTCGGCCAGCTGGCGCAGCAGCCGGTTGCCGGCCTCGTGGCCGTGCGCGTCGTTGACCGCCTTGAGGTTGTCCGAGTCGATCATCAGTATGCTCGCGGCGCGCGAATAGCGCTGCGCCTGGCCGAACAGGCGGTCGGAGACGATTGCGAAGCCGCGGGTGTTGTACAGGCCGGTGAGCTCGTCGGTCTCCGACAGGAGCTTGGCCTTGTTCAGGCCGTAGCGGATGTCGGCCGAGAACATGGTCGTCACGTAGGCCACCAGGACCACCGGGGCGAGCTGCGCGGCCAGGGCCCCCAGTCCGCGCAGCGTGAACAGGGCCTGGGCCGGGTCCGCGTCGCCCAGCAGGAGGTGGCAGGCCGCGATCAGCACCACCTCGATCAGCGTGGTGAGCTTGCCCAGGGTCAGCGCGCTGGTGATCACCGCCAGCATGTACGTGTTGAGCAGGGGGCTCGCCAGCTTGCCCGTGAACCACAGCGACCAGGTGATGAACACGATCATCGCCCAGGTCTCGATGGCGATCTTCCAGCGCGTCTCGCGCTTGTAGAAGTTGGCGTAGCGAAAGCTCATCACGAACGCCGCGTAGAAGAACAGGGCGGCCGTGATCGGCACCTCGTCCTCCTTGGCGGGTCCGCCGAAGGCGAGGTACAGCAGCACGAGGATCAGCAGCAGCCACTCGATCTCGGCGACGGTGCGCGAGATCCCGCGGAGCTCTTCGAGCTCGATGCTCGGCGCCCGCTCCCGCCCGGGCGCCCGGAGTTCCGGCACGGGCGCCTAGCCCCAGACCGCGCGCGCGGTCGCCACGACGTGGCGCATCTTGGCTTCCTGGTCGGCGGCGGTCACCTGGTTGCCGTGCTCGGTGCTCGAGAAGCCGCACTGCGGCGACAGGCACAGCTGCTCGAGCGGGACGTAGTGGGAGGCCTCGTCGATGCGCGCCTTCAGTTCCTCCATCGGCTCGAGCGCCGGGAGCTTGGAGGACACGATGCCCAGCACGATCACCTTGCCTTCGGGGACGAAGCGCAGCGGCGAGAACCCGCCCGAACGCTCGTCGTCGTACTCGAGGAAGTAGCCGTCGACGGCGAGTTCCTGGAACAGCGCCTTGGCCACCGGCTCGTAGCCGCCCTCGGCCGCCCACGCGCTCTGGAAATTGCCGCGGCACAGGTGGATGCTGACCTGCATGCTGTCGGGCTTGTCCGCGATGCAGGCGTTGATGAGCCTCGCGTACTTGCGCGGCAGCTCGTCGGGGTCGTCGCCGCGCTGCCGGGCGCCTTCGCGCATCTTCGGGTCGCACAGGTAGGCCAGGTTCGTGTCGTCGAGCTGCAGGTAGGTGCAGCCCGCGTCGGCCAGCGACTTGATCTCGTCCCGGTAGCACTTGGCCACGTCGGCGAAGAACTCCTCCATGTCGGGGTAGGCCTCGCGGCTGATCGCGCCGCGCCCGCCGCGGAAATGCAGCATGGTGGGCGAGGGGATGGTGACCTTGGGCGTGCGGGTCGTCACGGACTTCAGGAACTTGAAGTCCTCGAGCTGGATCGGCTTCACGTGCTTCAGCTTGCCGGTCACGTGCAGCACCGGCGGGGCGAAGTCGACCGTATTGGCCGCGCCGCGGAACTTGATGGCCATGCCCTCGCGCACTTCCACGCCGGCGAGCTGCTCGAGGAAGTCGATGTGGAAATAGGTGCGGCGGAATTCGCCGTCGGTGATGCCCTGCAGGCCCCAGCTTTCCTGCGCGCGGACGATGTCGCGGATCGCCGCGTCCTCGACGGCGCGCAGCGCCGCCGCATCGATTTCGCCCTTCTTGCGGCGCGAGCGCGCCTCCTGGAGTTCCTTCGGCCGCAGGAAGCTGCCGACGTGGTCGGCGCGGAACGGGGGCCTGGTGCGTTGCGTCATTGTGTATAGTCTCCGCTTCGTTTTTATCTACACGGCATTTTATGCGAGCCATCCTGTTTTTGCTCACCCTTGTGGCGGCCAGCGCGCCCGCGCTCGGGCAGGGTTACCCCGTGAAACCGATCCGCCTGGTGGTCGGGTTCGCGCCCGGCGGCGCGGCCGACGCCGCCGCGCGCGCGATCGGCGAGCCGCTGGGGCGCATCCTCGGGCAGACCATCGTCATCGACAACCGCCCCGGCAACGGCTCCAGCCTGGCGGCCGAGCTGGTGGCAAAGGCGCCGGCCGACGGCTACACGATGCTGATCGCCAGCCCCTCGAGCCAGTCGGTCAACCCGGTGATCAACAAGAACCTCGGCTACGTGCCGGAGCGGGACTTCATCCCGGTCACCAAGGTCACCAGCTCGCCGCTGGTGGTGGTGGTGCATCCTTCGCTGCCCGTGCACACGGTCGCGGAGCTGATTGCCTACGCGAAGCAGAACCCGGGCAAGCTCAATTACGGGACCTCCGGCAACGGGTCGGCGCCCCACATGGCCGCGGTGCTGTTTTCGCGCGTCGCAGGCGTGCAGATGGTGCACGTGCCGTTCAAGGGCGGCGGCCCGGCCTCCCAGTCGCTGGTCGCGGGCGACGTGCAGCTGTCGTTCGCCACGCCGCCTTCGGTGCTGCCGCTGGTGCAGGCCGGGCGGCTGCGCGGCCTGGCGATCACCACGCGCGCCGCGTCCCCGTCCATCCCCGGGCTGCCCGGCATGGAGGCGGCGGGTCTCCCCGGCTACGACCTCACGTTCTGGTACGGGTTCTTCGTGCCCACCGGCACGCCGGCCGAGGCGGTGCGCAAGCTCCACACGGCCACCAACCAGGTGCTGCAGCGGCCCGAGCTGAAGCAGCTGATGGCGCGCGAAGGCACCGACGTGGAGGGCTCGAAGTCGCCCGAGGAATTCGCCGCGTTCACGCGCGAGAACGCCAAGCTCTGGCAGCAGCTCGCGCGCGACACCGGCGCGAAGGTGGACTAGACGAGAAGAGGGGCTCCGCCCCTCCTCAGGACCTCCCCTTGAGCAGCTACGCTTTCGGCCCGAGCAACACGATTTTTCCCATGTGGCGGTTCTCTTCCATGTAGGCCTTGGCCGCGGGCAGGTCGCCGAATTCGAACACCTTGTCCACGAAGGGCCGGATCCGGCCATCCGTGATCGCCGGCAGCACGTCGGCGATGAAGGCGGCCACGCTGGTGGCCTTCTGCTCCGCGGTGCGCAGCTTGTTCGACACGCCGAACAGCTGCAGCCGCTTCATGTGCAGGGCCTGGATGTCGATCTTCGCCTCGAGCACGTTGTCGACATAGCCAACGATCGCCATGCGGCCCTCGAAGGCGAGGGCCTTGATGCATTCGGCGAACACGGTGCCGCCGACGGTGTTCAGCGCGAGGTCCGCCCCGTGGCCGTCGGTGGCCTTCATGACGGCTTCGCAGAAATCGCCCTTGCGCGTCTCGATGCCCACATCCAGCCCCAGCGCCTTGAGCTTGGCCAGCTTCTCGGCCGAGCCCGAGGTGCCGATGACCTTCGCGCCGATGGACTTGGCCAGCTGCAGAGCCGCGACACCCACGCCGGCCGAGATGCCGGTCACCAGCATCCACTCGTCCTTCCTGAGCTTGCCCTGGCCGATGACCATGTCGTGCGCGGTCATGAAAGCCAGCGGTGCGGCCGCTGCCTCTTCCCACGAAAGGTGCGGCGGCATGCGGATCACCTCGCGCCCGTCCATCACCGCGTACTCCGAGAATGCGCCGGCGCATCGCCCCATGACCTTGTCGCCGGCCTTGTAGCCGGGCACCCCGGCGCCGTGCTTCACCACCTCGCCGGAAACCTCCATTCCGACGGGCTTGGGCGGGGCGCCGGGTTTGTGCAGGCCGTGGCCCGCGATGAACTCGCCCCGGTTCAGGCTCGCGGCGCGCACGCGCACGAGGACCTGGTTGGGGCCCGGTTCGGGAACCGGCGCCTCGGCCAGCGCGACCTCCATGCGGTCGCCCTCGGTGCGGATCGTCCAGGTCTTCATGGTCTTCTCAGTCATTGGCTTTGATTCCAAGTTCGGTGATGAGCTGCCGCCACTTCGCGAGGTCGGCCTTGATGAACTGGGTGAACTGGTCGGGCGTCATGCCGGTGGGCTCCAGCCCCTGGTCGCGCAGCCACTTCTGCATGTCGGGCTGCGCGAGGAAGAAATTGATGTCCGCGGAGATCTTCTCCACGACGGGTTTCGGCGTCCCCGCGGGGGCGAAGATGCCGAACCACGCGCCGCCGTTCAGCTTGGGCACGCCGAGTTCGGGGAACGCGGGCACGTCCGGCAGCGCCTTCGAGCGCACGGAGGACACGATGGCCAGCGGCCGGACCTTGCCGGCCTTGATCTGCGGCAGGGCGGTGCCGATCGAGTTGAACCCGACGTTGATCTGGCCGCCGAGGAGGTCGGTGAGGATCAGCGCCTCGCCCTTGTAAGGCACGTGCGTCATCTCGACGCCCATGGCGCGCTTGACCGTCTCGCCGTAGATGTGGAACGAGGAGCCGTTGCCGAACGAGCCGTAGCTGAGGCGCGGGCCGGCCTTGGCCGCCGCGATCAGCTCGGCAAAGGTCTTGTAGGGGGAGTCCGCGCGCACCTCCATGATCACCTCGGCCAGCATCGTCTGCGTGACCGGCGCGAAATCCTTTTCCGGGTCGTACGGCGCGTTGGGGAACAGGATCGGCGCCTGGACGAACGACGTGAACGTGGACAGCAGCGTGTAGCCGTCGGCAGGCTGCCTGGCGACGTACTCGGTGCCGATCATGGCGGTGGCGCCGGGCTTGTTCTCCACCACCACCGGCACGCCCCACTTCTGCGACAGCTTCTCGGCCAGCAGGCGGGTGTAGCGGTCCGGGCTGCTCGCGGGCGGGCTGGGCATGACGAACTTGACGGGTTTGGACGGCCAGGCCTGGGCGTGCGCAAGCGCCGGGAGGACGAGGAGCGCGGCCAGCGCGAGGATTCCGGGTTTCATGTCAGGCGGCTACCGGTTGGGGCGAAGCGAAGTGGGGCATGACCTCGGAGGCGAACAGGTCCACCGAGCGCTGCGACTCCTGCAGCGTGAGGTCGCCGAACGCGAAGCGGCACAGCAGGTAGTTCACGCCGCTCTGCCCGATTTCCGAGGCGAGCAGGGCGCGCACCGTCGCCGGCGTGCCCACCGCGGCGAGGCCGGCCTTGAACACCGCGTCGAAATCCTCGGGGAAGGCGGCGAACTGCGGCGCGGAGCCGTGCTTCTTCCACAGGTACATGAAGCTCGCGTACCAGCGCGCGTAGGCGCGTCGCGCGATGTCCATGGCCTTGCCGTCGGTCTCCGCGATGACGACGTGGCGCGTGGTGCCGACCAGCGGCATCCCGTCCGCGGCGTGGCCGGCGGCCGCCCACTCGGCGCGGTAGCGGTCGGTGATCTCGCGCACGCGCGCGAGCGGCCCGTTCACCACGGCGTTGACCTTGTTCTGCACGCACCAGGCCACGCCTTCGACGTTGCCGACGCCGTACCAGAGCGGCGGATGGGGCTTCTGCACGGGGTGCATCATGACGGGCACGTCGCGGAAGGTGAAGTGCTTTCCTTCGTGGGTGAGCACGACTGAGGACAGGGCCTTCATCACCACGGCAAAGCTCTCGTGGTACACGGACTGCGACTGGGCGGCGTCCACGCCGTAGTAGCCCAGTTCGTAGGGCGAGATGCCGCGGCCCACGCCGACCTGGAAGCGCCCGCCGCTCATGTGGTCGAGCATGCAGATCTCCTCGGCGAGGCGCAGCGGGTGGTAGAGCGCCAGCGTGTAGACCAGCGGCCCGAACAGGATCGTCTTCGTGCGCTGCGCGATGGCCGAGTGGAATACCGAGGGCGAGGGGCACATGCCCAGCGGCGTCGCATGGTGCTCGGCCGTGTGGTAGCAGTGGATGCCGATGCGCTCGTAGGCCTCGATCAGCCGCAGGCGGTGCTCGTAGAACTCGCCCAGAGGCAGGCCGCTCGCGTCGAGGTGGTCGAAGACGCCGAATTTGATGGTGGGATTCATGGTGCGATGTTACTTCACAGCGGCGCTTCATCCATCAGCGCAATCTGCTCGCGCAGTTCCAGTATGCGATCCTGCCAGTAGCGCGGCGTGTTGAACCAGGGGAAGGCGGCGGGGAAGGCCGGGTCGTCCCAGCGCCGCCCGATCCAGCCGGAGTAGTGGATGAGGCGCAGCGTGCGCAGCGCCTCCACGAGGTGGCGCTCGCGGTCGTCGAACTCGGCGAAGTCCTCGTAGCCGCGCAGCACGTGGCCGAACTGGACCTTCATGGCCTCGCGCTCGCCCGACAGCAGCATCCACAGGTCCTGGATCGCGGGGCCCATGCGGGCGTCGTCGAAGTCGACGAAGTGGGGGCCCGTGCCCTGCAGGCCGGTGGTTGCCGAGTTGCCGCGGTCCTCGATCCACAGCACGTTGCCGCTGTGGCAGTCGCCGTGCAGCCGGATGATCGCCACGTCGCCCGCGCGCTCGTAGCACCGCTCCGCGCCTTCCAGCGCCTGGTCGACCACGCCGGTCCACGCCTCCTCCAGGTCGGCCGGCACGAACTCGTGGTCGAGCAGGTAGTTGCGCGGCTCGTCGCCGAAGGTCTCGATGTCGAGCGCCGGGCGCTCGACGAAAGGCTTCAGCGCGCCGACGGCGTGGATGCGGCCGAGGAAGCGCCCCATCCATTCGAGCGTGTCGGGATCCTCGAGTTCCGGCGCGCGTCCGCCGCAGCGCGGGTACACCGCGATGCGGTAGTCGCCGTGCGTGTGCAGCGTGCTGCCGTTGGCGAGCGCGAGCGGCGCGACCACGGGTATCTCCCGCGCGGCCAGTTCCGCCACGAACTCGTGCTCCTCGAGAATCTGCGCGTCGCTCCAGCGGCCGGGCCGGTAGAACTTGGCAATCAGCGGCGGCGCGTCCTCGATGCCGAACTGGTAGACGCGGTTCTCGTAGCTGTTGAGGGCCTGCAGGCGCCCGTCGGGATGCAGGCCCGCGCCTTCGAGGGCGTCGAGTACCGCGTCGGGGGTGAGCCCGGCATAGGGCGCCATTTGTAAATTCGGGGGTTCGTCAGGCATGCCGCGATTCTACGGTCCCCGGGGTGGGAGCGTGAGGAAAGTGCGACGGGTTGCAACCAGATGTAAGAGTTGCAAATCCGCTTGATGCGCTGTGCCGCCGGGACTCAAATGGGCCATCGAGTCCGCTGGAGCACGCCATGGGAATCGCAACCGAACTGCTGGGCCTGCTTGCCGCCGGGGGCCTGCTTGCCGCCTTCTTCTACTGGGTCACCCTGGGGCCGGAGCGCGCGCGGGAGCGCCGCCTGCAGGCGCTGAACCTGAGCCGCAGCCACCGCCAGCCCTGGGATGCAGAGATCGGCGCGCGAAGGCGGCAGCGCTGAAGCCCGCCTGAAGCTGCCGGCGCCCGGGCCTCAGACGCAGTAGATGTCGAGCATCGTGGGGATGCAGTCGTTCGCGAGGACGACTTTCTTCCTGCGGATGCGCAAAGCCCCGTCGCGCCGCACCAGGCCGTGGGTGGTGCGCCCGAAGAACACATGCTGGGTCTTCGTGCGCGTGTCGTAGACGTGGACGTTGAAGCTTGACTTCACGCTGAGCACGCCGCCTTCCTCTCCCGCCGGCATCACGTTGCCCACCATGTGCGCGGTGCGCCGCAGCGGGGTGGACGCCACCGACTTGCCCGAGCGGATCCGCTGTACCCGGTCTTCCAGCCCGGCGCGGCCGGCGTAGTAGATCAGCGACAGCTCGCGCTGCGGATCGCCGGTGGTCTGGCTCTCGGATTTCCACGCCGGCATCCAGAACTCGGCGTCCTCCTCGTACAGCGCGAGCCAGGCGTCCCAGTCCTGCTCGTCGAGCAGCATGCCCTCCAGCGCCAACAGGGCGGTGGCTTCGGCCAGGCCGTTGCTCATGCGGCGCCGGCGTCCTTTGCGGCGCCGCGTTTCAGCAACCCCAGCCACGCGCGGTAATTGCCGTGGAAGATGGTCTCGTCGCCCATGAGGTAGCCCCCGACGGAGGACGTCTCCGGCGAGATGCCGAGTTCCTCGGCCTCCGGGTTGCCGCCGGCCCGGACCGCGCCCATCCCGCGCACGTACCCCTGCTGCCAGTCGAGGGTGCGCGCGTCGTCGCCGCGCTGGCAGGCCTCGTAGGCGCTGGTGTCGTCCGGCGTGGCGAACCCGGTGGGATTGAAGAAGTCCTCGTACTGGCGCAGGCGCTTGATGCGTGATTCGGCTGCTTCCCCCTTCGGCGCCACGCAGTAGGTCAGCATCTCGGTGCGGTCCACCGCGAGGGGCCGGATGATGCGCAGCTGCATCGAGGCGTTCTCCGCGATCTGCACGTTGGGGAACAGCGTGAGGTTCCTCACGTACATCATCCATTTCGCCATGACCTTGCCGACCCGCGCCTCGACCTGGGGCAGCGACGCGTACAGCGGCCGGGCCTGCATGTTCGGGTTGTCGCCCCACATCAGCACATGCCCGTTCGGGAACGTGAACGACCCGCGCCGCGACGCGGCCTGCGCACCGATGTCCTCGTAGATCGATCCCGCGGGCGCGGCGGCCGCGCGCTGGCTGCGGCGTTTCTCGAGCACGCCGATGTACGAGGTGTGGGTGGGGATGAAATGGTAGGTGTCCGAGCTGTTTTCGAGCTGGAACTTCCAGTTCGCGTTGTAGGTGAAGCTGACTGCGCCGGGCACGAGCTCGATGCCGTCGGGTCCCTGGTCCACGACGATGTCGATCCCGCGCCGCGCGTCGCTGAGGTACTCGGCAAGCGGCGGCACGTCCGGCGAGAGGCTGGCGAACAGGAGCCCCCGGTACGAGTCGAAGCGCGCCACCGGGGCGAGGTCGTGCGCGGTCGCGCCGAATGCCTCGGGGTAGCGGGCCTGGCGCTGCGAGGTGACCGCGACGCAGCGCCCGCCCGTGTCGTAGGTCCAGCCGTGGTAGGGGCAGGAGTGGTGCGCGCCGTTGCCCTCGCCGGTGTGGAAGATGACCGCGCCCTTGTGGCGGCAGCTGTTCAGGAAGCACCCGAGTTTCCCTTCGGCATCGCGCATCACGACCACCGGCGAACGGCCGATCGTGGTGGTGAGGAAGTCGTTGGGGTTCGGGACCTGGGATTCGAGGCCGACGAAGTTCCAGGTCGCCTCGAAGATGTGCTTCATCTCGAGTTCGAACACCGCCGGGTCGCGGAACGCGTCGCGGTGCACGCTGAACCAGCCCTCGGCCGCGCGGTCGTCGATGAGGCGGTCGAGGTCGACGGCGGGCGCCGGGATGTTTGCGCGATCGTTCATGGTCGGCTGCATGCTACTCGACTATGCCCGGGCCGGGCACGCGCCGCAGCGAAACTCGGGCGATGCGGCGGGCGCTATTTCGGGCGGCTCGCCCGGATGGCCTCGATCACCGCGGCGCTGTCGAGGGCGCCGCCGCGCCGGGCGATGGCGGCGGCGAGCAGCGCCGCGTTGACCTCCATCATCGGCAGGTTCTGGCCCAGGCGGTGCGCGGTCTCGATCATGAACTGCGCGTCCTTCAGCGCCTGCGCGGCCGGCGACTGCGGCGAATACTCGCGGCGCACCATCTTCTCGCCCTTCACGGCGAGGGACTGCGAGCCGGCGGAAGTGGCGCGCAGGGCCTCGAGGAAATCGGCCGGGGCGAGGCCCAGCCGCTCGGCGAACACCAGGCCTTCGGCGATCGCGGCGTTGTTGAGCTGCTGCACCAGGTTGAGCGCAAGCGAGGCCTTGGCCGCGTTGCCGAGCGACCCGAGGAAGTAGCGCTGCGGGCAGATCGCGTCGAGCAGGGGCTGGGCCTGGGTGACCGCCTCCCGGGGCCCGGCGACCAGGCCCACGCCCTTGCCGCTTTCGACCTGCAGGCTGGTGCCCGAGACCGGCGCCTCGATCAGGGTGATCCCGTAGCGCGACGCGCGGGCGGCGGCGAATGCGATGCGCCGCGGAATGACGGTGGTGGTGCAGATCACGAGCATAGGGTGCGCCGTGGTCTCGAATTCCGCCACGACCGCCTCGACCTCGCGGGTGTCGCCCACGGCGACCACGACCCGGCTGCAGCGCAGGCAGATCTCGTCGGCGGAGGCGGCGACCTCGATGTCGGGGACCAGCAGCGCCTTGCCCGGGTCGATGTCGAAGCCGAGCACGCCGTACCCGGCGCCCATCAGGCGGTGCGCAAGGGCCGCGCCCATCAGGCCGAGTCCGACCAGGCCTACGGGTTCGCTGCTCAGTCCGGACGGGTCCTTGGCCACGGATCTTCCTTTGCTGTGTCCTCGATCCAGTGTAGCCGGACATTCGGGCGCGGGGAAGGGACGGTATGATCCCGGCCATGCAAACCGAACCCATAGTCCTCGGCACCGCCACGCCGGGCGGCGGATTCCCCCTCTACGGCGGCGTGTTCGCCGAGACCGTGCACGCGGCGGACGCTTCCCTCGCGATCGAGACGCGCAACACCAAGGGCAGCACCGAGAACCTGCCGCTGCTGGAGGCCGGGATCCTCGACCTCGGCCTGGTGCAGGGCGAGGTGGCCAACCCGGCGCTGGCCGACCCGGCCACGGACCTGCGCATCATCGCTGCGATGTATTCCTCGCCGGGGATGTTCGTGGTGCGCGCCGACACTGCGTTCCGCACGATCGCCGACCTCAGGGGCAGCGCCGTGGCGTTCGGCGCCAAGGGCTCGGGCCTCACCATCCTCGGCCGGACCGTGATCGACGGCCTGGGCCTGGACGCCGACCGCGATTTCGGCGCGATCTACCTCGACCGCGCCGGCGACGGCCCGGCCATGGTGCTCGACGGCCGCGTGTCCGCCCTGTGGGGCGCGGGCATCGGCTGGCCCGGGTTCGCCGCGGTGGCCTCGAGCCCGCAGGGGGCGCGCTTCATCGTCCCGGACGCGGGAGAGATCGCGCGCATCCTCGCGAAGCACCCTTTCCTCAAGCGCCTCACCGTCGCGGCCGGCAGCTACCCCGGCCAGGACCGGCCGATCGACTCGGTCGGCTCGTGGAGCTACGTGCTCGCCCGCCCGGGTTTCGACGCGGAGGTGGCCTACCGGTTGGCGCGCGCGCTGCACCGCGCCGAGCCGGCGCTGGCGGCGAAACTGGAGCAGGCCCGCGAGACCACCGCGGCCAACACGCTCGCCGCGGCGCCCAGGCCGGAGCTCATCCACCCGGGCGTGATGCGCTACCTGCGCGAGGCCGGCCTCGCCGGGCGCTGATCAGGCCTTCGGGATGAACTTCAGCGCCACGCCGTTGTTGCAGTAGCGTTTCCCGGTCGGCTGCGGCCCGTCGTCGAAGACGTGGCCGTGGTGGCCGCCGCAGCGCGCGCAGTGGTACTCGGTGCGCGGCAGGATCAGCTTGAAGTCCCGGCTGGTGGCGAACGCACCCGGGATGGTCGTGAAGAAGCTCGGCCAGCCGGTGCCGCTGTCGTATTTCATCGCCGAGGTGAACAGCGGCAGCCCGCAGCCCGCGCACACGAACACGCCGGGGCGCTTCTCGTTGTTGAGCGGGCTCGACCCGGCATACTCGGTGCCCTCTTCCCTGAGCACCGAATACTGCGCGGCATCGAGGCGCTTCTTCCATTCGGCCTTGGGCAGCTCGAGCTTGTCGGTCGCGGCAGGCACCTCGGCGCCGGCCGGCAGCAGCGTCTTCCAGTTGTTCTGCAGGTCTTCCACGGTCACTCCTTTCCTTGCGGTTTGCGCTTGCGCCAGCCCCGCGAACGGCGCGGCGGCCAGCGCCCTGATCAGCGTGCGGCGGTCCATGATTGTCTCCTTTGGCGGTCCACGCGTGTTGGTCGCGCCCGATGCGCTAAACTTACACCCGTGGACACCCCATCCGATACCCTCGTCGAATTCAACGACGTGCATTTCGCCTACGGCGCGAACACGATCTTCCGCGGGCTGTCGCTCAAGGTGCCGCGCGGCAAGCTGGTCGCGGTCCTCGGCGCCAGCGGCAGCGGCAAGTCTACGCTCCTCAAGCTGATCGGCGGGCAGATCAGGCCCCAGGGCGGCGAGGTCAGGGTCAACGGCGAGGTGGTGCACGAGCTCGACACCGACCGGCTGTACGCGATGCGCCGCAAGATGGGCATGATGTTCCAGACCAGCGGCCTGTTCAGCGACCTGTCGGTCTACGAGAACATCGCCTTCCCGCTGCGCGAGCACACCGACCTGCCCGAGGAGCTCATCCGCAGGCTGGTGCTGATGAAACTGCACGCCGTGGGCCTGCGCGGCGCGGCCCAGCTCCAGACCGGCGACCTGTCGGGCGGCATGGCGCGGCGCGTGGCGCTGGCGCGCGCGATCGCCACCGAGCCGCTGCTCGCCATGTACGACGAGCCGTTCGCGGGGCTCGACCCGATCTCGCTCGGCGTGATCGCCCAGCTGATCCGCAAGCTCAACGACGCGCTGGGCACGACCTCGATCGTGGTGACCTACGACGTGAGCGAGACCCTGAAGCTGGTGGACTACATCTATGTGATCGCCGAGGGCGTGCTGGCCGGGGCGGGCACGCCCGCCGAGCTGCTGGCCTCGGAGGAGCCCTTCGTGAAGCAGTTCCTGCACCTGCTGCCGGACGGGCCGGTGAAGTTCCACTCGCCCGCCCGGCCCATGGCCGAGGACCTGCGGCTGCAAAATGCCTAAGCAGGTCGTCACTTCCCGGTCCGCCCCGACCACGGGGTTCACCACGGCGCAGAAGCCGCCCCCCATCGTGCAGGCCGTCCGCTGGGGCAACATGCTGTTCGTGTCCGGGCAGGGCCCGCTCGACCCGCAGACCAAGACTGTCGTTGCGGGCGACATCGAGGCGCAGACCCGGCGCACGCTGCAGAACCTCGCCAGCGTCCTCGAGGCCGCGGGCGCCACCTTCGCCAACGTGGTCAACATGCGGGTGATCCTGCGCGACGTGGCCGATTTCCCGAAGTTCAACGAAGTGTTCCGCGAAATCCTCGATGGCGAGAAGGTCACGCGCACCTGCGTAGGCGGCACGCCGCACCGCGCGGGGGTCAACGTCGAGATCGACTGCGTCGCGATGTTCGACTAGGAGGGGCCCCATGTACAAGATGCCGATCGTCGACCTGAAGAAGGAGGCCGCGGAACTGGGCCGCAGCGGCAAGCGGGTCAAGGTCATCTGGCAGGATTCCGAGTCGATCGGCTTCATCGCGCGCGGGCGCGAGTACCGCAGCGAGTTCCACATCAACCCGAGCGACGAGGTCATGCAGATGATCTCCGGCGAGATGCGCCTGCACTACCGCACGCCGGAGAACAAGGAAGAGGTCGCGGTGCTGCCCGAAGGCTCGAGCATCTTCACGCCGGGCGGCATCCCGCATTCGCCGCGCTTCCCGCCGGATGCGTTCGCGCTGATCCTGGAGCGCCGCAGGCGCCCGGGCGAGGTCGACCGCTTCCTCTGGTTCTGTCCCAAGTGCGACCACCAGCTGCACGACGCGAAATTCGTGGTGGAGGACTACCGCACGGACCCGGTGTCGAAAGTCTACAAGACGTTCTTCGACAGCGAGGACCTGCGTACCTGCAGGAAGTGCGGCTCGGTGATGCCGGCCCCGGCGAACCCGTAGCCGGCCCCACATGAGCGATCACGCGCATCACCAGCATCGTCACGGCAACCCCATCGACGTCCACGCCCACTGGTACCCCAGGGCGTGGCTGGACCTCGTCGCAAAGCACGGCCCCGCGTACGGCGTGGAATGGAAGGAGGTCGAGGGCAAGGGACCGCAGTTCAAGGTCGGGCACCTGTCCACCGGCCCCTGCGGCCCGCGCTACGTGGACCTCGACGCGCGCATCGAGGCAATGGACGCGCAGGGCGTCGCGGTGCACGCGATGTCGCTGTCGCAGCCCATGGCCTACTGGGCCGACGCATCGCTCGGCGACAAGCTGTCGATCGTCTACAACGACGAACTGGCGCTTGCCCATGAAAAACACCCCGGCCGGCTGGTGGGTCTCGCCACGCTGCCCATGCAGGCGCCGGACCTCGCGGTGCGCGAAGTCGCCCGGGCCGCGAAGCTGCCGGGCGTGCGCGGGTTCTACCTTGCCACGCGCATCAACGACCGGGAGCTGTCCGATCCCGCGTTCTTCCCCGTGTACGAGGCGATCGAGGCGCTGGGACTGCCGATCCTCCTGCACCCGGTGTTCGTGATCGGCCACGAGCGCCTGGAAAAGCACTACCTCACCAACCTGCTGGGCAACCCGTTCGAGAGCGCGATCGCCGCGGCGCACCTGATCTTCGGCGGGGTGCTCGACCGCTTCCCGAAGCTCACGTTCGTGCTGCCGCACGCCGGCGGCGCCTTCCCCTGGCTGGTCGGGCGCCTGCACCGCGGGTGGGAGAAGCGCGCGGACCTGAAGCACATCGAGCACGGGCCCATCGGCTACCTGCGGCGCTTCTACTACGACACGATCGGCTACTCGGACCCGGTGGTGGAGTACCTGGTGAAGAACGTCGGCGCCGACCGCGTGCTGATGGGCAGCGACTACTGCTTCCCGATCGCCTACGAGCAGCCGGTGGAAGTGGTGGTCAACAACCCGCTGATCGCGGAATCCGACCGCCACGCGATCCTGGAAGGCAACGCGCGGCGCCTGTTGCGCATCTGAATCCCGGAGCCCGCCCGTGATCCCCGTCTACCATTCGCCGCGCCTGTCTGACATCGACTCGGTCAACCCGGACGTCGCGGGCAAGTGCACCCGCATCGTGTTCATCTCGGCCGACCGCGGCGAGCACGTGACCTGCACGCTCGGCAACGAGGTGCTGCCGCAGCTCTTCCAGGCGCTGCTCGAAACGCGCCACCCCGGAATCCTGGCCCTGCTCGAAGCGCAGCGCAGGGCATGAAGCGGGGCAACGGCGCTGCGCTCGCAGCGCTGAGCGTCACGCAGATCGCCTCGTGGGGGCCGCTGTACTACGCGTTCTCGGTGCTGATGAAGCCCATGCAGGCCGAGCTCGGCTGGGGCCGCGACCTGCTGGTCGGCGGCCATGCGGTGGCGCTGCTGGTCTGGGGCGTGGCGGCGTATCCGACCGGCAAGCTCATCGACCGCTACGGCGGGCGGCTCGTGATGTCGGTCGGCTCCGTGCTTGCCACCTGTTCGTTTGCCTTGCTCGCGTCCGTGCACACGGTGGCGGTGTACTACGCCGCGTGGATCCTGGCGGGCGTCGCGATGGCGCTGTGCCTGTACGAGGCGGCGTTCACCGTGCTGACGCTCGCTTACAAGGAACGCAGCCGCTGGGCGATCACCGTGCTGAGCCTCGCCGGCGGGTTCGCCAGCACCGTGTTCTGGCCGGTGACGCAGGCGCTGGTCGAAGCGCACGGCTGGCGCAGCGCGGTCGCGGTGCTCGCCGCGGTCCAGCTGCTGGTGTGCCTGCCGCTGCACGCTTTGCTGCTGCCCGGGGCGCCACCGCCGCACGCGGCCGCGGCGGTGGCCGCGAAGAAGGCGGGCGGCAATGCCTGGCTGCGCACGCCGGCCTTCTGGCTGCTGGTGGTGTCGTTCACCGCCAACTCGTTCGTCACCGCGGCCGTGGCGGTGCACGTGATCGCGCTGCTGGGCGAGCGCGGGCTCGCGGCCTCCGACGCGGTGTGGCTCGGCGCCCTGATCGGCCCGATGCAGGTCGGCGGGCGGCTGATGGAGTTCCTGTTCGGCAAGCACCTGTCCGCCACCGGGGTGGGGACCGTGACCGTGCTGCTGCTGCCGGTGTCGCTCGTGGTGCTGATGGCCGCGGGGGCTTCGGTGCCGGCGCTGCTCTGCTTCGTGCTGCTGTACGGCGCAGGGCTGGGCCTCTACACCATCGTGCGCGCCACCACGCCGGCGGAGCTCTTCGGGCGGGACAATTTCGGGGCGCTCAATGGGGCCCTGGCTGCGCCGTCGCTCTTCGCCCGCGCCGCCGGCCCGATCGGCGCCTCGTTCGTGGTCAC
>JAFEDL010000068.1:0-4709 GCA_018241645.1 Pseudomonadota bacterium
CATCGGCGGCGGCGACGGCGGCTCATCTGAAGAAGTGCTGAAGCACCCCTCGGTCGAGCAGGTCACGATGGTCGAAATCGACGCCGACGTGATCCGGGTGGCGAAGGAGCACTTCGGCGCGGTCCACAACGGGGTGTTCGACAGCCCGAAGCTGCGCGTACTGGTCGAGGACGGCCTGCGCTTCGTGCGCGAGACGACCGAGAAATTCGACCTGATCGTGCTCGACCTCAACGATCCCATGGGCCCGGCCGAGGCGCTGTACTCCACCGAATTCTTCCAGCAGTGCCGCCACGCCCTGGCCCCGGGCGGCGCGCTGACGCTGCACATGGGCTCGCCCATCGCGCGGCCCGACCGCGTCACCGAGATCTCGGGGCGCCTCAACTCGGTGTTCCGCATCGTGCGGCCGTACACCATGTTCGTCCCGCTCTACGGCTCGCTGTGGGCGATGGCCTGCGCGTCCGACAAGCTTGACCCGAAATCCTTCACCGCCGACGAGATCGACCGGCGCATCGAGCACCGCAAGCTGATCGCCCTGCAGTACTACAACGGCGAGACGCACGAAGGCGTGTTCGCGCTGCCGAATTTCGTGCGCGACATGGTCGCGCCGCCGCGGCTGCGGCAACCCACGCGCGGGCGCAGGCTCGGCGTGGTTCGAACTGCGGTGAAGTAACCCGGCGGGCGGCAAAGCCGCCTGCCTTCAGCCGCCGATCAGGCGGCTTCGCGGATGGACTCGGCCAGGATGCTCACGATCTGGTCGATCTGCGGCTTCTCGATGATCAGGGGCGGCGAGACGGCGATGGTCTCGCCAGTCACGCGGACCATCAGGCCTTTCTGGAACGCCCCGGTGAAGACGTCGAATGCGCGCTTGGTCGCGGCGCCCGGGCGCGGCGAGAGCTCGATGCCCGCGACCAGGCCGATCACGCGCAGGTCGATCACGTTCTTCGCGTCCTTGAGCGTCCAGATCGCGTCCTCCCAGTACTTCGCGATCGACGCGACCCGCGTCAGCAGGCCTTCCTCGGCGTAGATGTCGAGCGTCGCGATTCCCGCGGCGCAGGCGAGCGGGTGCCCGGAGTAGGTATAGCCATGGAAGAACTCCATGCCCTCGGGGCCCTTCATGAAGGTGTCGTAGATCTCGTTGGACAGCAGCACCGCCCCCATGGGCACGGCGGCGTTGGTGATCCCCTTGGCGCAGGTGATCATGTCCGGCTTCACGCCGAAATAATCCGTCGCGAACGGGGCGCCGAGGCGCCCGAAGCCCGTGATCACCTCGTCGAAGATCAGCAGGATGCCGTGCTTCGTGCAGATCTCGCGCAGGCGCTGCAGGTAACCCTGCGGCGGGATCAGCACGCCCGTCGACCCGGCGACCGGCTCGACGATCACCGCGGCGATCGAGGACGCGTCGTGCAGCGCCACCAGGCGCTCGAGGTCGTCCGCGAACTCGATGCCGCCGTGCACCGGCAGCCCGCGCGTCATGAGGTTGCGCGCGTCGTGCGTGTGGCGCAGGTGGTCCACGCCGGGCAGCATGGCCGTGCCGAAGGTCTTGCGGTTGCCGACGATGCCGCCGACGGACATGCCGCCGAAGTTCACGCCATGGTAGCCGCGCTCGCGGCCGATCAGGCGGAAACGGCCGGCGTCGCCGCGCGCGCGATGGTAGGCCAGCGCGATCTTCAGCGCGGTGTCGGCCGACTCGGAGCCCGAGTTGGTATAGAACACATGCCCCAGGCCCTTCGGGGCGATCGCCGCGAGGCGATCGGCGAATTCGAACGCGATCGGGTGGCCCATCTGGAACGAGGGCGCGAAATCCATCTTCTTCGCCTGCGCCGCGATCGCCTCGGCGATCTTCGGCCGGCAGTGGCCCGCGTTCACGCACCACAGGCCCGAGGTGCCGTCGAGGATCTTGCGGCCCTCTGGCGTCCAGTAGTACATGCCTTCGGCGCGCTCGAGCAGGCGCGGCGCCTTCTTGAAGTCGCGATTGGCCGTGTACGGCATGAAGTAGGCGCTCTGTTCGAGGTCGAGCGCCTGGTTTGCGCGGTCGTTCATGGTGTCTTTCCTTTCCTCAGGCTGCCTGGGCGGCTTCGGCGACGACCGCCGCGGCAACCATGGCGTTGATAAGCACGCTCGCGCCGGCGGCAATCTCGTCGGGACGCGCGTTTTCGAGTTCGTTGTGCGAGAGCCCGCCCTCGCACGGCACGAAGATCATGGCGGTAGGCGCGATGCGGTTCAGGTACACGGCGTCGTGCGCGGCGCCGCTGACGATGTCGCGGCAGGACAGCCCGAGCGCCCGCGCGGACGCGCGAACGCTTTCGACCAGCTTCGGGTCGAAGTGGCTGGGCGCGAAATACAGCACTTCCTTCACGTCGATCGTGCAACGGGTCTCCGCGGCGATCTTCGCCGCGGACCGGCGCAGGTCCTCCACCATCGCGAGCAGCGTCTCGTCCTTTGCATTGCGCACGTCGAGCGTCATGTTCACGGCGCCCGGCACGACGTTGCGCGAATTCGGCGCAACGCGCATGTGCCCGACGGTGGCGCGCGCGTTGTCCGGGTACGTGCAGGCCACGCGGTTGGTTTCGACCACCAGCCGGCTGGCGGCAAGCAGCGCGTCCCTGCGCAGTTCCATGGGCGTGGGCCCGGCGTGCGAGTCCTGCCCGGTGACCTCGACGTCGAACCAGCGCTGGCCGAGCGCGCCCTGCACCGCCCCGATGGTGGTCCCGGTGTTCTCGAGCACCGGCCCCTGCTCGATGTGGGCCTCGAAATACGCCCCCACCTTGACGGGCTTCGCGTCGCCCTGGTAGCCGATGGATTTCAGCGCCTCGCCCACGCTCACGCCGTCGACGTCCTTCTGCGCGAGCATTTCGCCAACCGCATAGACCGAGGCGTACACCCCCGAGCCCATCATGGTCGGCACGAAGCGCGAGCCTTCCTCGTTGGTCCACGCGGCGACTTCGATCGGCGCCCGGGTGCGGATGCCGAGGTCGTTCAGCCGGCGCACCACCTCCAGCCCTGCCATGACGCCGTACGCGCCGTCGAACTTGCCGCCGGAGGGCTGGGTGTCCAGGTGGCTGCCCGTCATCACCGGAGGGAGCGAGTCGTCGACGCCGGCGCGGCGCGCGAAGATGTTGCCGATCGCGTCGATGCGGATCGTCATGCCGGCCGCCCTGGCCCACTGGACGAAGGTATCCCGGCCCTGCCGGTCGAGGTCCGTGAGGGTGAGCCGCCTGACCCCGCCCTTGGGGGTGGCGCCGATGCGGGCGAGGTCCATGAGCGACTGCCAGAGGCGCTCGCCGTCAACCTTGAGGGGCTGCATGGAAACTCCGGAAACGTGTTCCTTCACGGGGAGGCCAAGCTTACCGCAATTCCGCCCCCCTCTGGCGCCCGTCCGCCCGTGCGGGAGCGGGGCGCGGGCCGGGATTCAGCGGAATACCAGCACCGGCATCTTCGAGTGCGACAGCACCTTCTGCGTCACGCTGCCGATGAGCGCCCCCGCCAGGCCGCCGCGGCCGTGCGAGGCCATGAAGATGATGTCCACCCCGCATGCCCCGGCCGTCGCGATGATGCCTTCGTGCGGCTGCGCCGCCTTGCCCACCTGCCAGTCGAACTTCACGCCGGCCGCCTTGGCGAGCGGCCCCAGGTCGGCGCCATGCGCCATTGCCGCCTCGTGCGCCCGGCGCTCGAATTCGGCGATGATTTCCTTGGTCAGGTAGGCGCCCATCTGGTGAAAGGTCATGTCTTCGATCGCGCAGTAGCCCGTGACGCGCGCGCCGGTCTCGGCGGCGAACGTCAGGGCCGCCCTGAACGCCTTCACCGCGAGTTCCGAGCCGTCGATGGGAACCAGGATGTGCTTGTACATGGCTTGTCCTTGCAGGTGTTGGGGGGGCTGGCCGGCCGCAAGATTAGCGCGGCGCAGGGACGGCGTAAATAAGCCCGGGTTGCGAACCGGTGCGCCGCTGCAATAATCTACGCAAAGCGGCGCCGGACCTGCCGACCCCGACAGAGGAGACAACGATGCGAAACAGGTTTGCGGCGCTTGCCGCTGCGCTCTGCGTACTGGCCCCGCCCGCGCTTGCGGATGACTATCCCTCCAAGCCGGTGCGCCTGGTCGTGCCGTCCACTCCGACCAGCGTGACCGGCGCGATCGGCGGCATCATCGCCCAGCAACTCACGGAAAGCCTCGGCCAGTCGGTGATGGTCGACAACCGCCGCGGCGCGAACGGGGCGGCCGGCGCGAGGATCGTGGCCAAGGCCGCGCCCGACGGCTACACGCTGCTGCTGGTCACGGCATCCCAGGCGATCCACTCCGCTCTGGCGCCGGACGCGAACGCAGACCTGGCGAAGAACTTTGCGCCGGTGTCGCTGGTGGCCTCGATCCCGCTGCTGCTGGCCGTGAACCCGGGCGTGCCCGCCAAGGACGTCAAGGAGCTCGTCGCGATCGCCGCGGCCAAGCCCGGCCAGGTCCATTTCGCGTCCAGCAACACGGGCTCCGCCTCGCACCTCGCGGCCGAGATGCTGAAGGCCATGGCCAAGGTGGACATCGCACGCGCCCCCTACAAGAGCGACAGCGCCAGCCTGCAGGACCTCGTGTCCGGGCAGGCGCAGATGATGTTCGAGGACCTGCCCTCGCTGCTGCCATCGGTGCAGTCGGGGAAGCTGCGCGGCCTGGCGGTGACTTCGGCCCAGCGCTCAGGCGCCGCCCCCGATGTCCCGACCATGGT
>JAFEDL010000068.1:4798-7627 GCA_018241645.1 Pseudomonadota bacterium
CGGAACGCGGCGCCGAGCCGGTCGGCAACAGCGCGGCCGAATTCGCCGGGTTCTTCCGCGATGAGTCCGCCAGGTGGGGCGGCGTAGCCAAGGCCGCGAACGTCAAAGTGGAATGAACGCGTCTCCGGCCCCGCGCGCGGCCGCACAGAATTAGACGCGCCGGATGACCGTGTAGGAGCGGGTGCGAGGCGCCGGTTCTTCGGCTGCCGCCGCCGCGGCGGCTTCCGAAGCTTCCAGGGCCGCCTTGCGGTGCACGATGACTTCCTCGTCGAGGCTGACGAGGTTCCGGGCCAGCAGCTGCGCCATGTTCCGGAACAGGTACATCGCCGCCTTTTGCTCGGCCATGACCGCGGTCTTCGACAAGCGAATCGCCACGCTGTGCGCCAGCGCACGAACGGAGGCGCTGCGCGCGCGGTTGGCAATCAAAGCGATCTCGCCGAAATGCTCCCCGGGACCAATCCTGGCGATGCGCACGTTCCGGCCCCCCACGGTGCGGAAGACCTCGAACGCGCCCTGGGTGACGATGTACATCGAATGGCCCTCCCCGCCTTCCTCGAAGACGAGGTCGCCGGGGACGAAACTCATGCTCGAGGCCTGGCGCAACAGCGCCGCGACGGTGTCGACGTCGATTTCCTTGAACAGCGTAACGCCGCTGACGAGGCGCAGCAGCAGGGGTTCGATTTCCTGGATCGGCATGGGACCTCCCGTAGACGGGATGCGACTTCGCGCGTTATGGCACGAATGGGAGTCTGCATCCCGCCCCGGGGCCGCAAAGCCCCGAAATGCGTGCCGGAAGGCGCTCTTCTTGGAGCTTCGGTTCGGGGTGGCGGTGCCGATAATCCTCCCAGTGCTCCGCTATGGAGGTTGCCATGGGAATGCAGCTCGCCCTGCCCCTCGAGGCAGATACACGCAACGAAGCCGGCCTGCGCCACGCTTGGGCGCGCAGCGGCCTGTCTCTGCCCTACGAAGTGGCCCTGCGCGACCGCGCGATCGAGATCTGCCTGCGCTGCTTCGCCGAATCGATGTCGCGCCGGGCGCGCCTACCCGCGCGCGTGCGTAACGCCGCCGTCCACCGTTAACGTCGAGCCGACCACGTAATCCCCGGCGCGCGACGCAAGGTAGATCGCGGCGCCGGCCATGTCCTCGTCCTCGCCTACCCGGCCCGCGGGGATGCGCTTCGCAACTTCGTCCGCGTGGTCGCGCGCAAGCGTGTTCATGTCCGAGCGAAATGCGCCGGGCGCAATCGCCGACACGACGATGTTGTCCTTGATGAGCTGCAGCGCCATGCGGCGCGTGAGGTGGATCAGTCCCGCCTTGCTTGCCGCGTACGAATAGGTCTCCTGCGGGTTGACCGAGATCCCGTCGATGGACGCGATGTTGATCACCTTGGCCGGCCGCGCCGTGGCGGCCGCGCGCAGCGGCCCGATCAGCGCCTGGGTGAGGAAGAACGGGGCCTTGAGGTTCAGGTCCACCACCTTGTCCCAGCCCAGTTCCGGGAAAGTGTCGAACTCCGCCAGCCAGGCGGCGCCGGCGTTGTTGACGAGGATGTCGAGCGCCTGCTCGCGCCCGGCGTAGGCTTTCGCCAGCGCCTGGGCGCCTTCGACGCTGCCCACGTCGACGGGCAGCGATACGCATTCGCCCAGCTGCGAAAGTTCCTTCGCGGTCTGGTCGCACACGGCGGCCTTGCGCGAGGAGATGTACACCTTCGCGCCCTGCGCGAGGAATCCCGCGGCGATCATGCGGCCGATGCCGCGCGACCCGCCGGTGACGAGCGCCGTGCGCCCGGCAAGCGAAAACAGTTCGTTCATTTGCACGCCCCCCGATAAAGGCGGCAAGCTTACTGCAATGCGGGCGTGCTATCGTTTTGCACGCAGTACCCTGAGGAGGAGACATGACAACAACAATCCTGCGCGCAGCTGCCTGCTGCGCCGCACTGGTCTTCGCGCAAAGCTGCTTCGCCCAGGCCTGGCCTGCCAAGCCGGTGCGGATCTTGATCCCGTTCGCCTCCGGAGGCCCCACCGACATCATCGCAAGGCTGGTCGGCCAGAAGCTCACCGAGTTGCTCGGCCAGCCGATGGTCGTCGAGAGCCGCGCCGGCGCCGGCGGCAACATCGGCACGGCCGCGGCGGCGAAATCCGCGCCGGACGGCTACACCGTGCTCCTCACGAGCTCCGCCTACGCGGTCAACGTAAGCCTGTCCGCCGATCCCGGCTACAACCCCGAGCGCGACTTCGTACCCGCGATCGTAGTGTGCAAGCAGGCCAACCTGATCTTCGTGCACCCGAGCCTGCCGGCGAAGAATCTTGCCGAACTTCTGGCCCTTGCGAAGACGCGCAAGCTCGCGTTCGCCTCTCCCGGCAGCGGCACGACGCCTCACCTTACGGGGGAAAACCTGTTCAACGTCATCTCGAAGCTGGACATGACGCCGATCCATTTCCGCGGCGCGGGCCCCGCGATCACCGCCGTGGTCGGCAATGAACCCCCGGTGGGCGCCGGCGCGGTGTCCACGCCCCTGCCCTACGTCAAATCGGGCCGGCTGCGCGCCATAGCCGTTTCGTCGGCGAAGCGCGTTGCGGCGCTTCCCGACGTGCCGACTTTCGCCGAAGCAGGGTTTCCGGGCGTCGAGGACGACACCTGGATCGGGATGCTGTTCCCGGCCGGCACGCCGCCCGCCATCGTCCAGAAGCTCAACGATGCGGTGAACCACGCGCTGCAGCAGCCCGACTTCAGGGAAAAACTCGACGCCCTGGCGTTCGACCCGGTGGGCGGCACGCCGCAGCAGTTCGCCGACTACATCAAGGTGGAGATCGCCAAATGGGGCAAGGTCGT
>JAFEDL010000069.1:0-5280 GCA_018241645.1 Pseudomonadota bacterium
GACGTCCATCGCGCGATCGGGGACGCTCAGGCGGTGATCGTCGACGTCCGGCGCGAGTCCGAACACCTGGGCACGGAAAAGCGCGCCCGGCGCGCCGGGACCGTGCCGGGGGCGGTCCACATTTTCTGGCGCGACCACCTCGACGCCCGGGGCGCGTTCCGTCCTGCGGACGAAATCCGCGCGCTCTACGCGTCGAAGGGCGTGACGCCGGACAAGACCGTCATCCCGTTCTGCCAGGGCGGCTATCGCTCGGCCAGCACCTTCCTTGCGCTCAAGTCCCTGGGCTTCCCGCGCGTGCGGAACTACGTCGGGTCCTGGGGCGAGTGGGGCAACCGGGAGGATTCGAAGATCGTCGTGCCGGAACCGGGCGGCAGCGGGTCGCGATGAAGTCCGGGTCGCGCGGTCTGCGGGTAGTCGCGGTCCTGGCCGCGCTGGGCCTGTTCGCCGCCGCCCCGGCGCGCGCCGAGCCCGACGAAGCCCTCCTCGGCAAGGCGCAGGGCTATCCGCTCGGCAACGCGAGCACCTGGTATTTCAACCCGAACCGCGTGGGCGCATGGTCGGCGCTGGATCGCGTCCCGGGCATCCGGACGCGGACCGTGGCGCGCGGGGCCGTTTTCACTCCGCTGCCGCGCCTACCGCAACCGCCGGCCATCCGCTACGCCTATCGGAACCACACCTACACGCTTGCGGACTATCTCGAACGCCAGCGCACGACGGGCCTGCTGATCTTGAAGGACGGACAGATCGTGGCAGAGCACTACCGCTACGGCCGCACGGAGGACGCGCGATTCCTGTCCTTCTCGATGGCCAAGAGCGTCACCTCGTTGCTCATCGGGATTGCGGTAGAGCGCGGCCACATCGCGTCCCTCGACGACAAGGCGGAAAAGTACGTCAAGGCCCTCCAAGGCAGCGCATACGGCGCCACTTCGATCCGGCACCTGCTGCGCATGAGTTCGGGCCTGGTCTTCACCGAGCGCTACGACGGGCAGGACGACATCGCCCGCCTTTCGCGGGCTGGCGGGGGCGTGGCCGGGGCAGGGACGCCGCTCGATGTGCTGCGCTCGATCACGACGCGGCATTCCCCGCCCGGCGAGAAGTTCACCTACGCCAGCGCCGAGACCGACGTGCTCGGGCGCGTGCTTGCGGCGGCGACGGGCAGGACCATGGCAGACCTCACCAGCGAGTGGCTGTGGCAGCCGATGGGCGCGGAGCGCGACGCGTTCTGGCGCGTTTCGGTAGACGGGCAGGAGCAGGCCCACGGCGCGTTCAACGCAAGCCTGCGCGACTGGGGGCGCCTCGGGATGCTGCTCGCCAACGACGGCAAGGCCGGCGGCGTGCAGGTGGTGCCGCGCGAGTACCTGCTCGATGCCACCGATTGGCGGCGCCAGCCGCCCGGTTTCGGGCCGCGCGCGGCCACGCCGTTCTTCGGCTACGGCTACCAGTTCTGGCTGCTGCCCCTGCGCGAGCGCACGTTCGCCCTGCAGGGCATCCATGGCCAGACCGTGTACGTGCAGCCAGCCACGGGCATCGTCCTGGTGCTGACCTCTGTCTGGGAAAAGGCCAGCGGCCGGCAGGACCCGCAGCCTTACGAGGAACGCAGCGCGTTGTGGGGCGGCGTGCTGGAGTCGCTGGGCGGCAGCACGGGGTACTGAACGGGTGGGGTGCGGTGGTATCGTGCGGCATGACCGCTGAACACTTCGACGTGCTCATCGTCGGCGCAGGCCTGTCCGGCATCGGCGCCGGCGTCCACCTGCAGAAGCGCTGTCCCGGCCGCACCTACGCGATCCTCGAGGGCCGCGACGCCATGGGTGGCACCTGGGACCTGTTCCGCTACCCGGGCATCCGCTCGGATTCGGACATGTACACGCTGGGCTATTCGTTCAAGCCCTGGGAGGAACCCAAGGCCATCGCGGACGGGCCCTCGATCCTCAAGTACGTGCAGGACACGGCGCGCGAGCACGGCGTGGACAGGAAAATCCGCTACGGCCACCAGGTGAAGCGCGCCTCGTGGTCGACTCAGGATGCGTGCTGGACGGTGGAGGCCGAATACGCGGGCAACATGGTCGCCATGACCTGCAACTTCCTTTTCCTGTGCGCGGGCTACTACAAATACTCCGAGGGGTACACGCCGGAGTTCCCCGGCATCGGGCGCTTCAAGGGCCGCATCGCGCACCCGCAGAAGTGGACCGAAGACATAGCCTACGCGGGGAAGAAGGTGGTGGTGATCGGCAGCGGCGCCACGGCGGTGACGCTGGTGCCCGAGATGGCCAAGACCGCCGCGCACGTGACCATGCTGCAGCGCTCGCCTACCTACGTGGTGGCGCGGCCCGCCGAGGACGACCTCGCCAACAAGCTGCGCCGCCTGCTGCCGGCCATGCTCGCCTACGGCATCACGCGCTGGAAGCGGGTGCTGCTGCAGATGTATTTCTTCAACCTGTGCCGCCGCAATCCCGCGCGTGCAAAGCAACTCATCCTCGGCGGCGTCAGGGCTTACCTCGGGCCCGACTACGACGTGGCCACGCACTTCACGCCGCGCTACAACCCGTGGGAGCAGCGCCTGTGCCTCGTGCCGGACGCGGACCTGTTCGTCGCGCTGCGCAAGAAGAAAGCCTCGGTGGTCACCGACCGGATCGAGACCTTTACCGAGACCGGCATCCGGCTGCAGTCGGGCGCCGAGCTCGAGGCCGACCTGATCGTCACCGCCACGGGCCTGAACCTCGAGGTGCTGGGCGGGATGGAAATCTCCGTGGACGGCAAGCGCGTGGATCCCGCCAGGACCTTCAGCTACAAGGGCCTCATGTACAGCGGGGTGCCCAACCTCGCCAATTCGTTCGGCTACACCAACGCCTCCTGGACGCTGAAATGCGACCTGACCTGCGAATACGTGTGCCGGCTGCTGAACTACATGGGCAAGCACGGGTACGCGCAGTGCACCCCGCGGCTGGACGACCCGGCGATGGGCGAGGCGCCCTGGGTGGATTTCTCGTCGGGATATTTCCAGCGCTCGCTCGACAAGTTTCCCAAGCAGGGGTCGAAGGCGCCGTGGAAAATGCCGCAGAATTACGCGCGGGACCTGATGACACTGCGCTTCGGACGGATCGACGACGGGGTGCTGGCGTTCTCCAACCCGCCGGCCCCGCCGGCGGCGAAGCGGGCCTGACCCGCTACTTTTCCTTTTCCGCCGTCCGCACGCGCACGGTGCCGATGCCCTTGGCCACCAGCGAACCGTCGGTATTGCGGATCTCGCCTTCGGTGAACACCGTGTTGCGCCCGGGCTTCAGCACGCGGGCCTCCGCGATCAGCTTGTCCTTGCCCACGCCGATGAACTGCATGCTGATGTCGATCGTGATCACCCCGATCGAGTCCGCGTGCTGGCTGCGCGCCGCCGTGCACAGGGCCACGTCCATGATCGACATGATGAGCCCGCCGTGCGCGGTGCCGAAGCTGTTGGTGAAGCCGGGCTTGACCGTCACCGAGAGCACGGCCTTGCCGTCGCCGATCGAGTCGACTTCGATGCCGAGGTGCCCCACGAAGGGGATCTTCTTCTGGAATTCGCGCGCGAATTCGGCGTTCTTTTCCTTGATCATCAGATGATGGTCGCGCCGCCGTCGACGGCGATCGCCTGCCCGGTGATGTGGCGGGAGGCGTCCGAGGCCAGCAGCACCGTCAGGCCCTTGAGGTCCTCGTCGCCGCCCAGGCGCCCGGTGGGCGTGGCCTGCTTCACGAACTCGCCGGCCGTGTCGAGCGTGGCCTTGGTCATCTTGGAGGGGAAGAACCCCGGGCAGATCGCGTTCACGGTGATGCCGTGCTCGCCCCACTCGGTGGCGAGCTGGCGCGTGAGCCCGACCACGCCGTGCTTGGTGGCCACGTAGGCGGCGTTCTTCAGGAGGCGCATGTCGGTCGCCTGGATGCCGTTGACCGAGGCGATGTTGACGATGCGGCCCCACTTCGCCGGGATCATCGAGCGCTTGGCGATGATTTGCGAGAGCAGGAACATGCCCGTCAGGTTGAGGTTGACCAGCTTGTCCCAGGCCTCGATCGGGTGGTCCTCGGCCGGCGCACCCCAGGTGGCGCCGGCGTTGTTGACGAGGATGTCGACCTTGCCGAACCTTTGCAGCATCGCGGCGGCCAGCGGCTCCACCTGCTCGCGCTTGCCCAGGTCGCAGGGGTAGGCCGTCGCCTCGACGCCAAGTCCCTCCAGGTGCGCCACGGCCGCGTCGAGCTCGTCCTTCTTGCGTGCGGTGATCGCGATGCGCGCGCCCATCTCGCCCAGCGCCTCGGCCATCTGCAGGCCCAGCCCGCGCGAGCCGCCGGTGACGACGGCCACGCGGCCGGCGAGGTCGAACAGCTGCTTGACGCCCACGGTCAGGCCTTCAGCTGCAGCGATTTGTATTCCAGGAACTCTTCCAGCCCGTACACCCCGGCCTCGCGGCCGTGGCCGGACTGCTTGAACCCGCCGAACGGCGCGTTCATGTTGAACGGGCCGCCGTTGATGTCGATCTGCCCGGCGCGCAGGCGCCGCGCGACCTTCTGCGCACGGCCCGTGTCGGCCGACCACACGCCGCCGGCCAGGCCGTAGATCGTGTCGTTGGCGATCCGGATCGCGTCTTCCTCGTCCTTGTAGGTGATGATCGAGAGCACCGGCCCGAAGATCTCCTCCTGGCCGATGGTCGACCTGGGGTTCACCTTGCCGAACACGGTGGGCTTCACGTAGTAGCCGCCAGAGAGGCCTTCCGGCGCGTCCGGTCCGCCCGCGACGAGCTCGGCGCCTTCTTCGATGCCCTTCTTGATGTAACCGCGCACGCGCTCGAGCTGCGCGGCGGAGGTCAGCGGGCCGAGGCGCGTGGATTCCGACATGGGGTCGCCCGGCGCGTAGGCCTTGGCCGCCTCGGCCGCAAGCGCCTTGGCCTCCTCGTACTTCGCCTCCGGCACCAGCATGCGCGTGAACGCCGTGCAGGTCTGGCCGGAGTTGAGGTAGCAGTTGCCCACCGTGCCCTTGACCGCGGTGGCGAGGTCGGCGTCGTCGAGGATCACCGAGGCGGACTTGCCGCCGAGTTCCAGCGTCACGCGCTTGACGGTCTGCGCGGCGACTTCCGAGATGCGCTTGCCTGCGCGCGTCGAGCCCGTGAACGAGATCGCATCCACCTGCGGGTGCCTGACCAGCGCCTCGCCGACCACCGGCCCGAGGCCCGTCACCAGGTTGAACACGCCGGCGGGCAGCCCCGCCTCGTGGATCACTTCGGCGAGGATGTACGCGTTGAACGGCGCGACCTCGGAGGG
>JAFEDL010000069.1:5418-19901 GCA_018241645.1 Pseudomonadota bacterium
GTCATGATCGGCAGGCCGGCCTGGATGCGGCCGGCGAGCTTGATCGGCATGCCGACTTCCTGCGCGATCGTCTTCGCCAGTTCCTCGGCGCGGGCCTTGAGGCCGGCGGAGATCTTGCCGAGGTACTCGGCGCGCTTCGCGGCCGGGGTCTGCGACCAGCCGTCGAAGGCGGCGCGCGCCGCGGACACGGCCGCCTCGATGTCCTTCTCGCCGCCCGCGGGCACCGAGCCCATCACCGCGCCGGTGCCGGCGTTGTGGACGTCGATCCTGTCCTTGGTGGACGGTGCGGCCCACTGGCCGTTGATGTAGAACTTGTCGTGGTTTGCCATGGCGGATTCCTGCTGGGGGAAAGCCGCTATTTTAGACCAGCGGCCGGGCTATACTCGGCGCAAATACACTCAGCATTTCCTACCGGGAGACGAGCATGGCGCACAAGGGAAAGGCGGTCCTGTTCCGCGAACTGAACAAGCCGGTCGTGGTCGAGGAAATCTTGGTGGATTCGCCCAAGCGCGGCGAGGTCACGGTCAAGATGGCCGCCTGCGGGGTGTGCCACTCCGACCTCTCCGCTGTCAACGGCACGATCCCCCTGCCGCCGCCGCTTGTGCTGGGTCACGAGGCGGCCGGCGAAATCGTCGAGGTGGGCGAGGGGGTAACCGAGTTCGCGGTGGGTGACCATGTGGTTTCCAACTTCATTTACATGTGCGGCACCTGCCGGTTCTGCGCTGGCGGGCGGCCGGTGCTGTGCGTAGAGCAGGGCAAGGCGCTTGTCACGCCGCGCGAAGGCACCACGCGCACGCATGATTCCGCCGGCAAGCCGCTCGGCATTTTCTCGGGGTGCGGGGTGATGGCCGAGTACGCCACGGTGTCGATGGCGAACGTGGTGAAGATCGACAAGGCAATCCCGCTGGACCGCGCCGCGCTGGTGGGCTGCGCGGTGACCACCGGGGTGGGTGCCGTGTTCAACACGGCCAGGGTCGAGCCGGGCTCGAGCGTGGTGGTGTTCGGCTGCGGCGGGGTTGGCCTGAACACGATCCAGGGCGCGGCGATCGCCGGCGCGCAGATCATCGTCGCGGTCGACACCGTGGAGTCGAAGCTGGTGTACGCCAAGACCTTCGGCGCCACCCATACGCTGCTCCTCAAGCCCGGGGAGGACCCGGTGAAGGAACTCAAGAAAATGACCGGTGGCGGCGCGGACTACGCGTTCGAGTGCGTCGGCAACGGCGAGCTTTCCGGCACCGCGTACAAGGCCATCGGTCGCGGCGGAAAGGCGGTGATCGTGGGCGTGGCGCGGGGCAGCGAGATGATCTCGGTCAAGCAACCCAGCATGGTGTTCGAGGAGAAGACCCTGCAGGGAAGCATGTTCGGATCGTGCGTCCCGCGCGTTGACTTCCCGCGCATGCTGGGCCTGTACATGGCCGGGCGGCTGAAGCTCGACGAACTGATCACCAGGCGCTACTCGATCGACGAGGCCCCGCAGGCCTTTGCGGACATGCAGTCGGGCAAGAACGCCAGGGGCGTGATCGTTTTCTGACGCCGGGGGCGTTTGCTTTCCGACGCCGGAGCCCGGGCGTCTACCGAGGATGGCCGATGGCCGCAGGGAGCCTGCTCGCACTGCTGGACGACATCGCCACGGTCCTCGACGACGTGGCGCTCCTCACCAAGGTGGCCGCCAAGAAGACCGCGGGCGTCCTCGGCGACGACCTCGCGCTGAACGCGCAGCAGGTGGCCGGGGTAAGGGCCGAGCGCGAGCTTCCGGTGGTGTGGGCTGTTGCCAAGGGATCGCTCGTCAACAAGGCGATCCTCGTCCCCGCGGCGCTGGCGGTCAGCGCGCTCGCACCCTGGGCGGTGACGCCGCTGCTGATGCTGGGCGGGGCGTACCTCTGCTACGAGGGGTTCGAGAAGATCACCCACATACTCTTCCACGGCGGGGAAACGGCGGCGCGCAACACCGAACTGGCCGGCGCGCTCGCCGATCCGGGCGCGGACCTCGTCGCGTTCGAGCGGGACAAGATCAAGGGCGCAGTGCGCACCGACTTCATCCTGTCGGCCGAGATCATCGTGATCTCCCTGGGCACCGTTGCCGGCCAGCCTTTCGTCACGCAGGTGACCGTGCTCACCGGCATCGCACTGGTGATGACCGCGGGGGTCTACGGCCTGGTGGCGGGCATCGTGAAGCTGGACGATGCCGGGCTCTGGCTCAGCCACCGGCCGGGCGCGGCCGAACGCTCGCTCGGCGCAGCGATCCTCAAGGCCGCCCCGTGGCTGATGAAGGGACTTTCGGCCGCCGGCATGGCGGCCATGTTCCTGGTCGGCGGCAGCATCCTCGTGCATGGCGTGCCGCCGCTGCAGCGCTGGGTGGAGGGTGCCGCGCAGGATGCAGGCGGAATGGCGGGAGTTGTCTTCCCGCTCGCGGCCGACGTGGCGACCGGCATCGCAGCAGGCGCGTTCGTGCTGGTGGCGATGACAGTCGTACGGCGGGTGGCGGGGCGGGACTGAGCCCCGGGCCGCACCGATTCAGGCGAGGAGTTTTTGCGCCTTGGCGCGAAGCGTCCCGAGGAGTTCTAGGGCGCGATCCGCTGCGGCGGCGCCGCCGGGAACATTGCCGCGCACATGCGCCGGGCGGATGTCCTCGATCTCGGCGATCGCCGCCATCATCTCCGCATCGGCGACGCTGTACTTGCGCAGTTCGTTCACCGTCAGCATGTAGGAGTGCATGACGTCCAGTTCAGCCTTGGTCACGCCCATCCGGTGCAGGATGAAATTCACCCAGTGCGTCCCGGCGAGCATGGCGCCCTCGATCTTCATCTCGTGGTCAGCATCCCCGCACTTGGCGATGGAGCGTTCGATGCGCTCGGCGCGCTGGCGGTGGTCTAGGGCTTCCATGCTTTCCCCGGGGTGGACATGCGTTGGCGGAGCAGCGCGAGCACCTTTTCCAGCGCCTGCGCGCATTCGGCCGCGATCTCCGGGGTCGCGTCGCGCTCGCCGCGGATGCACGGGTCGCGATGGTGCTCGATGACTTCCATGGCCTGCATCATCGCGTTGACGTCGTCCGGCAGCGGGCCTTCGATCTTCGGTCGCCCCACGTGCAGGACGTCTCCCGGCGGCCGGAAGGCCGGCTCGAGCTTCCCGTCCTTGCAGGGAACGAGGTACACGCCCGGCTGGGTCGGGAAGACGTCGTCGGCGAGGGTCGCGCCGGCGTGATGCAGGGCGGCGTTCACGGCGTTGGTGCCCGCATTCATGGCGGCCCAGAACCAGAGCTCGAAATCGCCCATGGTGTCCAGGCGCGCGCGCAGCTTCTCGAAGCGGTCGATCTTGTCCAGGTGCGATGCGATGTTCATTGGGTCCTCCGGGTTGGGTTCAGGCTGCGCGTGCAAGCCGCGCCCGGGCCGCGTCCCACGCCGCCGGGTTGACGAGGTGTTTAGGCCGCTCGCCCTTCAGCGCCTGCAACACCTGGCTGACGGCGGACTCGGCGAGGTCGTGCAGGGCGTCCCCGGACAGGCCGGCGACATGCGGGGTCAGGATCAGGTTTTCCAGGTTCCACAGCGGGCTGGGTTCGGCCAGCGGCTCGTCCTCGAAGACGTCGAGCGCCGCGCCGGCGATCCAGCCTTCGGCCAGCGCCTTGTGCAGGGCTTCCTGGCGCACGATCTTGCCTCGCGAAGTATTGATGAGGTAGGCATGGCGCTGCATGCGGCGCAATTGCGGCTCGCCGATCATGCCGCGCGAGGCTTCGTTCAGTTCGGCATGCAGCGAGACGAAGTCGGAACGCTCGAGGAGTTCGTCGAGGTTGTCGACCATCCTTGCGCCGAGCGCTTCGGCCCTGGACTTGGGGACATGCGGGTCGTAGGCCAGCACCTTCATGCCGAAGGCCGCGATGCACTTGCGCGTCATTTCGCTGCCGATCAGGCCCAGGCCGATGATGCCGATGGTGCGGCCGTTGATGTCGCGCACGTCGAGCTGCGTGCGCCTGTCCCATGCGCCGCCCGACCGCAGCGCCTTGCCGCTGCCGATGAGGTTGCGCGACAGGGCGAGCATCATGGCGATGGCGTGCTCGGACACGGGCACCGTGCCGTAGCCCGGGTTGTTTGCCACCGCCACGCCGTGCGCGGTGCACGAGGCTACGTCGATGGAGTCGGTGCCGCGGCCCGAGGACGCGACGATCACCAGGCCCCTGGCGCCGTCCAGCACTGCGTCATTGATCAGGTGCGGGTAGCGCACTATGGCCCCGTCGGCATTGGCGAGTGCAGCGGCGATGTCGGCGGGCGACGGCCGCTCGAGGGCGACTACGTTTGCATGCTGCCTGAGCACTTTGTCTGCATCGGCATGGTAGATCCCGCCGACCAGTACCACGGTGGGCCTGCGCCCCGCGGGGTTCGCGCTCATTTGGCCAGTCCCAGTTCGGCGAGGATCGCCTTCAGTTTCGAGTGCTCGGCATCGTAATAGGCCTTCATCTCCGCGGCGGTCATGTACGCCGGCTCCCAGTAGCTGCGCGCAAGGAGCTTCTTCCATTCCGCGTCCTGGGAGAGTTTCGCCAGCACGCCCTCCCAGTAACCGACCTGTTCGGCGGTCATGCCCTTGGCGCCGAGCACGCCCTGCGCGGTGGCGTATTCGACGTTCACGCCCAGTTCCTTCCACGTCGGCACGGCGGCAAGGTAGCCGCCGCGGCGGGTCGGGGAGGTCTGCGTGATCACCTTGATCTTGCCGGCATCGGCCAGCGCCTGCGCGACCGACAGCGTCACCAGCGCCGCGTCGAGGTGCCCGCCCATCACGGCCGTGAGCGCCTCGGGGCCGGAACGGTACTGGACGGTGGTGAGCTTGCGGATGTCCACGCCCGCCGCCTTGAGGGGGATGGCCGCGCCCAGGTGCAGGTGGTTGCCGGGGTTGCCGAAGAACCCGAAACTCACCGACGAGGGATCCTTGCGCAGCTTGTCGATGAGCGCGCGGCCGTCGGCCACCGGGCCGTCCGGCTTCACCGCGATGACGTGGAACTCCTTGAACAGCAGGCCGACCGGGGTGAGGTCGCGGTAGTCGAGTTTCGAGTCCCCGGTCTCGCGGATCGTGAGGAAGGTGTGCGAGGAGGCGAAGACGAACTCGCCGCGGCCGGCGTTCTGCGCCATGTACTCCAGCGCGATCGAGCCGCTGGCCCCGGTCTTGTAGACCACGTTGAAAGGCACGTCGATGAGCCGGTTTTCCTCGGCGAAGCGCTTGATGGCGCGGGACATCACGTCGACGGAGCCGCCGGGCGCGGCGGGCGACACGATCTCGGCGGCGCGCGCCGGTTTCCAGCCGGGCTGCGGCTGGGCGTGGGCCGCGCCCGCCAGCAGGGCGAGGGCGAAACAAACGGGGGCGAGTGGTTTCATGGAGCGCACCATACCGCCCGGAAAGGGTGCGGTCAACAGTCCTATATAGGTCTTGACGCACCAAAAGGGCGCCGCGTATGCTCGGTCCCTGCCCGGCGCGTGCCGGGCCCATCTGTTGAGGAGGCGGAGATGCCCCGCGCGCTGGTGCTGAACGAATTGGACAACGTGGCCACGCTGATCGACAGCGGCAAGGCCGGCGACGATTGTGCGCTGCAGGGCGAGGCGAAGGGCACCGTCCGGCTGCTTGCCGACGTGCCCTTCGGCCACAAGGTGTGCATCAAGGACACCTCTGCAGGACAGGAGATCCTCAAGTACGGCACCATCATCGGCAAGGCGAGCGCGGCGATCAAGCCCGGCGCGCATGTCCACACCCACAACGTCGAATCCATCCGCGGCCGCGGCGACCAGGCAGGGAGTTCCAAATGAGCGCGACATTCCTCGGATATCCCCGCAAGAACGGCAGCATCGGGGTGCGCAACTGGGTCGGGGTCATCTCGATCATGGACAACTGCAACCCGGTCACGCGGGCGATCTGCAACGCGGTCGACGGCACGGTCCCCATCACGACGCTCTTCGTCCGCGGGCAGTACGGGCGCGACCTGGAGGTCACCTACAACACGCTCGCCGGCATGGGCGCGAACCCGAACATCGCCTCGGTGCTGCTGATCGGCCTGGAGGAAATGACTTCCGAAGAGGTGGCAAAGCGCATCCGTCCGACCGGCAAGCGCGTCGAGATCATCAACCTGCAGCCGGATGGCACCATCAACGCCGTGGCCAACGGCACGCGCATTGCCATGCGCATGGCGATCGAGGCGTCGGGCATCCGGCGCGTGTCCTCCCCGGCCTCGTCGCTCGTGATCGGCGTCGAGTGCGGCGGCTCGGATACCACCTCGGGCCTGTCGTGCAACCCGGCGATCGGCCGCATGGCCGACCGGCTGGTCGACGACGGCGGCACCATCATCATCAGCGAGACCTCCGAGTTCTTCGGCGCCGAGCACCTGTTTGCCGCGCGCGCCGTGGATGACCAGGTGCGCAAGGCGTTCGTCGACAAGGTGGTGGGCTTCGAGCAGGACGCGATGAAGATGGGCCTCGACATCCGCGGCACCAACCCGACCCCGGACAACATCCGCGGCGGCCTGACCACGATCGAGGAAAAGGCGCTGGGCGCTATGGCCAAGGCCGGAACCCGGCCGCTGGTGGGCGTGCTCGACTATGGCGAGCCTCCCGTCAGGAAGGGCATGCATTTCATGGCCACTCCCGCCCCCGCGGTCGAGTCGATGACGGCTTTCGCGGCGGGCGGCTGCCAGCTGATCTTCTTCGGCACCGGCGTGGGCAACCCGATCGGCAACATGGTGTCGCCCACCGTCAAGGTGAGCGGCAACGTGAACACCCTGCGCACGATGCCGGACAACATCGATGTGGACGTGTCCGAGCTGATCGAGAAGGGCGCCAAGGTATCCGAAGTGGGCGACCGGCTGTACGGCTACACTATGGAGGTGGCCTCCGGCACGCGCACCACCAGCGAGGTGCTCGACATCCGCGAGACGGCGATCAGCCGTTTCGGCCCGACCATCTAGGGCCGGCGGGTGGCGACCAAGCTCGAGCGCATCTGTGACACGGTCATAGCGCGCATCGAGTCCGGCGCGTTGCGCGAAGGCGACCGCCTGCCTTCGGAGGAGCAACTCGCCGCGAGCCTCAGGGCCAGCGTCGGCACCGTCCAGAAGGCGCTGCAGCAGCTTGCGCACCGCGGGCTGATCGTCCGCGAGCACGGGCGGGGCACATTCGTGTCGGGCGGCAAGCTCGGCCCGGCCGACGTGCGCTACCTCAGGTTCCGCAACAATCGCGGCGAGGACCTGCCGCTCTACCTGCACGTGCTCTCGGTGAAGAGCGTGCGCCGGCAGGGGCCGTGGGCGGAGTTCCTCGCCACGCCGGGGCCGTTCATCCGCATCGAGCGCATGATCAGCGTGGGCGGCGAGTTCGACCTGTTCAGCGAGTTCTTCCTGCCGGAGTCGGAGTTCGCCGCATTGCGCAAGCTCGATGCCAAGGCGCTGGAGCGGATCTCGCTGCGCGACCTGCTGAAGCAACAGTTCTCGGTGCCGACCCTGCGCGCCGACCAGTTCGTCCGCTTCGAAGGCCTGCCGGCCCGGGTGTGCGACAAGCTGGGCCTGGCGCACGGCACCACCGGGTTCGTCATGGAGATGCGCGGCTACACGCTCCGCGACCGCCCCCTGTATTACCAAAGAGTCAGTGCCGGGCCGTTCGGCGCGGCGCTGGCGATTACCCGCTAGCCCCAGCAACAGCGTGCAGCCCCGCGCACAGACGGGGCGGAACGCGGAGACAAGGAGACAACCGCATGAGCATCACCCGTCGGGTTTTCTGCGGCGCGTTCGCCGCGGCCGCGCTGGCCGCAACCTTCAATGCGGCGGCCCAGGCCTATCCCGCAAAGCCGGTGCGCTACATCGTTCCATTTCCCCCGGGCGGGGCGACGGACATCATGGCGCGCAACGTCGCGCAGAAGTTGTCGGACGCCTGGAAGCAGCCGGTGGTGGTGGACAACCGGCCGGGGGGCAGCGCGATGATCGGCGCGGACATGGCGGCCAAGTCGCCACCCGACGGCTACACCTGGCTCGCGATGACGCTCACCCATGCGACGAACGTGACGCTCTTCCCGCAGGCGCAGTACAACCTGCTCAAGGACCTCTCCGCGGTATCGGTGCTCGGCGCAATGCCGCTGGTGGTGGTCGTGCACGCGGATTCGCCGGTGAAGTCGCTGTCCGAACTCACGGCGCTCGGGCGCAGCCGGCAGCTGCTCGCAGGCTCGAGCGGCAACGGCACGCCGCCGCACCTCGGGCTCGAGCTTTACCGGGTGCTCACCAAGGTGAACCTGCAGCATGTGCCGTACAAGGGCGGGGCGCCGTCGCTGGTCGACCTCGTGGGCGGGCGCACCGACTTCATCGTGTCCAACCTGCCCGAGTGCATCGCGTACATCAAGGGCGGTCGCCTGCGGCCCCTGGCGATCACCACCAGCGCGCGGCATGTGCTGATCCCGGACGTGCCGACCGTGGCCGAGGCGGGCCTGCCCGGGTTCGAGATCACCAACTGGACCGGGCTGATGGTGCCGGCCGGAACCCCGAAGGATGTCATCGCGCGAATCCAGGCGGAGTCCATGAACGCCCTGCGCCAGCCCGACATGACGCAGAAGGTGCGCGAGCAAGGGTTCGAAGTGGTGGCCAGCACGCCGGAGAACGCGCAGGCCTTCATCGCAGCGGAGGTGGAGCGCTGGGGCAAGCTCGTGCGCGACGCCAACATCAAGGCGGACTGACGCGCGACAGAACGCGACAGCCGCCCCAAACCCAAGGAGAGAAAAATGTACATCCGAGCAATCGTCCTGGCGCTCTGCGCCGCCGCAGCGCTGCCGGCCGCAGCGCAGCCTTACCCGAACAAACCCATCCGCATGATCGTGTCGCTCCCGGCCGGCGGCGGCGTGGACATCATGGCGCGGCTGATTGCGCAGCCGCTGTCCGTCCGCCTCGGCCAGCAGATCATCGTCGAGAACCGGCCCGGCGCGGCAGGGACCATCGCCACGCAGGCGGTCGTGCGCTCGCCTGCCGACGGCTACACCATCCTCGCGAGCTCGAACATCGAGATCACCATCACGCCGAACCTGCAGCAGGTGCAGTACGACCCGGTCCGGGACCTGGCCCCGCTGGTACGCACGGTGACGGTTCCTTCGGTGCTGGTCAGCGCGGGCAACGCGCCCTACCACTCCATGAAGGAACTGCTCGCCCTCATCAAGGATAAGCGCGGCAAGTACAGCTACGGCACGCCGGGCACCGGCTCGGCCATGCACATCGCGGTGGAGGCCATGCGCGAGAAGGCGGGACTCGACCTCGTCCAGGTGCCCTACAAAGGCGCACCCCCGGTACTGGCCGACGCGATGGCCGGCTCGATCACGTTCGGCGTGGTCGGCCTGCCGCCCGCGGTGAGCCTGATCCGCTCGGGCAAGCTGCAGGCCCTGGCCCTCATGAGCCCGAAGCGCTCCGCGGTGCTGCCGGAGGTGCCCACCTTCGCCGAGGCCACCGGCATGGAACTGACCGACTTCCCGGTCTGGTACGCGTTCTTCGCTCCGGCCGGCACGCCGGCCGAGATCACCGGCAAGCTGGAGGCCGAGACCATCGCCGTGCTCAAGGATCCGGAGCTGGTGAAGCGGCTTGTCGCCGCCGGGATGGACGTGACGGGCCAGCCCGCCCACCCCTTCCTCGAGACCATCAAGTCCGAATCGGCGAGCTACGCGGCGATTTTCAAGCGCCTCAATATCAAGGCCGAGTAAGCTCGTACCCATGGCCCAAACCACCCCCGGAATGCGATACCGCCCGCAGGAACTCGAATCCTGGACCGCCGCAGTACTGGAGCGCAGCGGCGTTCCCCCCGACCATGCGCGGACGGCGGCGTCCCTGCTTATCCGCAGCGACCTGCGCGGCTGGCGCACGCACGGCCTGACGCGCGTGGCCTCCTATGTGCAGAGGCTGGAGACGGGCGAATTCAATCCCAGGCCAAACATGCGCCATACCCTGCGCGGCGGCGTGATCGTATTCGAGGCCGACGGCGCAATGGGGCACGTGGCTGCGCCGGCTGTGGTGGCGCTCGGGCTGGAGCAGCTCAATCAGCAGGCTTCGGTGTTCGTGGCGGTGCGCGACATCGGCCACCTCGGCGCGCTCGGCGTGCACGCGATCGCGGCGGCGGAAGCGGGCATGTTCTGCATGCTGGGCCAACACACGCCGCCCCTGCTGGCAATGCCGGGATTCAAGGGGCCGGCGATCGGCCACAACCCGCTGGCCTTCGGCTGCCCGGTGCCCGGTGGCGACCCATTGATCTTCGACATGGCCTGCAGCGTGGCTGCGCGCGGCCACATCCTCCTGGCCGCCCGCGAAGGGCGACCAATTCCAGAGGGCTGGGCGCTGGACGTCGAGGGTGAGCCGACGACCGACGCCAAGCGCGCCCTGGCGGGTCCGCTGCTGCCCACCGGTGGCCACAAGGGCATCGGCATGGCGATGATGATCGAATTGCTCGCGGGCGCCTTCAGCGCCAGTGCCGAGACCCTGGCGCGGGGTCCCACGACGATGGCGTCGGGCGGGGCCAGCGGCCGGGAGGCGGCGTTCTTCTGGTTTGTGGATCCCGGCGCGTTTGCAAGCAGGGAGGTCTTCAACGCCTACATGGCGCAGTGGACCGGGACCTACCTGGAGGCGGGCGGGGCGGCCGGACGCCTCCCCGGGCACCGCGGTGCGGACCTGGAGCGCGCGGCACTCGCTTCCGGCCTCGACGTGCCTCCGGCAATCGAGCAGGAGTTGCGCGCCCTCGGCGAAAAGCTCGGCGTGCCGTTCAGGGCGAGCCCTGCGACGCGAGGGTAATGTACCGGTATCGGTACAAAACTGCCCGGAGAACGAGTCCCGGCGCCGCTTCCTGAAACAAATGTCCGGAAATCAGCGCCCCGCCGCCCTCAGTTCTCGACCTTGATCCCGGCGTTGCGGATGATCTGCCCGTAGCGCTCCTGCTCGCGCCGCATCAGGGCGCCGAGTTCTTCCGGCGTGTTCGCCTCCGGCTCCATGCCCAGCGTGACGTAGCGCTGCTTGAGGTCCGCGGACTGCACCGCCTTCTGGATTTCCGCGGACAGGCGGCCGGTGATCTCGCGCGGCGTGCCGGCGGGCGCGGTGTAGCCGATCCATGCCGCGGCGTCGTAGCCGGGCAGGTTGGCGGCCTCGGCGAGGGTGGGCACTTCGGGCATGGCGGAGCTGCGCTTCGCGGTCGTGACCCCGTAGGCCTTGAGCTTGCCGGATTTCACGTGGCTGACGACCGAGGCCACCGTTTCGATGCCGTAGTTCACCTGCCCGCCCATGATGTCCGTAAGGGCGGGCGCGCTGCCCTTGTACGGGACGTGCCGCGCCTTGAGCTGGGCCATCGAGTTGAACAGCTCGACGAACAGGTGCGCCGTGGCGCCGGTGCCCGACGAGGAGTAGGTGTACTTGTCCGGGTTGGCCCTGACGAGCGCGACCAGGTCCTTGGCGGTGGCGGCCGGGAAGTTGGGATGCGTCACCAGCGCGAACGGCGCCGCGGCCACCAGGCTGACCGGGGCGAAGTCCTTCAGCGGTTCGTACGGGATCTTCTGCAGGTTCGGCATGATCGAGATCGGGCCGCTGGAGGCGGCGAGCAGCGTGTAGCCGTCCGGGGCCGCCTTGGCCACCTGGTCGGAACCGATCGAGCCGCCCGCGCCCGGCTTGTTCTCGACCACGAACGGCTGGCCGAGCGCCTGCGACAGTTTCTCGGCCACGATGCGCGCGGCCAGGTCGGTGGCCTGCCCCGGAGGCCAGGGCACGATCAGCCGCACGGGTTTGTTGGGGTAGGCCTGCGCGAATGCCGCAGCCGAAGCCGCCAGCAGTGCCGCGGCCAGCGCCGCGGGAACCACACGGTTGATGATTTTCATTGTTTGTCTCCTCCGAGCGGCAAAAAAAGGGGCACACCGAGGTGCGCCCCTTGCCTGAACGCACCAGGACATCAGACTACTTCAAACAGCCCCGCCGCGCCCATCCCGCCGCCGATGCACATGGTGACCACGACGAACTTCACGCCGCGGCGCTTGCCTTCGATCAGCGCGTGGCCCACGAGCCGCGCGCCGGACACGCCGTACGGGTGGCCGACCGCAATGGCGCCGCCGTTGACGTTGAGGCGGTCGTTGGGGATGCCGAGCTTGTCGCGGCAGTAGATCACCTGCACCGCGAACGCCTCGTTCAGCTCCCACAGGCCGATGTCCTCCACCTTCTTGCCCGCGCGCTTGAGGAGCTTGGGCACGGCATAGACCGGGCCGATCCCCATTTCGTCCGGCTCCAGGCCCGCGACCGCGAAGCCGCGGAAGATGCCCAGGGGCTTCAGGCCCTTGGCGGCGGCGACCTTGTCGCTCATCACCACCGCGGCCGAGGCGCCGTCGGAGAACTGGCTGGCATTGCCCGCGGCGATCACGCCGCCCTCGATGGCGGGCTTGATGGAGGACACGCCCTCGTACGTCGTGCCGGGGCGGATGCCCTCGTCTTCCGAGGCGGTGACCTCCTTCGTCGATTCGACGTTGGTGTTCTTGTCGATCACCTTCATCGTGGTCGTGATCGGCACGATCTCGTCCTTGAACTTGCCCGCGTCGCGGGCGGCGGCCGCCTTGTTCTGGCTGTCCACGCCGTAGCGGTCCTGCACCTCGCGGCCGATCCCGTAGCGCTTGGAGACCATCTCGGCCGTCTGCAGCATGTTCCAGTAGATCGTGGGCTTGTTCGCCTTCAGCCACGGGTCGGCGATCATGTGCTTGTTCATTTCGTTCTGCACGCACGAGATCGATTCCACGCCGCCGGCGACGAAGATGTCGGCCTCGCCGGCCAGGATCCGCTGGGAGGCGAGCGCAATGGTCTGCAGGCCCGATGAGCAGAAGCGGTTGACGGTCATGCCCGACACGGTGACGGGCATGCCCGCGCGCAGGGCGATCTGCCGGGCGATGTTGCTGCCCGTGGCCCCCTCGGGGTTGGCGCAGCCCATGATCACGTCCTCGACCTCGGCCGGGTCGAGCTTGGCGCGCTCCAGCGCCGCCTTGACGACGTGGCCGCCGAGCGTCGCGCCGTGGGTCATGTTGAGCGCCCCGCGCCAAGACTTGCACAGCGGGGTTCTTGCGGTCGATACGATGACGGCTTCGGTCATGATTTTCTCCTGGTCACACTACCCGTTGAACTTCTTGCCTTCCTTCGCGAGCTTCACCAGCAGGGGCGCGGGCTTCCAGACCTCGCCCATGTAGCCTTTCTGGAATTTCTCGATCGACGCGAGCACGTTCGCGAGGCCCACCGTGTCGGCGTAGAACATCGGCCCGCCGCGGTACGGGGGAAAGCCGTAGCCGGTGAGGTAGACCATGTCGATGTCGGAAGCGCGCAGCGCGATGCCTTCCTCGAGGATGTAGGCGGCCTCGTTCACCAGCGCGTAGATCAGCCGCTCGACGATCTCCGCGTCCGGAATGGCGCGCGTCTTGATGTTGTTGGCCTTGCGGTAGTCCTCGATGATCTTGTCTACCGCGGGATCGGGGACGGGCTTGCGGCTCCCGGCCTCGTACAGGTACCAGCCCTTGCCGGTCTTCTGGCCGAAGCGGCCGAGCTCGGCGATCCTGTCGCCGACCTTGGAGTAGAGGAAGTTGGGGCGCTCGACGTAGCGGCGCTTCCTGATCTCCCAGCCGATGTCCAGGCCCGCCATGTCGCCCATCGCCAGGGGCCCCATTGCCATGCCCCACTTCTGCACGGCGGCGTCCACCTGCTGCGGGCTGCAGCCCTCGTCGAGCAGGAACAGCGACTGCTGGCCGTACTTCTCGATCATGCGGTTGCCGATGAAGCCGTCGCACACGCCCGAGACCACGGGGACCTTCTTGATCTTCTTGCCCAGCGCCATGGTCGTGGCCAGCACGTCCTTGCCGGTGGCCTTGCCGCGCACCACCTCGAGCAGGCGCATCACGTTGGCGGGCGAGAAGAAGTGCGTGCCGATCACGTCCTGCGGGCGTTTCGTGACGGCGGCGATGGCGTCGACATCCAGCGTCGAGGTGTTGGAGGCGAGGATCGCGCCGGGCTTCATCACGGCGTCGAGCTTCCTGAAGATCTCCTGCTTCACGTCCATGCGCTCGAACACGGCCTCGATCACGATGTCGGCGTCCCTGCCGGCCTCGATCGCCAGCGCCGGGGTGATCAGCGCCATGCGCTTGTCCATGTCCTCCTGCTTCAGCCGCCCCTTGGACACGGTGCTGGCGTAATTCTTCCTGATGGTCGCGAGGCCGCGATCGAGGGCTTCCTGCTTCATCTCGATGATCGTGACCGGGATGCCGACGTTCACCAGGCTCATCGTGATGCCGCCGCCCATGGTGCCGGCGCCGATGACGGCCGCCTTCTCGATCTTGCGCGTCGGGGTGTCCTCGGGCACGTCCGGGATCTTGGTGGTCTGGCGCTCGGCGAAGAACATGTGGCGCAGCGCCTTGGACTCGCTGCCTTCCACCAGCCCGGCAAAGCGGCGGCGCTCCTCCTTGCGGCCTTCGTCGAACGGCAGGTTCACCGCGGCCTCGACGCA
>JAFEDL010000006.1:0-9130 GCA_018241645.1 Pseudomonadota bacterium
TCGGTGTTCGCCAAGCTCCCGCAGCTGGTGGAACGCGCCGGGAACGGCTCGGGCCGCGGCTCGATCACCGCGTTCTACACCGTGCTCACCGAGGGCGACGACCAGCAGGACCCGATCGCCGACGCGGCGCGCGCCATCCTCGACGGGCACATCGTGCTGTCGCGGTCGCTCGCCGACCAGGGCCACTACCCCGCCATCGACATCGAGCAGTCGGTGAGCCGCGTGATGCATTCGCTCGCCGACCCGGACCACTCCGGGCGCGCGCGCCGCTTCAAGCAGCTCGCCTCGAGCTACCGGCGCAACAAGGACTTGATCAGCGTGGGCGCCTACGTGGCGGGCGCCGACCCATTGCTCGACCGCGCCGTCGCCCTTGCGCCGCGCATGGACGCCTTCCTGCAGCAGGACATGCATGTCAAGGTCGGCGTGCCCGAGAGCCTCGCCACGCTGGCGCAGGCCGTGCCCGACTGACCCGCCCGCGCCCGAGGATCCCGCCCATGCCCAGCCCGCAGCAGCTGACCATGCTCACCGACCTGGCCGACGAGCGCCGCGACCGCGCCGCCAGGAAGCTCGCGCGGGCGCTGGCCATGCTGAAGGACAGCGAGTCGCGCCTCGCGCTGCTCGAGGGCTACTGCGTGGACTACCACGCGCGCCTCGCGCAGAACGCCGCCAGCGGGGTCGCGCCGGACGAAATGCGCAATTTCCGCGACTTCATCGCGCGGCTCGAGGAAGCCATCGGGCAGCAGCGCGCGGAAGTCGCGGCCCTGCAGCAGGGGGTCGCCGAGTGCCGCACGGGCTGGCTGCTGGAGCGCCGCAGGAAGCAGTCGTTCGAAGTGCTCATCGGGCGCGCCGACCTCGACGCGCGCGAGGCCGAGGCGCGCCGGCTGCAGAAACTCGTCGACGAGTTCGCCGGGCGCGCCGCCGCCCTGCGCGCCGCCGTCTGAACCCCACCCCACGGAATCCGCCATGCCAGACCTGCACATTGCCGCGCAACTCCTCTCCGCCCCGCCGCAGTCCGCCGCCCCAGATCCCGCCGCGCCGGCCGGCCCGGCCGACGCGTTCGCCACGCTGCTCGCGGGCAAGCTGGGCGCGCATGCGCTTCCCGGCGCCGCTGCCCCGGACCTGAAACCCGCGGCGGGTACCGTGGACGCCGAGGCGCCGCCGGAAGAGGCGCCCGCCGAAGCGCAAGTGGCGGCAGCGGCCGGCCCGGGCCAGCGCAAGGACGCCAAGGACACCAAGGACGGGAACGACGCCGCACAGCCCGGCACGCCCGACGCCACCGCCCAGCTGCTGGCCGAGATGGGCGCGCTGGCACCGCAGGCCGCGGCCCGGACGCAACCGGCGGGCACGGCGCAGCCTCCGGCCGAAGGCCCGGCCGCAGCGGGGCCGGCGCCGGTCGCAACCGGCACCCGCGCCGCCGCGCAATCCGCACGGACGGAGAAGGACGCGCCCGAGCCCGGCCCTGCCCTGCGCGACGCTCCCGCTGCAGATCCTGCTCCCGTCCAGGCGCAGGCGGCAACGCATGCACCCGCCCTGGAGATCGCCGCAGCACCCGGCGCGCTGCAGGCTGCGCAAGCGCCTGTGCAGCTGGCCGCGCACCAGCCGGCACCGGCGCCTTTCGCTGCGCAGGCACCCGCGGTCCACATGACCGTGCCGGGCCCGGTGGGCACGCCTCTATGGCGCGAGGAATTTGCCGCCAGCGTCAGCCTGCTGGCCACGCAACGCGTCTCCTCGGCCGAACTGCGCGTGCAGCCCGCGGAGCTCGGCCCGGTGCAGGTCAGCATCCGCATCGAGGGCGGCGAGGCGAACATCACCTGCGCGGCCCAGCATGCAGACACGCGCCACGCGTTGGAGGGCGCACTGCCGCGCCTGCGCGAGATGCTCGAGTCGAACGGGATTTCGGTGGGCAGCGCGAGCGTGGGCACCCATCCCCAGGGCGCCGGCGCGGGCGGCAGCGCGGCCTGGGGTGCGCCCGACGCCCGCTCGCGCGGCATCGGCACCCCGGACGCACCGATTCCCGAGGCCGGGACCCTGCTCCTGGACGCTGCCCCGCGCGCCTACGCGCGCAGCGACCGCCTGCTCGACGTGTTCGCATGACCGCGGCCTGAAGTCGGCGGAAAGCGCGGGAAAAGCCGCGCTATTCGGCCCATGGCCGCGCCCTGCCCCCGGCAATAATTCCCATGTACCCAACAGGACACCGCCATGGCCACGCCACCCAAGCCCACGTCTCCCGCCAAGAAACCCTCATCCCCCGCGGCCGCGAGCACGGCCGCGTCCGCCAAGGCTGAAGCCCCGGCCGACGCGCCCAAGAAGGCGGGCCGCCGCAAGCTCGTTCCGATCGCGCTCGCCCTGCTGGTCGCCGGCGGCGGCGGAGGCTGGTTCTACATGCAGCACAAGAACGCCGAGGCGAAGACCGCCCCCGCGCCCGAGAAGAAGAAGGTGCCCGCGTTCCTCGCCATCGACCAGTTCACCGTGAACCTCGCGGGCGGCGGCGGCGACCGCTTCCTGCAGGTCGCCTTCGCGCTCGAGGTCGCCGACCCGAAGGTCGCCGAGGAGCTCAAGGCGCAGATGCCGGTGGTGCGCGGCCGCCTGCTGCTGCTGCTGTCGTCCAAGACCGCCGAGGAGCTCGTCAGCGTCGCCGGCAAGCAGAAGCTGATGGGCGAGATCCTCGCCGAGGCGCGCGCGCCGCTCTCGGGCAGCGAGCTGCCCGGCAAGGGCGTGGACAACGTCCACTTCTCGTCGTTCGTGATCCAGTAGCGCGCGATGGGCAAGGAATTCCTCTCGCAGGAAGAAGTCGACGCGCTGCTGAAGGGCGTCACCGGCGAAGCCGATGCCGCGCCCGAGGCCGAGGCCGAAGGCGGTGTGCGCAGCTACAACCTCGGCAAGCAGGAGCGCATCGTGCGCGGCCGCATGCCGACGCTCGAGATCATCAACGACCGTTTCGCGCGGCTCCTGAGGATCGGGATGTTCAACTTCATGCGGCGCAGCCCGGAAATCTCGGTGAGCCCGGTGAAGGTGGTGAAGTACTCCGAGTTCATCCGCAACCTGGTGGTGCCCACCAACCTCAACGTGGTGCACATGAAGCCGCTGCGCGGCTCGTGCCTGTTCATCTTCGACCCGAGCCTGGTGTTCGCGGTGGTCGACAACATGTTCGGCGGCGACGGGCGCTTCCACAGCCGGGTCGAGGGCCGCGACTTCACCCTCACCGAGCAGCGCATCATCCAGCGCATGCTCGCGGTGGTGTTCGAGGACTACGAGAAGTCCTGGGCGACGATGTACCCGGTCAAGTTCGAGCACGTGCGCTCGGAAATGCACACGCAGTTCGCCAACATCGCCACGCCCTCGGAGATCGTGGTCACCGCCACGTTCAACATCGAGATCGGCCAGTCGGGCGGGCAGTTCCACATCGTCATGCCCTACTCGATGCTCGAGCCGATCCGCGACATGCTGTACTCGTCCCTGCAGGGCGACAGCTACGAGCCGGACAAGCGCTGGGTGCGCATGCTGTCCAAGCAGGTGCAGCTCGCCGACGTGGAGCTGGTGGCGCAATTCGCGCGCATCCCCTCCACGGTAGAGCAGATCCTCGGCATGAAGGCCGGCGACGTGATCGGCACCGACATCCCCAAGACGGTGGTGGCCGAGGTGGACGGCGTGCCGGTGTTCGAGTGCACCTACGGGACGCAGAACGGGCAATACGCAATCAAGGTGGACCGCATCCTCGCGGTCCGGCCGCAGGACAACCAGCTGGGAGACTAGGGCATGGAAACCGCACTACAGGAGCAACCCGGGCAGGAGCCGGCCGACGACTGGGGCGCGGCGCTGGCCGAGCAGGCGCAGGCCGGGGCCGCAGCCGCGGACGGCGCGGCGGGAGGCAATTCCGCGCAGTTCTTCGAGAAGCTCGCGCCCGCCGCCGGCGCGCACGCGCAGCACGACATCGACATGATCCTCGACATCCCGGTGCAGCTCACCGTGGAGCTCGGGCGCACCAAGATCCCGATCAAGCACATCCTCCAGCTGGCCCAGGGCAGCGTGGTCGAGCTCGACGGCCTGGCCGGCGAGCCCATGGACGTGCTGGTCAACGGCTGCCTGATCGCGCAGGGCGAGGTGGTGGTGGTGAACGAGAAATTCGGCATCCGCCTCACGGACATCATCACGCCGTCCGAACGCATCCGCAAACTGAACCGCTGAGCGCCCGATGACCGGAAGCTTCCTGCAGATGATCGCCGGCCTGGCCGTGGTGCTGGGCGCGATCGCGCTGTCCGCCTGGTTCGCCCGCCGCATGGGCGCGGGCGCGGGCGGCAACGCGCGCCTGATGAAGGTCGTCTCGGCGCTCCCGGTGGGCGCGAAGGAACGCGTCGTCGTGGTCGAGCTGGGCGGCCAATGGATGGTGCTCGGCGTCGCCCCCGGGCGCGTCAGCGCCCTTGCCACCCTGCCCAGGGGCGAACTGCCCGAGGCGTCCCCGGCCGGCGCGCACGCCCTGCCGATGGGCATCGATTTCGCGGCGCTGCTGAAGAAGGCCCGCCGCCGTGCTTAGATTCGCCCGCAACCACCTGAAAGCCCTGGGCATCGCCCTGCTCGCCGCGCTGGCGCTCGCCGCGCCCGAGGCGCTCGCGCAGGGCCTGCCCGCGTTCACGAGCTCCCCCGCGCCCGGCGGCGGCCAGTCCTACACGCTGTCGGTCCAGACGCTGGTCGCGCTCACCGCGCTGACCTTCCTGCCGGCCGTGCTGCTGATGATGACGGGCTTCACGCGCATCATCATCGTGCTGTCGCTGCTGCGCAGCGCGCTGGGCACGCAGTCCACCCCGCCCAACCAGGTGCTGGTGGGCCTCGCGCTGTTCCTCACGATGTACGTGATGAGCCCGGTGCTGGAGAAGGTGTACGTGGACGCCTACCTGCCGTGGAGCCAGAACAAGCTCTCGTTCAACGAGGCCCTCGAGAAGGCCGAGCCGCCGGTGAAGGGCTTCATGCTCAGGCAGACCCGCGAGCCCGACCTCGCGCTGTTCCTGAAGATGTCCAACGAGCCGGCGCCGAAGGACCCGGCCTCCACCCCGCTCAAGGTGGTGGTGCCCGCGTTCGTGACCAGCGAGCTGAAGACCGCGTTCCAGATCGGGTTCATGGTGTTCATCCCGTTCCTGATCATCGACATGGTGGTGGCCAGCGTGCTGATGTCGATGGGCATGATGATGCTCTCGCCGGTGCTGATCTCCCTGCCCTTCAAACTCATGCTTTTCGTGCTCGCCGACGGCTGGACGCTGCTGGTGGGCTCACTCGTCGCGAGCTTCGCACAATGATGACTTCCCAATCCGTCCTCACGCTCGGCCAGCACGCGCTGGAGGTGATGCTCATGGTGTCGGCCCCGCTGCTGGTCACCGCGCTGGTGGTGGGCCTTGCGGTTAGCGTGCTGCAGGCGGCCACCCAGATCAACGAGATGACGCTGTCGTTCATCCCCAAGCTGCTCGCGATGGTCGCCGCGACGGTCGTGGCCGGGCCGTGGATGCTCGCCACGCTGACCGACTACATCCAGCGCACGCTGACCTCGATCCCGCACATGGTGGGCTGACGGCCCGCCCGAGCGATGATCTCCTTCACCAGCGCCCAGCTGGAGGTGTGGTTCGCGGCGATATTCGCGACCTACTTCTGGCCGTTTGTGCGCATCCTGGCGCTGTTCTCGTCGGCGCCCCTGCTCTACCACAAGGCCATCCCGCACCGGTTCAAGGTCGCGCTGGCGGCCGTCATCACTTTCGTGGTCGCGCCTTCCCTTCCGGCCGCCAGCGGGGACATGGGCTGGCTGCTGGTGCAGCAGCTGCTGGCGGGCCTGGCGATCGGCCTGGGCCTGCAGGTCACCTTCGCGGCGTTCGAGCTCGCGGGGAGCCTCCTCGGCCTGCAGATGGGGCTGTCGTTCGCCTCGTTCATCGACCCGCAGAACTCGCACGACACGCCGCTGATCGGCAGCTTCCTGTCGCTGATGGCGACGCTGGTGTTCCTCGCGATCAACGGCCACCTGATGATGATCGCCGGCATCGCCGAGAGCTTCCGGGTGATCCCGGTCGGCTCGGCCGCGCCGTCGGCGGCCAGCATCCACACGCTGGTGGTCCTCGGCGCCGAGATGTTCCGCGTAGGGCTGCACCTCGCGCTGCCGGTGCTCGCCACCATGCTGATCCTGAACCTCGCGCTCGGGGTCCTCGCGCGCGCCGCCCCCCAGCTCAACATCTTCGCGGTGGGCTTCCCGGCCACGATCCTGATCGGGCTGGCGTCGTTCGTGCTGATCATGCCCGTAATGGCACCATTCCTTGAGCAAGCGCTTCAGCGAGGATTGGGGCTCGCGTTTAGTTTCGGCAAGTAGAAGGCTAGGAACAGGGCCCCCCCCCAGGGTTCGGGAGCCGCGGCTCCCGGTCCCTAATTTCCCCCGTTACCCCCTCCCCAACCAAAACCGCCGCCTAGTTGGTGGCGCGGAAGCCGGTGGACTTCACGACGCCGGCCCAGCGCTCCTGGCCGGCCTTGGCGCTGGCGGCGAACTCGGCCCCGGTCTGGGCCACGACGTCGAACCCCATTTTCTCCAGTTTGTCGCGCACGTCGTGGTCGGCGTGCGCGGCCTTGTTCGCGTCGATGATCTTCGCAAGCACGTCGGGCGGCGTGCCGGAGCGGGCCACGATCCCGAACCAGGTGCCGGCGGTGAACTCGGGATAGCCCAGCTCGGCGAAGGTCGGCACGGCCGGCAGCTGGCGCCAGCGCTTGGCGCCGGTGACCGCGATGCCGGTCAGCCGGCCGCCCAGCACGTGCGGCAGGCCGGTCTGGATCTGCGAGAACCCGATCGGCACATGCCCGCCGAGCAGGGCCTGGACCTGCGGCCCCGACCCCTTGTAGGTGATGTGGGTCATGTCGAGCGCGAACTTCTCGTTCAGCTGGTGGCCGAGGAAGTGCGAGATGGTCCCGGGGCTGAAGGACGCGTAGGACACCTTGCCGGGGTTGGCCCTGACCCAGGCGACCAGCTCGGCCAGCGTCTTCGCCGGGACCGCAGGGTTGGCCACCAGCATCACCGGCGCCTCCACCCCCTTGATCACGGCGGTGAAGTCGGCCGGCTTCCAGCGCAGGTCGGCGTAGGCGCTGGGATTGATCTCGAGCTGCGACTGCGCCGGCACCCACAGGGCGTAGCCGTCGGCGGGCGCGCGCACCACGTATTCGGCCGCGATGTTGCCGTTGGCGCCGGTGCGGTTCTCCACGATCACCGGCTGGCCGAGCAGCCTGGTGAGCGGCCCGGAGACCGCGCGGGCGTACACGTCCGGCGCGCTGCCCGGCTCGCTGCCCACCACCAGCGCGACCGGCTTGGCCGGCCATTGCTGCGCGAACGCGCCGGTTGCAACCAGCGCAAGCGCGGCGATTACCTTCTTGCCGTAGACCATCATGTCTCCCCTGTTCTTATGGTTTGTTTCCAAAACGAGCATACGTACTGCCATGCGGCCCGCTCCTGCAGCGGTCTTTCCAATGCGTAAGTCAGACTTTCCTCAGATCACCCTGGGGATCTGCGAGGAATGGTGGTGCAGGATCGGCGCCGGCAGGGCGAAGTCCAGCAGGTAGCTGAAGCGCGCCTCGAAGTTGAGCAGCTCGCCGTCGATCGCGAACCGCCAGCAGTAGATGCCGCTCATCGACCATACCTCGGCGTTGATGTTCTGGGTGATCAGCGTCTTTTCGTGCAGCGCGAGGCTGAGCTCCTCGCGCGAGAACAGCCGCTCGAAGTACTCGCGGATGCCCTGCGGCTTGCCGAGCAGGCGGTTGGAGAAGGTCGGGATCAGGACCGCGTGCTCGTTGTACATGGCCAGCACCGGCTCGATCTCGCCCTGGTTGACGCGCTGCATCCACGTCCTGAGGAATTCGTTCGGGTTTGTCTTCATCGCACTGCATCCGCTCCATTTGGGTCGCGCCCCGCCATTTTACCCGCGGCCCGCTGATATGATGCGTTCCCCTCCCCAACCGAAAGCCGGAGACGCGGTGGTCCTCGCGCTGTTGTCCGACATCCACAGCAACCTCGAGGCCCTGGAAGCCTGCCTGCGCCACGCGCGCGAGAACGGCGCCGAACGCTACGCATTCCTCGGGGACCTGGTCGGCTATGGCGCGGATCCGCAGGCGGTGGTCGATCGCATTGCGAATTACGCGCGGGAAGGCAGCGTGGTGCTGAAGGGCAACCATGACGAGGCCGTTCGCACCCCTTCCGACTACATGAACCGCACGGCGGCCGAAGCCATCGCATGGACCCGCGGCGCCCTCGCGCCGGAAAGCAAGGCCTACCTGGACTCGCTGCCGCTCTGCGTGCGCGGGGGCGAAACCTGCTTCGTGCACGCTTCGGCCGCGCATCCCGGGCGCTGGGAATACGTCGACAGCCCCGCGGAGGCGGCGCGCAGCATGGCGGCGGCGCGGACGACCTATACCTTCTCGGGCCACGTGCACGACCAGGCGCTCTATTTCCGGCGCCCCACCGGGAAGGTGGGCTGGATCGCCCCGCTGCCGGGCAGGCCGATGCCGGTCCCGCCCCACAGCGACTGGCTCGCGCTCGTGGGTTCCGTGGGGCAGCCCCGGGATGGCAATCCGGCGGCGGCCTATGCGCTGTTCGATCCCGCGAACGCTACCATCACGTTCCACCGCGTCCCGTATGACCACCGGGCGGCGGCGGACAAGGTCCGGGCGGCGGGCCTGCCGGCCATACTCGCTTACCGCCTGGAAGAGGGCATCTGAACAGCAGCCTCGCGTTCGCCCCGCCGGGATCGGCAAGACGCCCCGGCGCTTACTCGAACGGGTGCCGCAGGACGATGGTCTCTTCCCGGTCCGGCCCGGTGGAGATGAGGTCGATGGGCACGCCCGTGAGCTTCTCGATCTGCGCGAGGTAATCGCGCGCGGCGCGCGGCAGCCCGTCCTGCGTCTTCACGCCGACGGTGCTCTCCTGCCAGCCCGGCATTTCCTCGTAGCGCGGCACGCACAGCGCGAGTTCCTCCGCGCCCACCGGCAGGATGTCGGAGAACTTCCCGGCCACGTCGTAGCCGACGCAGAGCTTGACCGACTCCACGCCGTCCATCACGTCGAGCTTGGTGATGCACAGGCCCGACACGCCGTTGATCTGGATGGAGCGCTTGAGCGCGGCCGC
>JAFEDL010000006.1:9203-19703 GCA_018241645.1 Pseudomonadota bacterium
GTGGTGTAGGCCTTGGTGATCCCGAGCACGTAGTGCAGCTGGCCCGGGCCGACGCCGGCCCCGGCCGCGGCCGCGCCGGCCACGCAGTTGGACGAGGTCACGAACGGGTAGGTGCCGTGGTCGATGTCGAGCAGGGTCCCCTGCGCGCCTTCGAACAGCAGGTTCTTGCCTTCGCGGTTCGCCTCGTACAGCGCGCGCGGCACGTCGGCCACCAGCGGCGCGAGGCGCGGCGCAAACGCGAGCGCCTCGTCCAGCGTCTTCTTGAAGTCGACTTCCGGCGCCTGGTAGTAGTGCTTCAGCACGAAGTTGTGGTATTCGAGCAGGCCTTCAAGCTTCTCCGCGAAGCGCACCGGCTTGAACAGGTCCTGCAGCCGGATCGCGCGCCGCCCGACCTTGTCTTCGTACGCCGGCCCGATGCCGCGCCCGGTGGTGCCGATCTTGCCGGCGCCCTTCTCGCGCGCCTGGTCGATGGCGACGTGGTACGGCAGGATCAGCGGGCACGCTTCGGAGATGCGCAGCCGCGCAGGCACTTCCACCCCGGCGGCCTCGAGCTCGTCCATCTCCTGCAGCAATGCGGAAGGCGACAGCACCACGCCGTTGCCGATGTAGCAGGTGACGGTGCCGCGCAGGATCCCCGAGGGAATCAGGCGCAGCACGGTCTTCTTGCCGTTCACGACCAGCGTGTGGCCGGCGTTGTGGCCGCCCTGGAAGCGCACCACGCCCTGCGAATGGTCGGTCAGCCAGTCGACGATCTTGCCCTTGCCCTCGTCGCCCCACTGGGTGCCGACGACGACTACGTTCTTTGCGTTTGAGGCCATGGCCTTCATCTCTTGGGGGGTTGGGGGGTCAGGGGCACGAGGACCCATGCGCCGTCCTGCTTCGCGAGGCGGCGCGTGCAGCCGAGTTCGCTGCGGAATTTCTCGTGGCCCGGCAGTTCCTCCACGACCACCACGCCCCGCGCGCGCAGCGCGGCGACCTTCTTCGCGAGCCTGGCGTCGCGGACGGCGGGCGCGAGGATGCGCTCGCGCGGCTTCACGGGCGCGGCCGCGCCGGCGAGCTCGCGCAGGTCGATGGAAAAGCCCGTCGCCGGCCGCGAGCGGCCGAACGCCTTGCCGACTTCGTCGTAGCGGCCGCCGCGCGCCACCGGGCCGGCCACGCCTTCGCAGTAGGCGTCGAACACGATGCCGGAATGGTAGTGGTAGCCGCGCAGCTCCGACAGGTCGAAGCTCATCGGGATGGTGCTCGCCTTGGCGAGCCGCTTCAGCGTGGCGAGGGCCAGGGTGACCGGCGGCAGCTTCGGAAGCCGGCGCGCGGCCAGCGCGAGCACCTCGGCCCCGCCGTAGAGCTGCGGCAGCAGCAGCAGCGCCTCGCGCGAAACCGCGTCGAGCCCGCGCGCGCCGCGGATGAGTTCGCGCAGCGACGGGATGTCCTTCTTCTGCAGCGCCTCGAAGAGCTCGGCCTCGAGCTCCGCGCCGATGCGCGCACGCGCCACCAGCGCGCGGAACACCGCGACGTGGCCCACGTCCATGCGCGCGCCGCGCACCCCGCAGGCTTCAAGCGCCGCGCACAGCAGCTGCTGCACCTCGAGGTCGCTCTCCACGCCCTCGTGGCCGTAGACCTCGGCCCCGATCTGCAGCGGCTCGCGCGTGGCGGCCGGGGTCTGCGGGCGCGTGTGCAGCACGCTGCCCGAGTAGGCGAGGCGCGTGACGCCGGCGCGGTTGAGCAGGTGCGCGTCGATCCGCGCCACCTGCGGCGTGATGTCGGCGCGCACGCCCATCATGCGGCCCGAGAGCTGGTCGACGAGCTTGAAGGTGCGCAGGTCCAGGTCGTGCCCCGTGCCGGTCAGCAGCGACTCGACGTACTCGAGCAGCGGCGGCATCACGAGCTCATAGCCCCAGACCTCGAACAGGTCCAGCACGCGGCGGCGCAGGCGCTCGATGCGCGCGGCCTCGGCGGGCAGGATGTCCTCGATGTATTCGGGCAGCAGCCAGTTGCGCATGGTCAGTTCAGGATATACAGCAGCATCACCCCGAGCAGCATCGAGCTCAGGCCGAAAAAGCGGATCTGCCCGTCCGACATCTGCGTGATGCGGCGGAACGTCTCACGCCACAGCGAGGGCGCGAGGAAAGGCAGCGCCCCCTCGATGACCAGCATGAGGGCGAACGCCATCAGGAATGCGGTGCCCATCGTGCCCATGGCCCATCACTTCTTGCCGGCCTTGCCGCCGGCCGGGTCCTTGAAGTAGCGGAAGAAGTCCGAGCTCGGGTCCATCACCATCACGTCGTTCCTGCCGCGGAAGCTCGAGCGGTACGCCTCCATGCTGCGGTAGAACGAGTAGAACTCGGGGTTCTGCTGGAAGGCCTGCGCGTAGGTGGCCGAAGCCTTGGCGTCGCCCTCGCCCTTGATGCGCTGCGCGTCGCGGTACGCCTCGGCGAGGATCACCTCGCGCTGCTTGTCGGCGTCCGCGCGGATCCGCTCGGCGTCGGCCGAGCCGGTCGAGCGCAGCTCGTTGGCGACGCGCTTTCTTTCGGCCTCCATGCGGCGGTAGACCGAATCGCTCACTTCCTGCGGCAGGTCGACGCGCTTCAGGCGCACGTCGATGATCTGCACGCCGATCTTGCGCGCGTCGAGGTCGGCCTTCTCGCGCATCACCTCCATGATGTGCTCGCGCTCGCCGGACACGACGTCGTGCACGGTGCGCTTGCCGAACTCGGCCTGCAGGCCGTCGGATATCGTCTGCTGGAGGCGCTTCTGCGCGCGCACCTCGTCGCCCTGCACGCTGATGTAGAACTGCTTCACGTCGATGATGCGCCACTTGACGAACGAGTCGACCAGGACCGGCTTCTTCTCCGAGGTGATGAAGCGCAGCGGCTCGGGGTCGTCCAGCGTCAGGATGCGCGTGTCGAAGTAGCGGATGTTCTGGATCAGCGGCCACTTGAAGTGCAGGCCGGGCGCGGTCACCACGTCCTTCACCTCGCCCAGCTGGAAGACCATCGCGTTCTGGCGCTGGTCCACCGTGTACAGCGAGGCGCTGGCGAGCAGCAGCAGCGCGATGATCGCGGCGGCAATCGGTCCGATCATGCGGGTCATCGTTCGCCCCTCTCGCGGTTGCGCAGCGCGCCGTCGCGCGCGCGCGGGCCGCCCTCGAGCGGCATGGGCGCCTCGGGCACGGCGCCGGGTTTCATGAGCGTGGCGCCCTCGGGCAGCACGGCGGCGCTCGCGGGCTCGCCCGGCGCGCTCTTCTGGATCAGCTTGTCGAGCGGCAGGTACAGCAGGTTCCCGCTGCCCTTGGTGTCCGACAGCACCTTGGAGGTCGAGGACAGGATCTGCTGCATGGTGTCGAGGTAGATCCGCTCGCGGGTGACCGCGGGGGCCTTGGCGTACTCGGCCAGCACCTGCTTGAAGCGCGCGGCCTCGCCCTCGGCGTTGGCGATCACGCGCTGCTTGTAGCCTTCGGCCTCCTGCATCAGGCGCGCAGCGGTGCCGCGCGCCTTGGGGATCACGTCGTTGGCGTAGCTCTGGCCCTCGTTCTTCTGCCGCTCGCGGTCCTGGCCCGCCTTCACCGCGTCGTCGAACGCGGCCTGCACCTGCTCGGGGGGCTGGGCGTTCTGGATCGTGACGTTGGAGATCGACACGCCGGTCTTGTAGCGGTCGAGGACCACCTGCATGAGCTGGCGCGTCCGGATCGCGATTTCCTCGCGCGACTCGTACAGGATCTGGTCCATGCGGCTCTTGCCGATGATCTCGCGCGCTGCGGTCTCGGCCGCCTGCATCACGGCCTCGTCGGGGCGCTTGTTGTTGAACACGTAGTCGCGCACGTCCTTCACCGTGTACTGCACGGCGAACTGCAGGTCGACGATGTTCTCGTCGTCCGTGAGCATCAGCGACTCCTTGAGGACCTTGGTCTTCACGCTGTTGCGGTAGCCGATCTCCAGCGTGCGCACCTGCGAGAGGTTGACGATCTCGTGGGTCTGGATCGGCCAGGGCATGCGCCAGCGCAGGCCGGAATTGGTCTCCTCGGCGAACTTGCCGAACGTGAGCACCACGCCGCGCGTGCCTTCCACCACGATGTAGAAGCCGCTCGCGAGCCACACCGCCAGCACCAGCGCCACGAGGATGCCCGCGCCGCCGCCGATCTGGGCCGGGTTCGGGCCCGAGCCGCGGCCGTCGGTGGGGGGTTCGCCGCCGCCGCGCCGGCCGAACAGGTCGTTCAGCTTGCGGTTGAAGCTGCGCCAGAGCTCATCGAGGTCGGGCGGCCCCTGCTTGCCACCGCCTGGGCCTTGCGGGCCGCGAGATCCCCCGCGTCCCCAGTTTGGGTCGTTCAGCGACATACGGATATGGTCAGGCCAGTTCTGGATGGGTGGTGGGATCGGCCGCCGTCCCGCGCGCGCGCAGGTGCTCCGGGGCCAGTTCGGCGATCGCGCTGCGCAGGCTGTCCAGCCCTGCGCCCGTGCTTGCGCTCACGCGAATCCGGAAAATCTTACCATATTCATCGCGTTCGACCCCGGGAGAGATGCCGGCGCCGGCCGCAGTGCCCAACCCGGCGAGGTCGATCTTGTTCATCACCAGGGCCTGGGGCACCTTGTCCGCGCCGATCTCGGCCAGCACCTTGTTGACCTCCGCGATCTGCATGTCCCGCACCGGGGAGGCGCTGTCCACCACGTGCAGCAGCAGGTCGGCCTGCACGGTTTCCTCCAGCGTGGCGCGGAAGGCGGCGATCAGGCTGGTGGGCAGGTCGCGGATGAACCCCACCGTGTCGGACACCACGACTTGGCCGCCGCGGGCACCCATCTCGGGCAGGAAGATGCGCCGGGTGGTGGTGTCGAGCGTGGCGAACAGCTGGTCGGCCGCGTAGCCCTTGGCGTGGGTCAGCGCATTGAAGAGGGTCGACTTGCCGGCGTTGGTGTACCCGACGAGCGAGACCGAGAACACGTCCTTCCTCGAACGCGCCCGGCGCTGCACGCCGCGGCGCTGGCGCATCTTGTCGAGCTCGGCCTTGAGGGTCTTGATCTTCTGCGAGATCAGCCGGCGGTCGAGCTCCAGCTGGGTCTCGCCCGGGCCGCCGCGCAGGCCGATGCCGCCGCGCTGCCGCTCCAGGTGCGTCCAGCCGCGGATCAGCCGCGTGGACAGGTACTCCATCTGCGCGAGCTCGACCTGGAGCTTGCCCTCGTGGGTCTTGGCGCGCTGGGCGAAGATCTCGAGGATCAGGCGCGTGCGGTCCATCACGCGGCAGCCGAGCTTCTTCTCGAGGTTGCGCTCCTGCACGGGCGACAGGTGGTGGTTGAAGATCACCGTGCCGGCGCCGAGGGCCTCCACCGCGGCGTGGATCTCGTCCACCTTGCCGGAACCGGCGAACAGCGCCGCATCCGGGCGCTGGCGCCTGCCCTGCACGATCTGGTGGGCGGTCACCCCGGCACTCTCGGCCAGGCGGACGATTTCCTCGGTGGATTCGGCGTGGCCGTCATCCTTGCCGAAATCCAGGCAAACGAGGACGGCGGTCTGGGAGCGGGGGGGTGCTGCGGGACGGTCGGGCATCAGGACGGTGTCAGAGACACCGCTAAGGTGTCCCCGGGATCAGGCGTCGGGGGCGGCGCCATCCAGCGCCAGCGTGATCGCGCGGGCCGGGACGACGGTGGAGATCGCGTGCTTGTACACCATCTGGGTGACCGAGTTGCGCAGCAGCACCACGTACTGGTCGAACGACTCGATCTGGCCCTGCAGCTTGATGCCGTTGACGAGATAGATGGACACCGGAACGTGCTCCTTGCGCAGCGTGTTCAGGAACGGGTCTTGTAGCAGCTGCCCTTTATTAGTGCTCATGTCGGTGCCTCAGGCGGATGGATTGAAGCGTAACTGTAATTGATTCTGCTTGGTTTTTCCACAAGCTTCGGCGCTCAGCGGACCTTGCCCGGCACCGCCCGCGTGGCCGGGACCACGTCGGCGTTCTGCGCGCGGTGGCGCAGCGCCTGGTCCATCAGCACGCAGGCGAGCATCGCCTCGGCGATCGGCGTGGCGCGGATCCCGACGCAGGGGTCGTGGCGGCCGGTGGTCTCCACGGTCACCGCCTGCCCGTTGGTGTCGATGGTGCGCCTGGGGATGCGGATGCTGGACGTGGGCTTGAGGGCGATCGAGACCGTGACGTCCTGCCCGGTGGAAATCCCGCCGAGCACGCCGCCGTTGTTGTTGGTGAGGAAGCCCTCGGGCGTCATCTCGTCGCCGTGCTCGGTGCCTTTCTGGGCAATCGCCGCAAAGCCCGCGCCGATCTCGACGCCCTTGACCGCGTTGATCGACATCATGGCCGCGGCGATGTCCGCATCGAGCCGGCCGTAGACCGGCTCGCCCCAGCCGGGCGGGACGTTCTCGGCCACGACGTTGACGCGCGCGCCGCAGGAGTCGCCCGACTCGCGCAGCGCGTCCATGAAGGCGTCGAGCTCGGGAACGATTGCGGCATTGGGCGCGAAGAACGGGTTCGACCCCACCGCGTCCCACCCCTGGAACGGGATGACCTTGGGCCCGATCTGCGCGAGATAGCCGCGCACCACGATCCCGTAGCGCTCGTTGAGCCATTTACGCGCGATCGCGCCGGCGGCCACGCGGATCGCGGTCTCCCGCGCCGAGGCGCGCCCGCCGCCGCGCGGGTCGCGGCGGCCGTACTTCATCCAGTAGGTGTAGTCGGCGTGGCCGGGTCGGAATTTCTGCGCGATCGCGGAATAGTCCTTGGAGCGCTGGTCCTCGTTGCGGATCAGGAAGCCGATTGCGGTGCCCGTGGTGCGACCCTCGTACACCCCGGACAGGATCTCGACCGTGTCCGATTCGCGCCGCTGCGTGACGTGGCGCGAGGTGCCGGGCTTGCGGCGGTCGAGCTCCTTCTGCAGGTCCGCGGCCGACAACTCCAGGCCGGGCGGGCAGCCGTCGACCACGCCGCCCAGCGCCGGGCCGTGCGATTCGCCGAAGGACGTGACACAGAACAGCGTGCCGAATGTGTTGCCGGACATCGAATAACTTCCTGAATGTGAAGGACTAAGCGCGAAAGTGCGGTCGAGTTTAGCATAGGGCCCGAACGCACTTGCGCCCCGCCGGTCCAATGTCCATGAGACTCCAACGCAGACTGCTGACCCTGTTCCTCGCCGGCCTCCTGCTCGGCGGCTGCGCGATCCTCGAGCCGCGGCCCGCGCCGCTCACGCGCGGGGAGGTCGTGCTGCTTGCCAAATCCGGCGAACCGCCGTCCGCGATCATCGAGCGCCTCAGGCAGACCCAGACGGTGCTGCCGCTGTCGGCGAGCGACATCCTGCAACTGGCGCAGGACGGCGTGCCGCGCGAAGTGCTCGACTACCTGCAGGCCGCGCAGATCGAGGACCTGCGCCGGCGCATGCAGTTCGAACGCATGCTGTACGGGCCCGAGATGTCGCCGTTCTCGCGCTGCGCCGGCTACGGCCCCGGGCTCTTCAACTGCGCCGGCCCGCCGTTCTGGCCGCGCTAGCGAGCGGGTCGAAGAAGCCGCGCGTCTCGAACACGGAATTCGCCAGGCGCCTGCCGCCGGCGCGCAGGCTGCGTTTCGTGACGAAATCGAACAGCAGCGGGTTGTGGCGGCGGATCTCGGTCAGCACCGGGCCCGCCGCGGGTTCGATCAGACCGAGCGAGACCAGGTAGTCGACCGAGAAGATCGGCATCAGTCCCGGCAGCGGGTAGTCGGAGCCGTTCAACAGGCGCGGCTGCCATTCCTCGGCGCGGATCACGCGCGCGAGGCCGGTGCCCGCCCGGTTGGTCTGCGTCATCGCGGAGATGTCCCCGAACAACCGGCCGGCATAGCGCGGCTCGCCCATCATGCGCGCGAAGAGCTCGAAGCTGTCGACCACGGGGCCGCCCTCCCCCCGGTCGAGGTCGCGGTCCTGCCCCATCGACGCGCAGTGCGCGACCACGACCCGCACGCCCGCGTCGAGCGCGCGGCGCAGGCGCAGCGGGTTGCCGTAGTCCTGCGCGTCGCGGCCCGGCACCGCGCGCTCGAGCCCCGCATGCGAGATGAGCGGCAGGCCGAGGCGCGCAGCCGCCGAGTAGAAGCGGTCGCACAGCGGCGAGGCGGGGTCGATGCCCATCGCCGCGGGCAGCCACTTCACCGCTCGCGCGCCGCGGCGCTTCGCGTCCTCAAGGGCTTCGATGCAATCGCGGCGGTAAGGATGGATCGACGCCACCCACTCGAAGATCTCCTTGTGGCGCGCCGCCGTGTCGCGCACGTACGCATCGGGGACGTAGAAGCCGGTGTCCTCCCACACCACCTCGCCCTTCTCGTCGAAGGCGCGGTCGAACGCGAACAGCAGCAGTTTCACCCCGCGAGCGAGTCCCGCAACGAGGTTTTCGATCCGCTCGATGTAGGACTGGTCGACATTGCCCGGGGCGTCGTGGGCGCAGCCCGCGTTCAGGAAGAACAATCGCCGCGCGTACTCGCCGGGATTGAGCAGGCTGTCCATGCGCGGATTGATGCGGATGCCGCTGGCCGAATCCCCGGTGCCGACGAGGTGGGCATGCGCGTCCCAGACGAGGGCCGGGTCCAGGCCTTCCCAGGCCGCCTTGACGAGTTCGTGTTCGGCCAGGCGCCGCGGCAGGCGCGCGAGGCAGGGATTCCAGAGCCCCTGCTCCGGCCAGAGGCGCCACGCCGCAAGGGCCGACGCCCCCGCCGCAATTGCGCCGCCTGCCAGGAATCCGCGCCGATTCAACTACGCGTCATGCCGGCCAATTCTTGATATAGCCCTTCAGCATGCGGTTCTCGAAATCCTGCTCCTCCAGCACGGCCTTGGCCACGTCGCGGAAGGAGATCACGCCGATCAGCTTGCCGCCCTCGAGCACCGGGAGGTAGCGGGCGCCGCTTTCGAGCATCGTGCGGCGCAGGTCGTTCACTTCCATCTCGGGTGTCGCGGTGACCGGCTCTTTCACCATGATGTCGCCGACCTTTGCTTCGCCGAGCGCGCCCTTGCCGTTGTTGAGGGCCTGCAGGATCTCGTGGAAGGTGAGCATGCCGAGCATGCGGCTGCCCTCCATCACCACCAGCGAGCCGAGGTTTTCATCGGCCATGATCTTCGCTGCATCCGCTGCACGGCCGTCGGCTGCGATCGACAGTAACCGTGTCCCCTTCACGCGCAGGATTTCCTTGATCTGCATGGTCCGTCCTCCTCAGAAGAAGCGAAACAGGGCATTTGGAGTATCCCACAGGATCAGCCTGCGGTCTGCCGCCTCCGGGACCCAATGAAACAGGTTCGCAACACAGCCCGGATAATCCGTCGCGCGCTCGTGGTTGGTCCACGGCCAGTCGCTTCCCCACATCAGTCGCTCGGCGCCGAGGTGCGCAATCCAGAACTGCGCATATTGCACTGCGTCACCGCCGCCGAGCCGGTACGGTGCGGAGAGCTTCACGTACACCGGCCGGGCCTCGGCCAGGCGCAGCAACGCGCCCAGGTTCGGGCAACCCGTGCCGAGTGCCGGGTCCGGCAACCCGAAATGGTCGAACACGAGGCTGGCGGGACAGCCGGCGAGCGCGCGCAGCACCGCTGACATCTGTTCCCCGGATGCGTGCACCTCCACGTGCCAGCCGCGATCGGCAACCCGCGCAAACAACGCGGACCATTCCGGCGCGGAGAAGTCCGGCATGTCCAGCCGGTGCAGCACGTTCAGGCGAATCCCGCGCACGCCGAGTGCATCCCAGCGCGAAACCTCCGGCGCGGCAAGCGAAGGATCAGCGACCACCACGCCGCGCAAGCGTCGCGAGTGCGACTCCAGCGCCGCGAGCAGGAAAGAATTGTCAGTCCCGAGGAAACTCGGCTGCACCAGCACCCCGTGCGTGACGCCGGAAGCGTCCTGCAGCGCGAGCCAATCTTCGGTCGGCGCGGAATACCCGGGAACATACCGCGCGCCGGCCATGGGTTCGAGCGCGGTTGTGAAGACATGGGCGTGCGTGTCGACAGAGTTCACATTGACCCCGGTTTTTCATCCGTGGCAGCATGGGGAAAACCATGATAACCGGAGACGAGAGATGAACCTGCGAACGAAACACGCCGTGCTGGGGCTGGCGCTGCTGGGCACGGCCGCGCTCGCTGGCGCGCCCGCCGCGGTTGCGCAGGCGCAATGGCCGGCCAAGCCGCTGCGCATGGTGGTCACCTACGCGCCCGGCGGCGGGGCCGACCTCATGGCGCGCCTGATCGCGCCGAAGATGCAGGAATCGCTCGGCCAGCCGGTCATCGTGGAGAACCGCGCGGGCGGCGGCGGGACGATCGGCGCCGATTTCGTGGCGAAGTCCGCGCCGGACGGCTACACGCTGATGCTCGACGCCTCAAACTGGGCGGTGAATCCGAGCCTGTACCCGAAACTCCCCTACGAACCGGTCAGGGGATTCGCGCCGGTGTCGCTGCTGGTGGTGTTCCCGAACATGCTGGTCGTCAATCCCGCGTTCGAGGCGAAGTCGGTGCAGGACCTCATTGCGCTCGCGAAGAAGCAGCCCGGCCGGATCGCCTA
>JAFEDL010000006.1:19753-30048 GCA_018241645.1 Pseudomonadota bacterium
ACATGGTGCACGTGCCCTACAAGGGCGGCGGGCCGGCGCTGCAGGACGTCATGGGCGGGCAGGTGCCGATGTTCTTCGCCAACATGGCGTCCGGCCTGCCGCATGTCAAAAGCGGCAAGCTGCGCGCGCTGGCGGTCACCGGCTCGAAGCGCTCCGCAAGCGCTCCCGACCTGCCGACCATCGCCGAGGCGGGCGTCCCCGGCTACGAGGTCTACGAATGGAACGCGGTGTTCGCCCCGGCCGGCACGCCTGCGGAGATCGTCTCGAAGACCCACGCGGCGATCGCCCGCGCCCTCGCCGCGCCCGAGGTGCGGGAGCGCATCGCCGCCCTGGGGGGCGAGATTTCCGCGCTGTCGCCGTCGGAGACCGGCAAGTGGCTCCACGCGCAAGTGGACAAGTGGGCGCGCGTCGTGAAGGAAGCGAACATCAGGCTCGAGTAGGCACGCGGCGCAGGTGCCGGCCGGGCCGCGCGCCGGTCGAGCGGCCTTCGCGCCATACGGTTTCGCCGTTGACGATCACGGTGTCGATGCCGTGCGCGGGCTGGATGGGCTTGGCAAAGGTGGCCCCTTCGGCCACCCGCTGCGCGTCGAACAGCGTGATGTCGGCCCAGGCGCCTTCGCGGATCACGCCGCGATCCGCAAGGCCGAACGTCGCCGCGGTCAGGCCGGTCATCTTGTGCACGGCGGTTTCCAGGGGGAACAGCCCGAGGTCGCGGCTGTAGTGGCCGAGCACGCGCGGGAAGGTCCCCCACAGCCTCGGATGCGGCGCGGCGTCGTGTGGCAGGCCGTCGGACCCGATCATCGTGCGCTCGAATTTCAGGATGCGCTGCACGTCGTTCTCGTCCATCGCAAAGTAGATGGCGCCTGCGGGCAGCAGTTTCGCCACCGCCGCCTCCAGCGACAGGCCGAGCTTTTCCGCCACCGCGGAGAGTTCCATGCCGCTGAACTCGGGGTGGGGGTTCGACCAGGTCACCAGCACCTTGGACGCGCCACCGACGCGGCTCCAGGTCAGGATCGTCGAGGAAGCGCAGTAGGGATAGCAGTCCATGCCTACCGGCTGCGAAGCCATGTGCTTCGAAATGTGCGCGAGCGTCTCCGCGGAACGGCCGTGGTTGGGCAGCCCCGCCACCTTGTGGTGCGAGATCACCACCTGGACGCCTAGCGTGCGGCCGATCAGGAAGGTCTCGTCCAGCGCCTCGATGACCTTGTCCGCTTCGTCGCGCATGTGCGTGACGTACAGCGCCTTGAATTCGGCCAGCGGCCGGCAGACCTCCACGATCTCCGCGGTGGGCGCCGCGGAGGCGGGCTCGTAAAACGTGCCGGTGGACACGCCGATCGCGCCCGAGGCCAGGGCCTCGCGCGCCAGGACCTGCATGCGCGCGATCTCCTTGGCGTTCGCGGGGCGCCCGACGTCGTCCATGCTCATCACGCGCAGCGTGGTGTGGCCGACCATGGGCGCGAAGTTGGTGGCCGCGGGATTCGAGGCGAGTTCCTCGAAGTAGGCCGCAAAGGTCGGGAACCGGTACCAGCTGCCGCCCGAGTCGAGCAGGTCGAGCGGCGGCGTGACCGGGCCCGAGCGGTGGACCATGGGGGCGAGGCTCACGCCGCAGTTGCCGCTGACCACCGTGGTCACCCCCTGGCTCACCTTGGCCGCCATGTCGGGCGAGGACAGCAGCAGCCGGTCGTCGTGCGTGTGCGCATCGATGAAGCCGGGCGAAACGATCTTTCCCCCGGCGTCGATCTCGCGCTCGGCGCGGGCGCCGCGCAGCTCGCCCGGCGCCTTGCCGACCTTCGCAATCCTGCCGGCGCGGATCCCGAGCTCGCCCTCGAACCGCGGCGCGCGCGTGCCGTCGATGATGAACGCGTTGCGGATGATGAGGGCGTAAGGTTCGTTCTGCATTGGCGCTCCCGGGTTCGTCGGGCCATTATCGCGTGGCCGCGGCGGCGAAGCTACACTCGGCCTCCATGAAGCGCATCGTCTTCTGCACGATAGGCTCGCTCGGCGACCTGCACCCGTACATCGCCATCGCCCGGGCGCTGCGCGCGCGGGGCCACCAGGCCGTGATCGCCACGACGGACCGCTACCGGGCGGCGGTGCTCGCCGCAGGCATCGAATACGCGCGGCTGCGGCCCGACGAGGCCGAGTTCGGCGGGCTCGAGGCGGTGGCGGCGAAGCTGTTCGACCCGTATCGCGGTCCCGCCTACCTGGTGCGCGAAATGATCATGCCGCACATTCGCGAGCAGTACGAGGACATCGACGCCGCCTGCGCCGGTGCCGACCTGCTCGTCACGCATCCGCTGACGCTCGCCGGGCCGCTGGTGTGCGCAAAGAGCGGGCTGCCATGGGCCTCGTCGATCCTCGCGCCTGCGAGCCTGATGTCGGCGACCGACCGCCCGCTGATCGCGTCGGCCGCATGGGCGCACGCGGTGCGGCGCCTTGGCCCGGCGCCATACCACGTGCTGCGCAGGCTCGCGGAAATGCTGGCGCGCCGGTGGGAGCGGCCGCTCGATGCGCTGCGCGCCGAGCTCGGATTGCCGGCCGCGCATGAACCGGCGCTGTTGCGCGGCCAGTTCTCGCCGCGCCTGAACCTCGCGCTGTTTCCGCGCCTCCTGGCCGAGCCGCAGGCCGACTGGCCCACCAACACCGTGCTTGCCGGGTTCCCGCGTTTCGACGGGATGTCCGCCGACACCCGGCTGCGCGCGGAGCTCGACGCCTTCCTCGCGGCCGGCGATCCGCCGGTCGTGTTCGCGCTCGGGTCCTCGGTCGTAATGCTCGCCGGGGATTTCTGGGACAAGGCCATCGACGCATCGGCGCGCCTCGGGCGCCGCGCGATCCTGCTGACGGGAACGCCCTTGTCCCGTGCACTGCCGGCCGGCGTGAAGGCGTTCGACTACCTGCCCTACTCCAGCGTGTTCCCGAAGGCCGCGGCAATCGTCCACCAGGCAGGCATAGGCACGCTCGCGCAGGCGTTCGCCGCGGGACGCCCGCAGCTGATCGTGCCGGTGGCCTATGACCAGCCGGACAATGCGCGGCGCGCGGTGGGGCTCGGCCTGGCGCGCAGCATCCCGATCCGGAAAGTCACTGCCGCGGGCCTCGCGGCGGAACTCGGCAGACTTCTGGCTGCTCCGGAGTACGCGGCCCGCGCGCGAGACGCGGCGTCAGGCCTGGACGACGGCGCCAGCCGCGGGGCTGACGCGCTGCTGGCCTCGATCAGCTGATCCGGTAATGCGCGTCGTGGATGACGCAGTCCCGGCCGTTGACCGGCACCATGTCCTGCGGGCAGGCGGAGAAGGCCAGCACGGCATCCATCTCGGCACGGAACGAGATCGAATCGCCCGGCTTGCACAGCGGCGGCTCGAACGAGATCGATACGCCGTCCTTCACCGGGATATGCATGAACAGGTTGAACGGGCACGGGTGGACCACGCGCCGCAGCCCCAGGGCCGCGAGGGCATCGCCGAGGTTGTCCGTGCAGTTGTCGTGGAAGCCCTTGCAGCCGAGCAGTTCATACCGGTAGGTATCGCAGGAGGCGATCAGCGTGTCGTGCACCCCGGGCGAAGTGTCCCCGATCACGGTCAGGATCGGGCGGCGTTTGTTGGTGACCAGCGTGTCGCCTACCGCCGGGATGATCTTCCCGATCGAGGCGCGGGAATGTTCCATCGACATGCATTCGCCGAGATCCGGGTCGTTGAACGCCCAGAAGTCCACGACCTGCGTCCCGTGCGTGTTGATGACCTCGAGGACCTGGCCTTTCCGGATACGCGCGGCCACGCCCTTGCGGGCCGGGATCAGGGTGCGGGATTGCATGGCGGCAGAGTCCCGGCGCGCGACGCCGGCGCGCAGGCTCAGTCGACGAACTCGAAATCCGCCACCAGGGCGTGGTGGTCCGACGAAGGCGTGGGCACCACCTTGTATCCCAGCGGGCGCAGCTCGCGGCTGTAGAAGATGTGGTCCAGCACGTACGGCCGCCGGCGCCAGGTGATCTCGGTAGACTGCACCGTGCGATAACCGGCATCGCCGAACTGCCTGACCAGCGATTCGTGCTTGCTGACGTTGAAGTCGCCGCCAAGCAACGCCGCGCCCTTGGCCTTTTTCAGCTGCTCGATCACCATCTGGCGCTGGCGGGGATGGTCCTCGCTGCTCGACTGCAGCATGAAGAAGGCCAGCAGGTGGGTGTTGAAGACGGTGAGCAGGTGGCCGTCGATGGTGGTCTCGGCGCCGATGATCAGGCGGTCGGTGGGGGTCTTCTCCTCGCCGAAGAAATTGAACGTCACCGGCGGGGAAGGCAGGTCCAGGCGCATGGTGTTGCGCAACGGCGTCCTGGAAAAGATCGCCTGCCCGATACCGAAGGGCAATTCGCGCGGATCCGCCTTCGGGTAGGAAAAATGGGTGTGGTAGCCGCCGAGCGCCGCCTGCAGCCGGGCGAGGTTCGGGGGCGTGTCGGACTGCACTCCGCCGGCGCGCGCCTGCTCCACTTCCTGCAGCAGGATGATGTCGGCATCGTGGCTGCGGATCTCGGCAATGGCCATGTCGAGATCGATCGGCGAGTGGTCGGGATCGGTTTCGTCCCAAGTCTGGCCGAACTGCATGTTGAACTGCAAGATTCTGAACTTGCTCATGGTTCTGATCCACAGGCCATGGGGGATCGTCACTCCTCCCTTGGCCCCGCCCCCCCTTTCATTCCGGAAGTCTACCGGGTTTGGGCGAACGCATCATGTGACGTATTGGACAGAAAGCGGAAATCCCGGCAATCCCGTAAAGTTCTGCCGCAAAACAACGCCATGCAGGAGAACGTCCCTATGGTCCTACCGCCCGGCCCGCCCCCCGGAATCCCGTTTCGCATCCGCAAGATCGGACACGTCGTGTTGCGGGCGCGCGACCTGGAGAAGTCCGTCGCCTTCTACACGCAGGTGCTGGGGTTTCGCGTCTCCGACGTGTACCCGGCGGAGATGGTGCCCGGCGGGATGGTCTTCATGCGGTGCAATGCCGACCACCACGGCGTGGCGCTGGTGGGGCGCATGGCAGCGCCCTCGACGGGCGGCGAGATGCACCACATGGCCTTCGAGGTTGCGACGCTGGACGAGGTGTTCCACGCCCGCCGCCGCCTGCGCGAGCTCGGGGTGCCGATCACCTTCGAGGGCCGGCGCCGGGCCGGCGTGCAGATCGCGGTGGAGTTTTCCGACCCGGACGGCCACCAGCTCGAGATCTATTGGGGCCTCGACCAGCTCCGCGACGACGAACGGGCCCGGCCGGCCGACGAATGGCGCTGGGCACACACGCTCGAGGAAGCGATCGCGAACCCGCCCCCGGGACAGGTGCCCGTATTGCAGGACCCCTCCCTGTTGGAATCCAAACCCTGACGGAACCGGCCCGATGACCCCGCAGCCCCTCCCGCGCCTCAGCACCCTGCTTGGCGATTACCCGAACACCCGCGCCTTCAGGCAGGGCCGGCTGAAGCCGGCGCACGCCCTGTTCGACTTTGCCGACGCGACGCCCCCGCATAGTGCATTCAAGCGCGCAGTGCGCGCCCTGGAGTTCGACATCTGCGAACTGGCCATCGTGACCTTCCTGATGGCCAAGGCCCACGGCAAGCCCCTGGTGCTGCTGCCGGCAGTGATCTTCGGGCGGCTGCCGCACAAATTCCTCATGTACAACCCCGAGCGCGGGCCCTTGTCCCCGCGGGACCTCGAGGGCAGGCGCGTCGCGATACGCTCGAGCTCAGTGACCACGGTGACCTGGCTGCGCGGCATCCTGCAGCGCGAATACGGCGTGGACCTCGCCAAGGTGCGCTGGGTCGCATTCGAGGATGCGCACGTGGCCGAATACCGCGATCCGCCCAACGTCGAGCGCGCGCCGGCGGGCAGGACCATCACGGACCTGCTCGTTGCGGGGGAGGTGGATGCCGGCGTGGTGGCTGAAGGCGCGGGGTCGGACCCGCGCCTGCGGACGCTGATCCCCGATGCGGACGCCGCAGCCGCGGCGTGGCACAGGCGCGAGGGCATACTGCCGATCAACCACATGGTGGCGGTGAAGGCATCGGTGTCGCAGGCGCATCCGCAGGCCGTGCGGGAGTTCTACCGCCTGCTGGCCGAGAGCAAGCAGGCGGCAGGCCTGCCGGCGGCGGGCGAGCTGGACACCTCGCCCATGGGCCTCGAGGCCAACCGGCGCAACCTCGAGGTTGCGATCGACTACGTGTACACGCAGGACCTGATCCCGCGCCGCTTTTCCGTGGACGAACTGTTCGACGACGTCACGCGCACGCTGGGGCAATAGCCGGGCGGAGCGGAGCCTTTCAGCCTGATCGGCCGCCTGGCGCGGCACTTCCCCGGCTGCCGAGCACGGCACGCCCCTTCGCGCTGACGCGGACGATCTTGCCGCCGCCCGCGTCGCAATCGATCAGGCCCTCGATGCAGGCGTCCTCCCAGATCGACAGGCGCGGGCAGCTCGTGCGCCAGGTGTCGAGGGCTTCGGCGTAGGTGTGCGGACGCTCGTCTATCCACTCGAGCAGTTGCAGGGTAAGCGCATCGGCGGGATTGCGGGATGTGGCTTGCATGGGGTCTCCTTCGAGCGGGGGTCTCATGCGTGCGCCAGCACCCACGCCCCGTTGAACAGGTAGAACAGCCCGACCACCGAGACGGTCCGGCGCGTCCATACGCGGAAGTTCCGGTCGGTCATGGATTCGAGCACCCGGCGCGACAGCGAAGTCCCGGCCACGGCCAGCCCGACCATCGCCGCCGCGAACCACCATTCGACGCTGCCCCGTTCGGTCGAAAGCAGGACGCCGAAGTAGACGATCTTGACGAGGTGCCCGAAGGTCTGCGAGGCCGCCTTCGTCGCGACCACCCCGCGCCGGTCCATGTGCGACGGCAGGAAGAATACGTCGAGCAACGGTCCCGACACGCCCGACAGCAGCGACAGCACGGTACATACGACGCCGCAGGCGAACGAGTGTCCGCGCCGGTCCACGTTCAGCTTGAGCCCCTCGGGCAGCAGGTAGCTGGCGAAGGGGGTGATGCCGAGGACCAGGTACGCGACCGGCCGGCTGCCGGCCAACTGGAGGAGGCTGAAGGCCGCGAGCACGACCAAAGCCCCGAGCGCAGTACCGCGAAACACGCGCCAGTCGACTTCGCGCCGCCACAGCCATGCGCGCCAGCCGTTGGCCGCCATCTGCGTGACGCCATGCAGCATCATGGCTGCGGGAACCGGCATGAGCGCAAGCAGCAGGCCCATCAGGATCATGCCGCCCGCCATCCCGAGGATGCCGGAAATGAACGAAGTGGCGAGCACGGCGAGCGCGATGGCGGCGAAGACGAGGACGGTATGCATCGTGTATGGAATCCCGGGCCGGCGGGCTGCGCCGGATGCCCGTATCGTCCCGCACAAATATCGGGGTCACAAACGATATATGATCGGGCTCAGGCCAACTTTAAATTGGGGTCCGGATGCGGCGACTGCCCTCCCTGAACGCGCTGCGGGCGTTCGAGTCCGCGGCGCGCCTCGGCAGCTTCACGGCCGCGGCGGCCGAGCTCAGCGTCACGCAGGCGGCGGTGAGCCGCAGCGTCAAGCTGCTCGAGGCGCAGCTCGGGTGCAGCCTGTTCGGCCGCCACGCCAACGCGCTCACCCTCACGGACAAGGGCCGCCTCCTGCTGCCCGAACTGACCGGCGCATTCGAGAGGATGGCGATGGGGCTGCAGCGCATCGCGGGTTCCCCCGCCCGCCCGGTCGTGACCGTCGGGGTCGGGCCGACCTTCGCCATGCGCTGGCTGATCCCCCGGCTGGTGCGGTTCCAGGCGCTGCACCCCGGCATCGAGATCCACACCACCACCGGCGGCGCGGCGGCGCCGCTGCAGAGCGAGTGGACCTGCAGCATCACGCTGGGCCGCGACCGCTCGCCCGGCGTGACTTCGCTGCCGCTGTTTTCCCCCGACTACTTCCCGGTCTGCAGCCCGCGACTGGCTGCGCGCCTGCGCGCGCCCGGGGACCTGTACCGGGCGACGCTGCTGGACGTGCGCCACGCGCCGGGCGACTGGTCGCTGTGGCTCGCGAAGGCGAACCTGGACGAGGCGAAGATCGCCAACCGCCTGATGTTCGAGTACTACGCGTTCGCGATACAGGCCGCGCTGGATGGCGCAGGCGTCGCCATCGGCCTGCACCCGTACATCGTCGACGACCTCGCCGCCGGACGGCTCGTCGCGCCCTTCAAGCTGTCGGTGAGGAAGCAGCAGGGGTGGTACCTGACCTTTCGCAACGAGGCCCGCGACAATCCCGCCTGCGTGGCGTTCATGGACTGGGTGGCGGCGGAAGCCAGGGCGGAGCGCAATTCGGGGCCTGCCGCCCCGCCGGGCCGGCTCATGCCGTCCCGGAGGCCTTCACCACCCCGCGCCTGATCTGGTCGAGTTCGATCGATTCGAACAGCGCCTTGAAGTTGCCTTCGCCGAACCCCTCGTCGCCCTTTCGCTGGATGAACTCGAAGAAGATCGGGCCGAGCTGGTTCTCGGTGAAGATCTGCAGCAGCAGCGCCCCCGCCTTGCCGTCGACCAGGATCCTGCGCCGCTTGAGCTCCGCGACATCTTCGCCGTGCCCGGGAATGCGCTTGTCCACGAGCTCGTAATAGGTGTCCACCGTGTCCAGCAGCCGCACGCCGCGCGCGCGCATCGCATCGACCGTCTTGTAGAGGTCCCCGCACCCGAGCGCGATGTGCTGGATGCCTTCGCCGTGGTACATGTCCAGGTACTCCTGGATCTGGCCGGCCTTGTCGGTGCCCTCCTCGTTGATCGGGATGCGGATCTTCCCGCAGGGGCTGGTCATCGCCTTGCTCTTCACGCCGGTGACCTGGCCCTCGATGTCGAAATAGCGCACCTCGCGGAAATTGAAGATGCGCTCGTAGAAGTCCGCCCACTCCTTCATGCGCCCCTTGTGCACGTTGTGGGTCAGGTGGTCGATGTACGCGAGGCCGTTTCCGGCGGGATCCAGCTCCGCGCCGGGCAGCGGCTCGAAGTCCACGTCATAGAACCCGATGTTGCCGATTTCCCCGGTCTTCTTGCCGTTCTTGCCGCGCCAGCGGTCGATGAAGTAGATCAGCGAATCGCCGATGCCCTTGATGGCCGGGATGTTCAACTCGCCCGGCCCGGCGTGCTGCGCATAGCCCCAGGCGCCGAGGCCGACCGCGCGCTCGTAGGCTGCTTTGGCGTCCTGCACGCGAAAGGCGATCGCGCAAATGCTCGGCCCGTGCTGGCGGGCAAAGCGCTGCGCGAACGAATCCGGTTCGGCATTCAGGATGAAGTTGACTTCGCCCTGGCGGTACAGCGTGACGTCCTTGTGCCGGTGCCGGGCGATGGCCTTGAATCCGAGCCGCTGGAACACGTCGCCCATCGCCTTCGGGTCGGGCGCGGCGTATTCGACGAATTCGAAACCGTCGGTCTGCATCGGGTTGTCCCACAAATCGGCCATGGCGGATCCTGTCCGGCGTTGGATCCGGCGATATTACTCCGCCCCGGTGTAGACTCGACCGATGACTTCGCCGCAACCCGACATCCCCGCCGGCTTCAAGGCGCTCGACCTGCCGACCAACGCCTTCCTGAACGCCAACGGCCCCGTCTACGTGAAGATGGAAGGCGAACACCTGGTCCTCGGCCTGCGCGTGGAAGAGCGCCACTGCAGCTCGATCGGCCTGTGCCACGGCGGCATGCTGCTGACGCTCGCCGACCTCGTCCTCACGATCGGCGTGAACGTTCAGGCGAGGCTCTCGCGCTTCCTGCCGACCGTGAGCGTCACCTGCGACTTCATCGGGGCCGCGCCCAGGGGCGCGTGGCTGCAGGCGCGCGTCGAGGTCCTGCGCACGACGCGCAACCTGGCCTTCGGCCAGGGCCTGCTGTCGCTCCCCGACGGCACGCCGGTAGCCCGCATCAGCGGGATCCTCAAGATCGGCGGCGAGCCCGATCCCGCCTACGGGCCCGAGCGCTACCTCGGCTGAGCGGAGCACCCTCTGGCATCCGCCTGCGGCTGTGGCAGAATGTTTGCATGACAGCCAAGGCCATCACCCTCAGGATCGCTCAGCCGGACGACGCCCAGGCGATCGCGCTGATGTCGCGCGACCTGATCGAGGCGGGCCTGGGCTGGAAGTACGAGCCCGAGCGCATCCGGCGGGCAATGAACGACCGCGACACCGTGACCCTGGTCGCCTGCGACCGCTCGCAGCTGGTGGGGTTCGCGATCATGGAGTTCGGCGACGAGCGCGCGCACCTCGTGCTGCTCGCCGTGCGCCCCAGCCACCGCCGCCAGAACGTGGGCCAGCG
>JAFEDL010000070.1:0-832 GCA_018241645.1 Pseudomonadota bacterium
CGGCGCCCTTCGCTGACGGTTTCATGGATGAAGATCGTGCACTTGCAGCCGAACAGCTGCGCGCCCCAGGCCACCGACCGGCCGTGGTTGCCGTCGGTCGCGCAGGTGACCGTGATGTCCTGCGGCGGGATGCCCGGGTTGCGCTCCAGCACTCGGTGCACGGCATAGGCGCCGCCGAGCGCCTTGAAGCTCTTCAGGCCGAAGCGCGGGCGCTCGTCCTTGTACGCGAGGGCCGCGATCCCGAGTTCGCGCGCGAGGCCCGGCAGCGCAACCAGCGGCGTGGGCGCATAGCCCGGCCAGCCGGAGATCGTGCGAAGCGCTGCCGCAAAGCCGGCGGCATCGAGCACCGTGGAGCGCTCCGGGCCGTACGGCTCTGCCCGCCCCGCCGAACGGGGGTTCACCAGCACGCGCGCCGCGCTCGTCGCTTCCGTTTTCATCTCAGGTGGCACGCGACGAAATGGCCGGGGCGCGCTTCCTTCATCAGGGGTTCCTCGACGCGGCAGCGTTCCTCGGCGTACGGGCAGCGCGTATGGAAACGGCAGCCCGGCGGGGGCGTGATCGGGCTGGGCACGTCGCCCGGCAGGATGATGCGCTTTCTCTTCGCCCTCGGGTCCGGCAGCGGCACCGCAGACAGCAGTGCCTCGGTATACGGGTGCAGCGGGGTGCGGAACAGGGAGCGCTTGTCCGTGAGCTCGACGATCTTGCCCAGGTACATCACCGCGACCCGGTGGCTGATGTGCTCCACCACCGCGAGGTCGTGCGCAACGAACAGGTACGACACCCCGAACTCGGCCTGCAGGTCCTCGAGCAGGTTGATCACCTGGGCCTGCAC
>JAFEDL010000070.1:874-1794 GCA_018241645.1 Pseudomonadota bacterium
GCCCGGGCGATGCCCAGCCGCTGGCGCTGCCCGCCGGAGAACTCGTACGGGTATTTCACCAGCTGGTCGGGCCGCAGGCCGACCTTGGAGAACAGGAATCCGACGCGTTCGGCGACCTCGGCGCGCGAAACGCTTTCGTAGTTGCGGATCGGCTCGGCAACGATGTCGAGCGCGCGCATGCGCGGGTTGAGCGAGGAATACGGGTCCTGGAACACCGCCTGCAGCTCCTGGCGGAACGGCCGCATGCCGGCCCGGTCGAGGCCGTCGATGCGCCGGCCGCGCCATTCGATCGTGCCGCCGGTCGGCTCGAGCAGGCGCAGGATGGTCTTGCCGGCGGTCGACTTGCCGCACCCCGATTCCCCCACGAGGCCCAGCGTTTCGCCCTCGTGGATCGAGAAACTGATGCCGTCCACCGCATGCACCTTGCCCGCCGCGCGGCCGAAGATGCCCTTCTTGACCGGGAAATGCTTGCGCAGGTCGGACACCTGCAGGAGGACCGCCGCGCTCATGCCACCGCCTCCGATTCCCAGCACGCGGCCCAGTGCCCGGGCGCCTTTTCCTCAAGCGGCGGGTACTCCTGCCGGCAGCGGTCCGTGGCGAGGTGGCACCGCGGCGCAAACAGGCAGCCGGGGATCTCCTCCTTCAGCGACGGGACCATGCCGGGGATCTCCGCGAGGCGCTTCCTCTGCCCGGTGTCCGCCTCGTCCAGGTGCGGGATCGAATCCAGCAGCCCGCGCGTATAAGGATGGCGCGGCCGGGCGAAGAGGTCGTCCACGCCCGCCTCCTCGACCTTGCGGCCCGCGTACATCACCACCACGCGCTGCGCCATCTCGGCCACCACCCCGAGGTCGTGCGTGATCAGCACGATTGCGGCGCCGGTCTTCTCCTTCAGCTCGCGCATCAGGTCCAGGATCTGCGCC
>JAFEDL010000070.1:1866-5823 GCA_018241645.1 Pseudomonadota bacterium
CGCTGGCGCATGCCGCCGGAGAGCTCGTGCGGGTACTGGGTCACGCGCCGCTCGGGTTCGGGGATCTTCACCAGGCGCAGCATCTCCACCGCGCGCTGCAGTGCCTGCTCGCCGCTCATGCCCTGGTGCAGCTCCAGCGTCTCCGCGATCTGCCGGCCGATGGTCAGCACCGGGTTCAGCGAGGTCATCGGCTCCTGGAAGATCATCGAGATCTCGTTGCCGCGGATCGCGCGCATCTCGGCGTCCGTCAGGTCCAGCAGGTTGCGCCCGGCGAACATCAGGCGGCCGGCGACGATCCGGCCCGGCGGCTCGGCGATCAGGCGCAGGATCGACAGCGAGCTCACGCTCTTGCCGCAGCCGGACTCGCCCACCACCGCCAGGGTCTCCCCGGCCTGCACGCTCCAGGACACGCCGTCGACGGCGCGGATGACGCCGTCGCGCGTGTAGAAGTAGGTCTTCAGCCCGTCGACTTCGAGGAGGGGCGCGCTCATCCGGTCACATCCTGCGCGCCAGGCGCGGGTCCAGCGCGTCGCGCAACCCGTCGCCCAGCAGGTTCACCGCCAGCACCGTGAGCGAAAGGCAGATGCCCGGGAACAGGATCAGGTAGCCCGCGATCTGGAACAGGCTCCGCGCCTCGGCCATCACGTTGCCCCAGCTCGGGATGTTCGGCGGCGTGCCCGCGCCGATGAACGACAGGATCGCCTCGGTGATCATCGCCGAGGCGAAGATGTAGGTCCCCTGCACCAGCAGCGGCGCGATGGTGTTGGGCAGGATGTGGCGCACCAGCGTGCGCGGGATGCTTGTGCCGGTGGCCGTGGCTGCCTCGACGAACGGCTGCTCGCGCAGCGTCAGCACCAGGCTGCGCACCAGGCGGACCACGCGCGGCACTTCCGACAGCGTGATCGCGAAGATGACGTTCTGCAGGCTGGCCTGGGTCAGCGCCATCAGCGAGATCGCCAGCAGCACCGCGGGGATCGACATCAGCCCGTCCATCACGCGCATCAGGATCGCGTCGGCCCAGCGCACGAAGCCGGTCAGCATGCCGATCGCGAGGCCGAGCACCGTGGACAGCAGCGCCACGGCGATGCCGACCGTGAGCGAGACCCGCGTGCCGTACACCACGCGGCTGTAGACGTCGCGGCCGAGCATGTCGGTGCCGAACCAGTAGTCCGCCGAGGGGGGCTTCAGGCGCTTGAGCATGGACAGGGCCTGCGGGTCGACGGTGCCGAGCCACGGCGCGAAGATCGCCGCCAGCATCATCAGCAGCAGCACCACCGCGCCGAAGATCGCGGTCGGGTGGCGGCGCAGCGCATCCCGGAACCGGCCCCAGGTGGGCGACACGGAACGCGGCGCGGCAATGTCGGCGGCGACGGCGCTCATCTCAGTACCGGATCCGCGGGTCGAGGAAGGTGTAGCTCATGTCGACCGCGAGGTTGATCAGCACGTACACGCCGGAGAACAGCAGCGTCACGGCCTGGATGATCGGGTAGTCCCGGCGCAGGATCGCGTCCACCGTCAGCCGGCCGATGCCGGGGATCGCGAACACGGTCTCGGTCACCACCACCCCGGAGATCAGCAGCGCGATGCCGATGCCGATCACGGTCACGATCGGCACCGAGGCGTTCTTCAGGGCATGCCCGAGCAGCACCTGGTTCGAGGAGAGGCCCTTGGCCTGCGCGGTGCGCACGTAGTCCTGCGCCAGCACCTCGAGCATCGTCGCGCGCGTGATGCGCGCGATCAGCGCCATGTAGACGATGCCCAGCGCGACGCTGGGCAGGATCATGTGCGACACGAACGGCCACAGGCCTTCGCTGACCGAACGGTACCCCTGCACCGGCAGCCAGCCCAGCTGCATCGAGAACAGCATGATCAGCAGGTACGCGATGACGAACACCGGCATCGAGAAGCCGAGCACCGAAAAGCCCATCACGGCCCGGTCTACCCAGGTGCCGGCCTTCCAGGCTGCCAGCACACCCACGGGCACCGCGACGGCGATCGTGATCACCAGCGTGCACAGCGTGAGCGCGACGGTCGGCTCGAGCCGTTGCGCGATCAGGTGCGAAACCGGCAGGTTGGTGAAGATCGAGGTGCCCAGGTCGCCATGGGCGAGCGCCCACAGCCACGTGCCGAAGCGCACCAGGTAGGGCTGGTCCAGGCCGAGGTTGGCCCGGATCTTCGCGATGTCCTCCTCCGTCGCGATGTCGCCGGCGATGATCGCCGCCGGGTCGCCCGGGCTGAGGTAGAGCAGCGAGAAGACGAACAGCGCCACCACCCCCATGACGGGGATGGTGGCGAACAGTCGCCTTATGAAGTACGCGAACACCGGACCTGCGGCAGGCGCGCTACTTCTTCTCCACGTTCCACATCAGGCTCATCGGCGCCACCAGCAGGCCGGTGAGGTTGGTGCGGTAGGCGGTCGGGATGATGAACTGCGCCGTCGGGATGTAGGGCACCGACTCGAACGCCTGCACCTGGATCTGTTCGGCGAGCTTCTTCGCCGCGGCCGGGTCGGCGGCGGCGAACCACTGGTCGCGCAGCCCTTCGAGCTTCGCGTCGCTGGGCCAGCCGAACCAGGACTTCTCGCCCGCGCCGCGCAGCGGCGCATTGAGCGCAGGCGTGGTCATGTCCGGGCCGACGAACCAGGTGTGGAAGATCGACCAGCCGCCCTTGTCCACGCCGTCCTTGACCGAACGCCGCGTGATCAGCGTGCCCCAGTCGCTGGAGGCGAGCTCGGCGTTGATGCCGAGCTTCTTGAGCATCTCGACCGTGATCAGCGCCTGGGAGTGCACGATCGGCTGGTCGGTGGCATCGAGCACGATGACCTTCTCGCCCTTGTAGCCCGCCTCCTTGACCAGCGCCTTGGCCTTGTCCAGGTCGCGCTTGCCCTTGAGGGCGCCCGCGCCCGACTCGCTCGCGAGGGGCGTGTTGCAGGTGTAGAACGAGTAGCAGGGATGCCCGTTCTTCGGGTCCCCCGCCACGCCGATCGCGTAGTCCTGCTGGTTGACAACGTACAGCAGCGCCTGGCGCATCTTCGGGTTGTTGAAAGGGGGCTGCAGGTGGTTGAAGCGCAGGATCCCGATCGAGCCCAGCGGGTCGGTGTTCTCGATCTTGATGTCCTTGTTCTTCGACAGCAGCGGGATCAGGTCCGGCGGCAGCTGCTGCCACCAGTCGACTTCGCCGGCGTTGATCGCGTTGGCGGCGGTGGCCGAGTCGGGGATGTACAGCCACTCGACGCGGTCGACCTTCACCACCTTGCCGCCGGCGGCCCACGACGGCGCCTCCTTGCGCGGCACGTAGTCGGTGTTCTTCACGTACACCACCTTGCTGCCCGGCACCCACTGGTCCTTCAGCATCTTGAACGGGCCGGAGCCGGTCGGGTCGCTGATCTGCGACATGGCGTCGGTCTTGGCGACGCGCTCCGGCATGATGAACGGCACGTTGGACGAGGGCTTGCCCAGTGCCTCGAGCACGAACGCGAACGGCTTCTTGAGTTTCAGCCGGAAGGTGCTGTCGTTGACCGCGGTCCACGACTCGGTCATTTCGGCCAGCTTCTGGCCCAGGACGTCGCGCTTCGCCCAGCGCTCGACGGAGGCGATGCAGTCGGCCGAGCGCACCGGGGCGCCGTCATGGAACTTGAGGCCCGCGCGCAGCGTGAACGTCCAGGTCAGGCCGTCCTTGCTGGTCTCGTACTTGTCGACCATCTGCGGGCGCACCTGGAACTTCGCGTCGGTGGCGAACAGGGTGTCGTACACCATGTACCCGTGGTTGCGCGTGATGTAGGCGGTGGTCCAGATCGGGTCCAGGCTCTTCAGGTCGGCCTCGGGGATGAACTTGATGGTCTTCTGCGCGGCCGCGGGGCCGGCGTGCAGCGCGGCCAGGGACAGCGCGGCGGCGCCTAGAAGGGTCAGGAATCGGGAGCGCATTGGTAACCTCCGTGACTTGGGACTGGATGAACGA
>JAFEDL010000070.1:5955-11447 GCA_018241645.1 Pseudomonadota bacterium
GCCATGGTCACCAGCATGGTGAACACCGCCAGCGCCATCACCCCGGTGGACGCCCAGCCCAGCCACTTCAGCCGCCGCTTGACCGTGAACCTGCCCATGATCTCCGGGCGGGCGGACATGAGCATCATGACCACCATGATCGGCACCGAGATCACGCCGTTGATGACCGCGCTCCAGATCAGGGCCTTGATCGGCCTGACCGGCGACAGTTCGATCGCCACGCCGATCAGGGTCGCCGCCACGAGGATCGCGTAGAACCCGCGGGCCTCCAGCAGCCGCAGGCCCAGGCCGATCCTCCACTGGAAGGTTTCGGCCACCGCATACGCGGCGGACCCGGCCAGCACTGGGACCGCGAGCAGCCCGGTGCCGATGATGCCGGCGGCGAACATCGCGAACGCGAATTCGCCGGCGATCGGGCGCAGCGCCCCGGCGGCCTGCGCGGAATTCTGGATGTCGGTCACGCCGTGCACGTGCAGGGTGACCGCGGTGGTCAGCATGATGAAGAACGCCACCAGGTTCGAAAAGCCCATGCCGACCCAGGTGTCCAGCGCAATCCGGCCGAGGCTCTTCCTCGCCTGTTCCGGCGCGACGATCAGCGGCTCCTCGCCGGGCGCGGCGCGCTGCTCCTCCACCTCCTGCGACGCCTGCCAGAAGAAGAGGTAGGGGCTGATGGTCGTCCCGAACACGGCCACGAGCATGAGCACGTAGGAGGAGTCGAACGCGAGCCGGGGGACGAGCGTGCTGCGGGCGACGAGCCCCCACGGCACTTCGACCAGGAACACGGTCCCGACATAGGCGAACAGCGTCAGCGTCAGCCATTTCAGGATCGGCGCATAGCGCGGGAACGCCACGAAAACCTGCAGCGCGAGCGAGCCGAGCGCAAAAGCGACCACGTAAAGGTGCGCCGGTCCGCCCACGACAAGCTCCAGCGCGGCCGCCATCGCGCCGAGGTCCGCGCCGATGTTGATCGTATTGGCAATCACCAGCAGCGAGACGATGGAATACAGCAGCCAGCGGGGATAGTGCTCCCGCATGTTTGCCGCGATTCCGTGCCCGGTGACCCGGCCGATGCGCGCGCTGACGACCTGGATGCCGACCATCAGCGGGAAGGTGAACAGCACCGACCAGAGCATGCCGAAACCGAATTGCGCCCCGGCCTGCGAGTAGGTCGCGATCCCGCTCGGGTCGTCGTCGGCGGCGCCGGTGATGAGTCCCGGCCCGAGCTTTTTCAGGAACAGCCCGGGCGCCAGCCGGCGCCTGACCCAGGCCGGCATCAGCCCGCGTCCCGCAGCTGACGGCGGTCCCTGACCGTACCTGACGGAGGCTGACAAAACATTACGTTACCTGCTCCCGACTGTTGACGCGCATCATATCCAAAGCCCTCCGGTTCCGGCATCTTCTGCCGTTAATAGACAGCGACGCGACGCGATGCCCCCGCCGCGCGCCAGGCTCCCCGAACATGTCCCCGACCACAGAAGACGGAAACCAGCGGTTCAACGACCTCCTATCCCTGACCCCGGACTGGTACTGGGAGCAGGACGAGGCGTTCCGCTTTACCTACGTTTCCGACCGGTTCCGGGAGCTGACCGGGCGCGACCCGCGCGACATGCTCGGCACGCGGCGCTGGGATCGGGTCGCGCACAACATGACCGATGCGGACTGGGCGAGGCACCGGGCGCAGCTCGAAGCGCACGAGCGGTTCGAGGACCTGGAACTCTGCTACGCGAAGGCCGGCGGCGGTGTGCGCTGGTGCTCGGTCAGGGGAATGCCGGTGTTCGGGCCCGACGGGCGGTTCCGCGGCTACCGCGGCCTGACGCGCGACACCACGGAGCGCAAGCTCGCCGACGAGGCGCTGGAGCGCACCCGCCGCAGGCTCGAGACGGCCATCGAGGCGGGCCGCTTCGGGATCTGGGAGACCGACCTGGTGGCGAGGCAGGTGTACCTGTCCGCGGGGTGGTCCGAAATGCTCGGCGGGACGGCGGGCCCCACGTATGCCCGCCTCGAGGAACTCACCAGGCTCTCCCACCCCGACGACCTTCCACGCCTGCAGGCGGCGCAGCGCGCCGCGGTCCGCGGCGGGACCGGGACGTACGAATGTTCGCACCGCGTCCGGCACGCCGACGGAAGCTGGCGCTGGGTGTTCTCGCGGGGCCGCATCACCGAGCGGGGGCCCGACGGGCGCGCGCTGCGCATGACCGGCACCAACATCGACATCACCGCCGAGATGCTCGCGCGGCAATCCCTGCGCGAAAAGGAAGCCGAACTGCGCACGATCCTCGACTCCGTGCCGGCGATGATCGCGCGGATCGACCGGGACTACCGGATCGTCTATGCGAACCGGCACTACGCGGCGTCCGCCGGCCTCACGGCCGACAGCATCGCCGGCAGGCCCGTGCACGAGGCGATCGGCCATGAGCGCGCTGCGGACTCCGAGCCGTGGTTCCGCCGCGCCCTTGCGGGCGAGACCGTCACGTTCAAGCGGATGCGCACGGACGACCCCGCCGGCCCGCGCCATTTCGACGTGGCGCTCACGCCCGACGTGGACGCGGACGGCCATGTGAAAGGCTGCTTCACGCTGGTCACCGAGTTCACCGAGACGGCGAAGGCCCAGCTGGTGCTGCGCGACAAGGAGGCCGAGCTGCGCACGATCCTCGACTCCCTGCCCGCCATGCTCTGCCGCATGGACCGGGAACGCCGGTTCGTCTACGCGAACCGGCGGTACGCGGATTTCCTCGGCGTGGCGGCCGAGAGCATCATCGGCCGCACCTCGGCCGAAGTGCTTGGCGAGGAGCGCGCGTCCACAGCGGATGCTTATGTCGAACGCGTGCTCTCCGGCCAGGAAGCGTCCTACACCCAGGTGATGGCCAGTCCCGCCGGCGGGAGCCCGCGGCACTTCGAGATCCGGCTGGTCCCGGACCGCACCGCCGACGGCGCCGTGCGGGGCTACTTCCGGCTCACCAGCGAGTTCACCGATACGGCGCTCGCCCAGGAGGCCATCCGCGAGAAGGAGCGCGAGCTTCGCCACCTGCTCGATTCCATCCCGGCGCTGGTCGCCCGCACCGGGATGGACGAGAAGTACACCTATGCGAACCGCAGTTTCGCCGCCGAGTACGGCGCAACGCCGGACGAAATCGTCGGGCGCTCGATCGTGGACCTGATCGGGCCTGCGTTCCGCTCCCAGCTGGCGGGGTACCTGAAGCGCGTCGAATCGGGCGAGACGGTCGAGTACGAACGCGAGATGCCTGCCGTGAACGGCCGGGCGCGCCAGTTCCACGTATACGTCGCGCCGGACCTCGGCGGCTCGGACGCCGTGCGCGGCGCCTACATCTTCGGGATCGACATCACCGAACGCAGGGCGCAGGAAAGGCGCGTCGAGGCCCTGCTCGCGCAGGTCACCCGCGCCAACGAGGAACTCGAGTCCTTCGCCTATACGGTGTCGCACGACCTGCGCGCGCCGCTGCGCGCCATCGGCGGGTTCGCCGAGATGCTCGAGCGGGCGTCCACCGACGTGCTCGACGAGCAGGGCCTGGGGCACCTGCGCCGGATCACGTCCAACGCCCGGCGGATGACCGACCTCATCGACGGCCTGCTGCGGCTGTCGCAACTGGCGCGCCAGCCGGTGGCCCGGCGCAGCGTGTCTCCCGCCGCGCTGGTCACCGAAGTCGTCGCGGACCACGAGGCCGAGATGGCCGAGCGCGGCGTGCGGCTGCAGGTCGGCCCGCTCCCCGGCTGCTACGCCGACCCGGTGCTGCTCAAGCAGGTGTTCGCGAACCTGGTCGGCAATGCCTTCAAGTACACCTCCAGGCGCCCCGCGGCCGAGATCACGATCGGCTCCGCGACCACGCCGGACGGCACCACCTATTTCGTCAGGGACAACGGCGCGGGGTTCGACATGGCGTACGCCGACAAGCTGTTCGGCGTGTTCCAGCGCCTGCACGGGGAAAACGAGTTTCCCGGCACCGGCATCGGCCTGGCCACCGTCAAGCGCATCGTCGAGCGCCACGGCGGGCGCGTCTGGGCCGCAGGGGCCGAGGACCAGGGCGCGACCTTCTCGTTCACGCTGGGCGGCTGAAGCCCGCCGCGGCCCGCCCCTCCCGGTCAGATCCCCTGCTCGGCGAAGACCTCCTTCGCGATCCTGAACCCGTCCATCGCGGCCGGCGCGCCGCAGTAGACCGCGGCGTGGATCAGGATCTCGCGGATCTCCTCCTTGGTCACGCCGTTGTTCAGCGCCCCCTTCACGTGGATGCGGAATTCATGCCCCCGGTTGAGCGCGGTGAGCATCGCCAGGTTGAGCATCGAGCGGGTCTTCTTTTCCAGGCCCGGCCGCGCCCAGCTCGCCGCCCAGGCGTGCGCGGTGATGTATTCCTGCAGCGGCATCGAGAACTCGTCGGCCGAGTTGAGCGCGTTGTCGACGTAGGCGTCGCCGAGGACTTCCTTCCTTACCTTGAGGCCGCGCTCGAAGAGCGGTTTGAGGTCTGCATCCATGGGTGTGTCTCCTTGATCAGGTCTTCGGGTCGGCGGGGGTGACGAACACGTCACAGTAGAAATCGTCGGCGGCCAGGCCGCGGTCCGCGGTGAAATCGCGCCGCGCGGCATCCACCATCGCGCTCACGCCGCAGGCATAGACGGCGTGCCCCGCGAGCGTGGGATAGTCTTCCATGACCGCGCGGTGGACGAACCCCGTGCGCCCGGCCCACTCCGCGCCGGGTTCGGACAGCACCGGGACGTAGCGGAAATTCGCGTGCTGCGCCGCCCATTTCTCCGGCAGGCCGGACAGGTACAGGTCCTTCTCCCGGCGCGCGCCCCAGTAGAGGGCCATCTGCCGCGCGCCGCCCTTGCGGAACGTGTCCTCGAGGATGGACTTGATGGGCGCGAATCCCGTGCCGCTCGCGACAAACACCACGGGCCTGTCGCCCTCGCGCAGCCAGAAATCGCCCGAAGGCAGTTCGACGCGCAGCGTGCCGCCCGCCGCGAGGCCGGGCAGGACTTCCTCCGCAAACCGGCCGCCCGGCACCACGCGCACGTGCAGGACGGCGATGTCGCTCTGCTGCGGGGCGTTGGCCATCGAGAAGCTGCGCCTCGCGCCGTCGGCGAGGATCACGTCGAGGTACTGTCCCGCCTTGAACTTCACTCGCACGCCGGGCGGGAAGCGCAGCTGCACGATCCGCACGTCGTCGGCCGCCTCGGTCACGCGCAGGACCTTCGCATCGATCGTGCTTTTGGCGCCCGGGTCGATGCGCCGGATCTCGCGCGGCACGATCTCGAGGTCGGACCGGGGCCGGGTCTGGCAGAAGAGGATGTACAGGTCCTCCGGATACGGCGTCTCGACCTCCCCGCTGCGCACGAGCCCCCGGCAGCTGGCGCAGGCGCCGCGCAGGCAGGAGTACGGCATCTCGTAGCCCGCGAGCCGCGCCGCCTCGAGGATGGTCGTGCCGGCCTCGCAGGGGAATGCGATGTCGGTGTCCGCCACCCGGATCGTGAAGGCCATCCGG
>JAFEDL010000070.1:11484-22288 GCA_018241645.1 Pseudomonadota bacterium
TCCTTGCCCGCGATGTCGTGCGCACAGCCGTGGCCGACGCTGGAGAACAGCACCGGCGTGCCGATCGACAACGCGGAGGAGCGCAGCGGCGACAGCAGCTTCATCGGGATGTGGCCCTGGTCGTGGAACATCGCGAGGTACACGTCGTGCTTGCGCTGCGACAGCATCACGTCCGCGCCCACCGGGCCGTCGGCGAGCACGCCGAGTTCCCGCAGCCGCGCCACCGCGGGCACGCCGATCCGGTCGTCGTCGTCGCCGAACAGGCCGCCCTCGCCCGCGTGCGGGTTGATGCCGAACACGCCCAGTCTCGGGTTCGCGACCCCGAGCCGCCGCACCGCCTTCGCCGCGGCCAGGCCCGCCGCCACGACGCGGTCCGTGGTGATCCGGCCGAGCGCGCTCTTCACGCTTTCGTGCAGCGTCACGTGCGCGATGCGCAGCCCCGCGGCCACCAGCATCAGGAACACCCGGTCCTCGGGCGTGTTGGTGAGTTGCGCGAGCAGGCCCGCGTAGCCCGAGAAGGGGATCCCGGCGCCGTTGATCGCGGTCTCCGACTGCGGGCAGGCCACGATCGCCGCCGCCTCGCCCGCATTCACCAGCCGCACCGCCTCTCGCACGTAGGCGACCGTCGCCGCCCCCGCGCGCGGGTCGACCCTGCCGGGCGCAAACCCGGCCGGGTCCAGCGCATTGACGGGCGCGATCGCGAGGCCCTCCCCGCCGTACCGGCGGATCACGAACTCGTCGCCCACCAGCACCGGCTCGATGCCGCCGCCCGCGAATGTCCTTGCCGCCTTGACGGCGATCTCGGGGCCGATGCCGTTCGGGTCCCCGATGGCGATGGCGATGCGCTTCACAGGGGGATCGCGACGAGCGTGTCGAACCGGTTGCTGTCGCACACGACGACGCGTTCCCTGAAGCGCAGCGACCCGTCCGCGTCCGCCTCGACCAGGTCGAGGTAGCGCCCGGTGGCGAACACGTCCATCCTGCCGTCGCGCATGATGCGCACCACGAGGAAGGACGCCTCGGTGCGGACCCTGCCGTCCGCCGCCGAAAGCACGGCGGGCAGGCCGACGATGTGGCGGTAGCGCTGGCGCTCGTAGATGTTGGCTTCGCGCAGCGCCGAGATGCGGTCGAACAGCATGCCGCGCGAGTCGGCGTACATCAGGCCGGCCGGCATGCCCGCGGCGTGGTTGTCCGCGGTGGTCAGCATGTAGAGGCAGTCCTCGAAGAACATCTCCGGCCAGGCCTCGAAGCGCGCGTCGTCGATGGCGCGCGCGTACTCCGAGTTCAGCTGGATCAGGCGCGCGGCGAGGTCGGCGGCCGGCGCGGTTCCCCGATCGGTCATGGCGCCCATCTCATATCCCCATCAGGTTGCGGTACGCCTTCCAGAACCCGCGCACCGAAGCCTCGGTGGCGCGCGTGGTGTCGGTCTGCGTGCCGTCCCCGCCCATCTTCATGACCGAGAACTCGTCGCCCGCGGTGGCCACGCCGCGCTGCACGAAACCGCCCACGCAGCCGTCCTCCATCGACACGAAGCCGGCCGGGCCGACCAGGTTGGCCTGCTTGAGGCGGCGCTTGCGCATTTCCGGCGTGTCGTCGGCAAAGCCCAGGTACGTCCAGTTGAGCTCCATCTGACCCACCCCCTTGGGCAGGATCTGGCGCACCGCCAGGCAGTTGTGGATCTGCTGCAGCACGAACCCCGGGAACACGGTGAGGATCTGCAGCTGGATGCGGTCGCCGAACTCGTCCACCGAATCGAGCAGGCTCGGGTCCCGCAGCCGGTAGCCCTTGCTCTCCGAGCGGATGCCCTGCTTCGCATACTCCTGGCTGTTGGCGTCGCCGGGCGCGTCGATCGTGTAGCTCGCATGGTGCCCCCCGTCCTCGCTCACCAGCACGCCCCCGCCCTGCGTGAGGCGCGTGATGCGGAAGGTCCCGAAGAAGAGATGCAGCAGGCTCGCGTGGTAGGTGTCCTTCACGTTCTCCGTGTAGAGCTTCCAGTTGTTGGGCAGCGCCTGCGTGAAGCGGCCGATCACCTCGACGGGCTTCTTCAGCACGCGCTCGATCCGGCCGAGGATGGCCTCGCCCAGGTACTCCTCGATCGGCGGCACCTCGTCCGACAGGCTCGCGAACACCAGCCCGCACAACGTCGTCGTATAGAGCTTGCGGGGGCTGTTCTTCGCCTTGTCGAAGTCCCGGGGCATGCCGCCCTGGCCGTTGGAGCCCTCCTCGAACGCGATGCCCTTGAGGGTGCCCTTCTGGTCGTAGGTCCAGGCGTGGTAGACGCACTGGAAGTCCTTCGCGCCGCTGCCGCCGTCGTCGAGGGCGATGAGCGCCCCGCGATGCGTGCAGCGGTTTTCGAATGCATAGATCTCGCCGTCGTCCCCGCGCACCACGATCACGGGCATCTCGCCCACGAAGGTCGTGCGGTAGTCGCCGGGCCTGCCGACGTCGGCCTCCAGGCACACGAAGTTCCACACCGGGCCCTCGAAGACGCGCTTCTGCTCGAGGCGGTAGGTGGCCTCGTCCTGGTAGGCCCAGTACGGCGCGCCGGACACCATGCCCGGGGGCCAGGCGACGCGGGGTTCGGGTGAAATGCCGGCGGGTGCGGTCATGCGTGGGCTCCTGGGGACGGGTTATTGCAGCGTGACGTTCGCGGTCTGTATGACCTTCTGCCAGCGCGCCATCTCTTCCTTCACGAATGCGGCCATCTCGGCGGTGCTGTTGCCGACGGGTTCGGCGCCCTGCTCGAGGAAGCGCTGGCGCACGTCGGGCATCCTCAGCGCCTCCACGGTGGCGGCGTTGACCTGCTGGACGATGGCGTTCGGCGTGCCGGGCGGCATCACGAAGGCGAACCACGCGCTGGCGATGAAATCGGGCATGCCGATTTCCGGCGCCGACGGCGTGTCCGGCGCCACCGGACTGCGGCGGGCGCTCGCCACGCCGAGGAACTTCACCTTCCCCGCCTGCTGGAAGCGCAGCGCGGCCGCGATGTTGCCGATGAAGATGTCGACGCGCCCGGCGACGATGTCCACCAGCGCGGGGCCTTCGCCCTTGTATGGGATGTGCGTCAGTTCAACCCCCGCCATGGTGGCGAACATCTGCGCCGACAGGTGCGAGGTGGAACCGTTGCCCTGCGAGGCATAGACCACCTTGCCCGGGTTCGCCTTGGCGTAGGCGATCAGCTCCTTCGCCGAATTCGCCGGCAGGTCGAGCCGGGCGGTGATCACGTTGGGCACGATGGCCAGCACCGTGACCGGCACGAACTTGTTCGGGTCGAAGGCGAGCTGCTTGTACAGGTTGTGGTTGATCGACAGCGGACCCGGCGGGCTGGACAGGATCGTGTAGCCGTCCGGGTCGGACTTGTACACGGCTTCCGCGCCGATGTTGCCGCCCGCCCCCACGCGGTTCTCGACCAGCACCGGCTGCCCCCATTTGGCGGAGAGCTTTTCGCCGACGATGCGCGCGAGCACGTCGGCGGAGCCGCCGGCCGGGAACGGCACGACGATCTTCACTAGCTTGTTCGGATATCCCCCCTGGGCAAGGGCGGGCGCGGCGCCGAGCGCCGCGGCGGCGCAGGCAAACAGGATGAAGAGCCGTTTCATGTGTCTCCTTTTTATAGTTATTTCGCCCGGGTGTCCCGGGCAGTTGCGAAAGCGTGTTCGCTATTCGAACAATTCTGCGATAATCGAACGTAACTTAGGGCGGAACGAGAATCATGTCAACGCGGGATTCGCATGCCGGGGCTGCGCCCGACGCCGGGACGCGCGAGCGGATCGCCGGCCTGGAGAAGGGCCTGGCGATCATCGAGGCCTTCGGCGCGAGCCGCCCCCGCCTCACGCTGTCCGAGGCTGCCCAGGTCACCGGCCTGTCGCGCGCGTCCGCCCGCCGCTGCCTGCGCACGCTCGAGCACCTGGGCTACGCCGAATTCGACGGCAAGTACTTCCGCCTGGCGCCGCGCGTGCTGCGCCTCGGGCACGCCTACCTCACTTCGACACCGGTGCCCAAGCTCGTGCAGCCCGTGCTCGAGACGATGTCGGAGCGCAGCGGCGAGTCGGCCTCGGTGTCCATCCTCGACGGCACCGACATCGTGTTCGTGGCCCGTTCCACCACGCGCCGCAGCCTGTCGGTGGGGGTGGGCGTGGGCACCCGGCTGCCCGCCTACTGCGCGGCCACGGGCCGCGTGATGCTCGCGGCCGGGACCGACGCGGCGGCGCGCGAGGCGCTGCGCGCCATGCACCTGCGCAAGCTCACCCCCCGGACCCTCACGGGAATGGGCGAACTGCTGGACGCGATCCGCGCCGCGCGCAGCCAAGGCTACGCGATCGGCGACGAGGAAATCGAGCTCGGCCTGCGCGTGATCGCGGTGCCGGTGGTGGATTCCGCCGGGCGCACCGTCGCGGCGATGAGCCTGGCGGTGCAGGCCAAGCGCATGACGCGCGATGAAATGGTCAAGCGCCTGCTGCCCGTCCTGGAGGGCGGGCGGCGCATGCTGGCGAGCGCCCTGTAACGAACCCGGCGGCGCCTCGCTGCGCGGCAGCATTTGCCGCCGCCCCGCCGGGGCACTAGGATACGGCTCCCGCGATGGCGGGGATGCTTCAGCGACCGCGGCGGCAGACCGCGGCGTTCCGGGAGAAACCAGTCACCATTACCGGAGGAGACACAATGGGCCAGTCCAAGCAACGCATCATCCTGGCGGCGCTTGCCGCCGCATTCTGCACTTCAGCCGCGGCGGCGCCGATCGTGCTGCGCGCCTCGCACCAGTTTCCCGGCGGCAAGGGCGACGTGCGCGACGAGATGGTGCAGATCATCGCGCGGGAGGCCAAGGCGGCGAACGTCGACCTCGACGTCCAGGTCTTCCCCGGCGCGGCCCTGTTCAAGCCGAACGAGCAGTGGAACGCGCTGGTCAACGGGCAGCTCGACATCTCCTCGTTCCCGCTCGACTACGCCAGCGGCAAGGTGCGCGCGTTCGGCGCCACCCTGATGCCGGGGCTGGTGCGCAGCCATGAGCGCGCGGCGCGCCTCAACGACTCGAAATTCATGCAGGAGATCAAGGCGAAGATCGACAAGGCCGGCGTGGTCGTCCTGTCGGACGCGTGGCTGGCCGGCGCCTTCGCCTCGAAGAAGGCCTGCGTGCGCAGCCCGGCCGACATCAAGGGCGTGAAGATCCGCTCGGCGGGGCCGACGTTCGCGTCCATGTGGCAGGCCGCCGGCGCCTCCATCGTGTCGGTCCCCAGCAACGAGGTCTACAACGCGCTGCAGACCGGCGTGGCCGAGGCGACGGACACCAGCACCGGGAGCTTCGTCTCGTTCCGCATCTACGAGCAGGTGAAGTGCGTCACCGCGCCGGGGGACAACGCGCTCTGGTTCATGTACGAGCCGGTGCTGATGTCCAAGAAGAGCTACAACCGGCTCTCTAAGCCCCAGCAGGACGCGCTGATGAAGGCGGGCCGCAAGGCGCAGGAGTATTTCGCCAAGGAGGCCAAGGGGCTCGACGACGCCATGGTCAAGACCTTCAGGGACCACAAGGTCGAGGTCATCACCCTCACGCCGGCCGAGTACGACGCCTGGGTCAAGGTCGCCCAGGGCAGCTCCTACGCGGAGTTCGCCAAGGAAGTCCCGGACGGCAAGCAGCTGATCGACGCGGCGCTGAGCGTCAAGTAGCGGCCGGCGCGGACGGGCGTCGGCATGGATCGTTTCGTCCGCGCTGTCAGGGCAGTCTCGCGCGCCTGCGGCGTCGTCGCCGCCGGGCTGATCGGGCTCGGCGTGCTCGTGGTCTGCCACATGGTGTTCGTGCGGTACGTGCTCAACCAGAACACCATCTGGCAGACGGACTTCGTGACCTACAGCCTGGTGGCGGCGACCTTCATCGGCAGCCCCTTCGTGCTGATGACGCGCGGCCACGTGAACGTCGACGTGCTGCCCCTCTATGCGGGGCCGCGGCTGCGTTTCTGGATGGCGGTATTCGCCTCCGCGCTCACGCTGTTCTTCGTGATCACCATGTGCGTGCTCACCTTCCTGTTCTGGCGGGAGGCCTGGGACAACAAATGGGTCTCGGACACCATGTGGCGGGCGCGCCTGTGGATCCCGTATGCGTGCATGCCGGTGGGCCTCGGCATCCTCGCGCTGCAGGCGCTCGCCGACCTCGCCTGCCTCGCCAGCGGGCGCGAGCCGCCATTTGGCCTGGCCACCGGGCGCCTGTCATGAGCCCGACCCAGCAGGGCCTGCTGGTCCTGGTGATCACGCTCGCGGTGCTGCTGTCGGGCGCGCCGGTTGCTTTCGGCCTGGGTGCGGTGTCGATCGTGTTCATCGTGGCCTTCCAGGGGTTCGACGCGCTGCACGTGGTGGCCGAGACCTTCTACGCGGGCCTCAACGATTTCACGCTGGTGTCGATCCCGATGTTCGTGATGATGGGCGCGGCCATCGGCTCGTCGCCGGCGGGCAAGGACCTGTACGAGGCCCTGGACCGCTGGCTGTACCGGCTGCCCGGGGGCCTCGTGATCTCCAACCTGGGCGCCTGCGCCATCTTCGCCGCGCTCACCGGGTCCTCGCCCGCCTGCTGCGCGGCGATCGGCCGGATGGGCATCCCCGAGATGAGGAAGCGCGGCTACCCGGACGACATCGCCACCGGCTCCATCTGCGCGGGCGGCACCCTCGGGATCCTGATCCCGCCGTCGATCACGTTCATCCTGTACGGCATCGCCACGGAGACCTCGATCGGGCGCCTGTTCCTCGCCGGCGTGCTGCCCGGGATCATGCTGACCGGGCTGTTCATCCTGTGGACCCTGTTCATCATCTGGAAGCGCGGCTTCCGTTCGCACGCCGCGGACTTCCGCTATTCGTGGAAGGAGAAGTTCCACTCCATCCCCAAGATCGCGCCCTTCCTGGCCATCATCGTGGGCGTCATGTACGTCCTGTACGGCGGCGTCGCCACGCCTTCGGAAGCCGCCGGCGTGGGCGCCGCGCTGTGCGTGGTCATGGCGGTGGCGATCTACCGGATGTGGCGGCCGCGGGACTGGTGGGCGATCCTGCGCGACACCACGCGCGAGTCGGTCATGATCCTGATGATCATCGCCGCCGCGGTGCTGTTCGGCTACATGCTGACCTCGCTCTACCTCACGCAGACCCTCGCCCAGTCGATCGCCGAGATGCACGTCAACCGCTGGGTGCTGATGGCGATGATCAACGTGTTCCTGCTGGTGTGCGGCTTCTTCATCCCGCCCGCGGCGGTGATCCTGATGACCGCGCCGATCCTCTACCCGATCATCAAGGCGGCCGGCTTCGACCCGGTCTGGTTCGGCGTGATCCTGACGATCAACATGGAGATCGGCCTGATCCACCCGCCGGTGGGCCTGAACATCTACATCGTGAGCTCGATAGCGCCCGACGTGCCGGTGACGCGCATCATGTGGGGGACCATCCCGTACGTGCTCTGCATGATGCTGCAGATCGTGATCCTGTGCGTGTTCCCGGAAATCGCGACCTGGCTGCCCGACCACATGATGGGCGCCATGCACTAGCGCTAGACGCGCCTCTCGCGCCCTTCCCAGTACTTCGCGCGCAGCTTCCTCTTGGCGACCTTGCCGTTGTCGTCGCGCGGGAATTCGGCCACCTCGGTCACGTCGCGCGGGATCTTGTAGCCGGCGATGCGCGGGCGCAGCCAGCGCTCCACCTGCGCGGCATCCACATGCGCGCCGTGCTCCGGCAGGATCGCGGCCATCAGCCGCTCGCCCATTTCCGCGTCGGGCACGCCGAACACCGCGCAGTCGAGCACGCCCGGGCAGCCGATGAGCGCGTGCTCGATCTCCGCCGGGTAGATGTTCACGCCGCCCGAGATCACCATGTCCGCCGAGCGGTCGCAGATGTACAGGTACCCCGCGGCGTCGAGGTAGCCCATGTCGCCCAGCGTGACCAGGCCGTCGCGTTCGATGGCCTTCCTCGCCGCATCGTTGCCCACGTAGGTGAAGTCCGCGTACGCCGGCTGGCGCATGTAGATGAGGCCGACCTCGCCGACCGCGCAGGGTCGCCCGTCCTCGCCGACGATGCGCACCACCGCCTCGCCCACCGGCCGGCCGGCGCTGCCCGGCCGCTCCAGGGCCTCGGCGGAGGACATCACCGTGATCAGGCCGGTTTCGCTCGCGGCGTAAGTCTCGTAGATCTTCGGGCCCAGCCAGTCGATCATCGCGCGCTTCACCTCGGGCGGGCAGGGCGAGCCGGTGGACGCGATGAAGCGCAGCGACGACAGGTCGTAGCGCCGCCGCGCGGCCTCGGGGAGCTTGAGCAGGCGGATGTACATCGTCGGCACCATGTACACGAGGTCGATGCGATGCGCCTCGACCAGGCGGAGCGTTTCCTCGGCGTCGAAGCGCGGCATGATCACCAGCCGCTCGGCGAGGCGCAGCGCGGTCTGGGTGATCAGGCTCGGCGCGCTGTGGTAGAGCGGGGCCGGCATCAGCGTGCGGCAGCCGGGGACCACGCCGAAGCACTCGGCCGCGAGCTTGTCGGCGCGGCGCTGGCCTTCCTCCGCCTGCCCCACCGGCCACGGCTTGCGCAGCACGCCCTTGGGCCGTCCCGTGGTGCCCGAGGTATAGGCGATGTGGCCGCGCGGCGACACGACCGGCCCGGCATAGGCCGGTTGCGCCGCGAGCCAGGATTCGTAGTCGTGGGTGCCCGCCGGCGCGCCGCCGGAAACGATCACCTGCACGCCCGCGGGCACGACATCCTTCACCGTCGCGTACAGGTCCGCCTCCACGATCAACGCCCTGGCGCCGCTGTCCGACAGCAGGAACGCCACCTCGTCGCGCGTGAAGTGCCAGTTCACGGGGCAGTAGTAGAAGCCGCCGGCGCGGCACGCGAGGATGACGTCGGTGTAGATGGGGTCGTTGCGCAGCAGCAGAGCGACCACGTCGCCCTCCCGCATCCCGAACTTCGCGAACCCCCCGGCCAGCTTTACGCCACGCGCGGCGACCTGCTCGCCCGGGCGGACAAGGCCGCCGAAGTAGAGTGTTGCGGTCATGCCGGCGCGTTCAGCGGGTCTTCACGTGGTGCAGCGGGAACAGCTTCGCCACCACCTCGCCGTCCGACGCCCAGGCCTTGCACCCGTCGAGGAAATACGGCTTGGCGGCGGCCTGGCTGGGCTTGCCCTCGGTCGCGACTTCGCCCTCCTTCGGCCAGCTGCCCATGGTCTGGAAGGCCACGGTCGCGGCCGGCATCAGCAGCTCGCGCAAGTGTGTGCAGCCTTTAGTGCCGCCCACGTTTTCGTTCACGGCTTTCCTCCAGCCGGCGCCGATCCTGGCGCCGATGAGGCCCTTGTAGGCCGGGGCCACCGTGAAGCAAGGCTGGTAGGGCGCGTCGTTGGTGGAGACCTCGATGTCCTTCACCACCATCTCGCGGTCGAGCGTCAGGCGCAGTTCCATGTCGTGCACGTGCATGCCGGCCGCGCGCTTGCCGCGATAGGGCTCGGTCACCTCGTAGGTCTTGGTGTCGACGATGCGCGCCTCGATGTCCCAGAGGCCGTCCTCGCGCTCGAAGCCCTCGCACTGGATCCTGCGGGTATGCATGTGGCGGCGCGCCGCCGGTGCGGAAAGGCTCATGGTCTGGTTGCTCAGTTTCCGATGTGGGCCGTGGATGCGATCTCCACGAGGAAGTCCGGCCGCACGAGGTCGGCCCGGATGCAGTACCGCGCCGGCGGGTTCTGCGGGAAGTATTCCTTGTAGACCTCGTTCATCGCCGCGTAGTCGGCCAGGTCCTTGAGGAAGATCTGGTTGAACGCGATGTCCGTCATGCGGCCGCCGGCCGCGGCCAGCACCGCCTTGATGCCCTCGAGCACGTGCCGCGTCTGCGCGCGCACGTCGCCGACGCCCACGGTCTTTCCGGCCGCGTCCATCGCCAGCGTGCCGCCGACGTAGACCACGTTGCCGGCCTTCGCGCCCGGCGAGTACGGCGCCAGCGGCGGCGGGGAGCCTTCGGGGATGATCACCTTGAATGCCATGGGGTCCTCCTGTCTGCGGTTTGCGTTCAGTCTGCCTGCGCGCCGGTCGCCTTGACCAGCTTCGCCCACTTGTCGGTGTCGGCGCGGATGAGTCTTGCGAACTCGTCGGGCGCGAGGTACGCGGGCTCGGCGCCCATCGCGTCCATTCGCGCCTTCGCGTCGTCGGCCGCAACTGCCTTCGCGGTCTCGCGCGTGAGCGTCGCGACGATCGCGTCTGGCGTGCCGGCCGGCGCGAGCACGCCGAACCACGAGCCCACTTCCACGTTGGGCACGCCTGCTTCAGCGAGGGTGGGCAGGTCGGGCAGCGCGCGGGCACGCTTGTTCCCCGCCACCGCGAGCGCGCGCAACTTGCCCGATCGGATGTGCGCGAGCACCGTGGGCAGGTTGTCGAACATCAGCTGCACGCGGCCGGACAGCAGGTCCGACATCGCCAGCGGCGCGCCCTTGTACGGCACGTGGACCAGCTTCACCCCTTGCGAGAGCTGGAACAGCTCGCCCGCGAGGTGCGGGATCGCGCCGCTGCCGCTGGAGGCGAACTGCATCGGCGCAGGGGCCGCTTTCGCCACCGCCACCAGCTCGCGCGCGGTGTGCGCAGGCACCGAGGGATGCACCACCAGCGTCACCGGGATCGTGGCCACCAGCGCCACCGGCTTGAAGTCGCGCCCCGCATCGTACGGCAGCGACTTGTAGATCGCGGGCGCGATCGTCTGGCTCGCGGTGACGCAGAGCAGCAGCGTGTACCCGTCGGGCGCCGCCTTCGCCACCGCATCCGCGCCTATGGTGCCGCCGGCCCCGGGACGGTTCTCGACCACGAACGGC
>JAFEDL010000071.1:0-7077 GCA_018241645.1 Pseudomonadota bacterium
GAGCCCCGGTCGATGAAGTCCTTGGCGGGCGCCACGCTGCGCAGGTAGCAAAGCGCGAACCCGAACGGCGGGTGCATGAACGAGGTCTGCATGTTGACGCCGAGCAGGATGCCGAACCAGATCAGGTCGATGCCCAGCTTCTCGGCCACCGGCCCGAGCAGCGGCACGATGATGAAGGCCAGCTCGAAGAAGTCGAGGAAGAACGCGAGCACGAACACCAGGACGTTCACCACGATCAGGAAGCCCAGCTGGCCGCCCGGCAGGCCGGTCAACAGGTGCTCCACCCAGATGTGGCCGTCGACCCCGTAGAAGGTCAGGCTGAACACGCGCGCGCCCACCAGGATGAACACGACAAACGCAGTCAGCTTCGCCGTCGAATCCATGGCCTGGCGGATCAGCGGGAAGCTGAGCCTGCGGCGCGCGATCGCCATCACGAGCGCGCCGCTCGCGCCCATCGCGCCGCCCTCGGTCGGCGTCGCCACCCCGAGGAAGATGGTGCCGAGCACGAGGAAGATCAGCGCCAGCGGCGGGATCAGCACGAAGGTCACGCGCTCGGCCATGCGGGACAGCAGCCCGAGCTTGAAGAGGTAGTTCAGGACCGACGCGAAGAAGGCGACGGCCACGCCCACCGAGGTCGATACAACCAGCATCTCGTCGACCGGCGCGTCGGGGGCCGGGAAATAGTATTTCGCGAAGGCGACGGCGGCCGCGGTGGATACGATGAACAGCACGATCAGCGAAGGCGTGCCGCTGGAGCCGTTGGGCTCGCGGAAGATCCGCGCTTCCACGGGCAGGGCGGGCGCCCACGACGGCTTGAACACCGCGACGCCGACCGCGTAGAGCACGTACAAGCTCGCCAGCGTCAGGCCCGGGATGAAGGCCCCGGCGTACATGTCGCCGACCGATTTGCCGAGCTGGTCGGCCAGCACGATCAGCACGAGGGACGGCGGGATGATCTGGGCGAGCGTACCGGAGGCCGCGATCACGCCCGAGGCGAACCGCCGGTCGTAGCCGTAGCGCAGCATGATCGGCAGCGAAATCAGGCCCATCGAGATGACCGAGGCCGCCACGACGCCGGTGGTGGCCGCCAATAAGGCGCCTACGCAGATCACGGCGATCGCCAGCCCGCCGCGCAGCGGGCCGAACAGCTGGCCGATCGTGTCGAGCAGGTCCTCGGCCATGCCGCTGCGTTCGAGGATCAGGCCCATGAACGTGAAGAACGGCACCGCGAGCAGCGTGTCGTTCGACATCACCGCCCAGATGCGCTGCGGCAGCGCCTGGAACAGCGACGGCTCGAGCATGCCGAGCTCGACGCCGATCAGGCCGAAGAAGATCCCGTTGGCCGCGAGCGCAAAGGCCACCGGGTAGCCGGCCAGCAGGAACACGACCAGGGCGCCGAACATCAGCGGCGCCATGTTGGCGATGACGAATGCGCTCATGTCGCTTCCCCCCTCAGGCGGCGGATCTCCGCGGCCAGTTCCTCCTCCGCGCTCGGTCCCGCGTCCTTTTCGGACGGGTCGGGAATCATGCCGAGCAGGAAGGCGATCCGCTTGATCATCTCCGACAGGCCCTGCAGCACCAGCAGCAGGAAGCCGACCGGAACCATCAGACGGGCCGGCCAGACCACCAGGCCGCCGGCGTTGGTGGATACCTCATTGTGCGTGTACGCGTCGACGAACACCGGCCAGGACAGCCACATGATGGTGATGGCCATCGGCAGCAGGAAGAACAGCGTGCCGAGGATGTCGATCCACGCCCGCGTGCGCCTGCCGAAGTGCGAGGAAATGACGTCGATGCGCACGTGCTGGTTGTGCAGCAGCGCGTAGCCCGCGCAGAACAGGAACACGGCCGAGAACAGGTACCACTGCAGTTCCAGCCACGCGTTGGAGCTGATGTTGAACGCGTATCGGATGATCGCGTTGCCGGTGCTGATGACCACCGCCACGAGGATCAGCCAATAGGTGAGCCGTCCTACGCGTTCGGTGAACGCGTCGACCAGTCGGGATAGGGCAAGCAGGGCCTTCATCCGTCTCCTCCGGGTTGTGAAGTGCGATCCGGGCTCTGTGTCGGCCCGTTTTCCGTGCGGCGGCCGCGCGGTGCGGGTGCTGCCCCGCGCGGCTCCGCCCGGATTCTCTACGATCAGGCACGAACCGGCAATCGCGATCCAACCTGAACGGTGGCTGACCGCCGGGACCCGGCCGGCTTCTGCGATACTGTCGGCCAGCCTACCCGCACCCTACCGATGAGCCCATTCGATTTCGACGCGCCGGTCGACCGCAGCGGCACGCACAGCATGCGCTGGGAGAAGTACGCCGGGCGCGACGTCATCCCGCTGTGGGTGGCGGATACCGACTTTCGCGCGCCGCCGGCGGTCATCGAGGCCCTGCGGCGGCGCGTCGAGCACGGCATCTTCGGCTATACCTCGCCCCCGCCCGAGCTGCGCGAGCTCATCGTGTCGCGCATGGCTCGCCTGTATGGCTGGAAGGTTGCACCGGAATGGGTCGTCTACCTGCCCGGCGTGGTATCCGGCCTGTACATGGCCGCCAGCCGCCTGACCCGGCCGGGCGAGCACATCCTGTCGCCGGCCCCGGTGTACTACCACCTCTTCCGGGCGGCCCGGTATGCGCCGCGCCCGTGGACCGATGTGCCCATCGTGCTGGATGCCGGCCGCTGGGTCTGGGACGAGGCGGCGCTCGCGTCGTCGGTGCGCGCCGAATCGCGCATGCTGATGCTCTGCAACCCGCACAACCCCGGCGGGACGGTCTTTACCCGCGACGAACTGGCCAGGCTCGCCGCTTTCGCGGCGAAGCACGACCTGCTGGTCGTATCGGACGAGATCCACTGCGACCTGCTGCTGGACGAGGGCAAGGCGCACGTCCCGATCGCCAGCCTGGCGCCCGAAATCTCGCGCCGCACGGTCACGCTGATGGCGCCTTCCAAGACCTTCAATACGGCCGGCGTCGGCGTTGCCTACGCGATCATCGAGGACCCGGCCCTGCGCGAGGCCTTCTCGTTCGACCTGAAGAAGTCGGTGCACGATGCCTCGCTGTTCGGCTATGAGGCCGCGCTGGCCGCCTATCGCGACGGCGGCGCGTGGCTCGGCGCGCTGCTCGGGTACCTGCGCGCCAACCGGGACCTGGTCGAGGCGACGGTGGCGCGCCTGCCGGGCGTGGCGGCCGCGCACCTCGAGGCCACTTACCTGTCCTGGATCGATTGCAGCGGGCTGGGCCTACCCGACCCGCACGCCCATTTCCTCGCGCACGGCCTGGGGCTGTCGCCCGGTGCGGATTTCGGCGCCCCGCAGTTCGTGCGGCTGAATTTCGGGACCCAGCGTGCAGTGCTGGCCGAGGCGATGCGGCGTTTCGAGCGGGCCGTGCTGGCCGTAAAACAGGCCTAGCCGCCGCAGAGCTTGCGCGCGGCGCCGAGCACCTGGTGCAGGTGACCTTCGCGCACGCCAAGCTCCTCCATGTGCGCCACCGTTTGCGCAAGGTACTCGATGTTGTGCCCGCGCTGCCCGCATCCTTGCGCGACGATCCGTGCCGTCTGCATCACGCTCAGGTGACCGGCAAACTGGCGGTGGGCCGCGTCCGCGACGAACGTGATTGCGCGGACGACGCGGCGGCCGATCCTGACCGGGACCAGGCGCGGCTCGTAGACGCGGTTGAGCATTTCCCGTTCCCAGAGGACCTTGAGCGTCTTCCGGACATGGCGCGCTTCGATGCGGAACGCGACTCCCCAGCACGAGCCGCCGGGGCACAGGCCCATCACCAGGCCGGGGATCTCGGGGGTGCCCCGGTAGCGATGCGAATAGACGCAGAGGGAGCGGTGGAAGCCGTGGACGATGCCGGCGCGCCGCTCGGCGTAGCGGAAATCCGGCGCCCACATCAGGGAGGCGTAACCGAACACCCACAGGTCGCCGCGCGGAAGCCGGGCCATGAATCCCTGGAGATCCATGTGCAGCGCAGATTCCGGCCGGGTGCTCATTGGCGCAGATTATAGGGGAGCCGCGCGCGCTGGTGCATCGCCGCGCCGCGCCCTGCACTAGAATCCGGTCTTTCGACCACCGGCACACCCATGGCCCTTACGCGCCGCCCGCCGATCGTAGGCCGCTACATGCAGGAGGAAGTCGCGCTCGCTTCGCGCAACAGCGGCATGCCGCTCGAGGCGCTGCGCTACGACGTGACCCCCGCGGGCCTGCATTACCTGCTCATCCATTTCGACATCCCGCCCGGCGATGCGGCCGGATGGAGGCTCGGCATCGCCGGGCTGGTGGAGCGGCCGCGCGAGCTAGGCCTCGACGCGATCCGCGCCCTGCCGGCGAAGACCCTGCGCGTCACGCTCGAGTGCGCGGGCAACGGCCGGGGCCAGATGTCGCCGCGCTATCCCTCCATGCCCTGGCTGGAGGAGGGGGTGTCCACCGCGGAATGGACGGGCACGCCGCTCGCCGGGCTGCTCGAGGCGGCCGGGGTGCGGCCGGGTGCGAAGGAGATCGTGTTTCGCGGCACCGACCGCGGCATCGACCGCGGCACCGAGCACGATTACGCGCGCAGCCTGACGGTGGCCGAGGCGATGCGCCCGGACGTGCTGGTCGTCTATGCGATGAACGGCCAGCCGCTGCTGCCCCAGCACGGCGCGCCGTTGCGCCTGGTGGTGCCCGGCTGGTACGGCATGGCCAGCGTGAAGTGGCTGGCCGGCATCGAGGCAGTGGCGCAGCCGTTCGACGGGGTCCAGCAGCTGGGGAGCTACCATTTTCGCGCCCAGTCCGGTGACCCGGGCGTGCCCTGCACGCACATTCGCGTGAATTCGCTGATGGCCCCGCCGGGCATCCCGGATTTCTATACCCGGCGGCGGCTGGTCCAGCCGGGCCGCGTCCGGCTCATCGGGCGGGCGTGGTCGGGGGGCGGTGTACAGGTAGGCCGGGTGGAAGTGGCCGTGGACGGCGCCTGGCACGAGGCGAGGCTCGATCCGCAGGCCGGCCCCTGGGCGTGGCGCGGCTGGTCGTATGAATGGGACGCGGTGCCGGGAGAGCACGTGCTTGCGTGCCGGGCCACCGATGCCAACGGGGTGGTCCAGCCCATGGAGCCCGTGGCGGACGTGAGCGGGTTCGGCAACAACTCGGTCCAGCGCGTGCAGGTGACGGTCGGCGCATGAGACCGCATCCCCGGCTGGTTTAGAATCTGGCCCATGTCGAGGGGAATCACTTTTCTGCAGGGCAGGTTCGGGCGGGTCGGGCTCATCGACCTGAACGTCCCGTTGGTGACCCATGCCCACCACCACTGCCACGTGCTGGTGAAGGTATTCGGCGCGGACGGCGCGTTCAGGGTGCGCGGCGTGCGCTACCCGCTCACCGACGACCGCGCGGTGCTGGTGAACGCCTGGGAGCCGCACGCCTACGAGCACTGCTCCACCGATTCGACGTTCATCCTCGCGCTGTACATCGAGCCGGCGTGGCTGGGCGAGATCCATGCGCAGCTGTCCGTATCCGGCCATCCGCGGTTCTTCCCGCAGAACGGCGTGCCGGTGACGCCGCGCATCCGCCGCGTCGCCGACGACCTGGCCGGGGCGATGGTCTCGATGACCGACACTTCCTACCAGCGCGCCGAGGCGCTGATCTTCGACCTGATGATCGCGGTCATCGAGCCGTTCTCGCTGTGGAAGGAGACCGACGCGCTGCGCGGGGGCGGCCTCGCCGTGCGTTACGACCCGCGCATCCGCAAGGCGATCGGGATCCTGCGCGCGAGCATCGGCGAAGACCTCGACTGCGACGGGCTGGCTTCCGACTGCGGCCTGTCGCGCGCCCATTTCTTCGAACTGTTCCGCCGCGCCACCAACCTGACCCCGGCGGTGTTCGCCAACGAGTTGCGCATGGAGGCCGCGTTCGAGGGCCTCGCCAACACGCACAGCCCCATCGCCGACCTGGGCTACCGGCTCGGGTTCAGCGCGCCCGGGCATTTCACGCGCTTCTTCCGCCACCATATCGGCGTCACGCCGAGCCAGTACCGCAAGGTGGTCGACCTGCGCGAGGGCACGCAGGTCTGAGCCGCCCGCCGCGCCTTGTGCAGCGCACAAGGCGGCGCATGGACCGGACTCATTGGTAATTCCACCTATCCCAGGGTAACGCGCCGGCGCGCCGACCCGCGTAGCATTGACCGCACGAACCATGACCGGGTGAGGGGATGAGCACAAAGAAAGCTGCAGACTGGCCGCTGGCCATCCACGGGGTGCTTGCCGGAAACGGCATACGGCAGGTGAGCTACGTGCCGGATGCGGGCCACAAGCGCCTGATCGAGCTGTGCCAGTCGGACAAGGGCATGCGCACCGTCGTCCTGACGACGGAAGAGGAAGGGCTCGGCCTGGTCATGGGCGCCTGGCTCGCCGGCGACAAGAGCGCGGTGCTGATGCAGTCCTCCGGCGTGGGCAACATCATCAACACGCTCGCCACCATCAAGGAATGCCGTTTCCCGTTGTTGATGCTCGTCACGATGCGGGGCGACGAAGGCGAATTCAATCCGTGGCAGGTGCCGATGGGGCAGGCCACCCAGGCCGTGCTCGAGGCCATGGGGGTGGTGGTCAAGCGCATCACGACCGCGGAAGACGCGGAGCCCGTAGTAAACGCCGCCGCGCGCCTCGCCTACAACAGTTATGCCGCAGTGGCCGTGCTGATCGCGCAGAGCCTCATCGGCATCAAGAGCTTCCAGGACCAGACCAGCCGATGAAACCCACCCTGCACAGGCGCGACGTGGTGAACGCGCTCCTCGCCGACCGCGGCGACCTCCTTGTCGTCACCGGGCTCGGCTCCACCGCGTGGGACGCGACCGCCGCGGGCGACCACGAGCTCACCTTTCCCCTCTGGGGCGCAATGGGCAGCGCCGTCATGATCGGCCTCGGCCTCGCGCTCGCCAAGCCGCGCCGGCGCGTGCTCGTGATCACCGGCGACGGCGAAATGCTGATGGGCCTGGGGTCGCTCGCTACCGCGGGCGTGCAAAAGCCCAGGAACCTCAGCGTCGTCGTCATCGACAACGAGCGCTACGGCGAGACCGGCATGCAGCAGACGCACACCGCGAGCGGCGTGGACCT
>JAFEDL010000071.1:7100-12523 GCA_018241645.1 Pseudomonadota bacterium
AAGAAGGGCATTGCCGGCCTGCGCAGGATGGTCTACGAGGAGGCCGGCCCGAACTTCGCGCAGGTGAAGGTCATCGCCGAAAAGATCCCCCTCGTCCTTCCCCCGCGCGAAGGGGCCCTGCTGAAGGCGCGCTTCCGGCGCGCGCTGAACGGCGCATCTGCAGACACGCAATAGACGACCAGGAGGACAAGGATGTCGCGAGTCACCGCCGTCAGGCGCGAGGATGTGCCCGAGCTCGAAGAGGTTTTCATGCGGGCCGAGCGCGCGCTCGGCTTCGTGCCGAACAGTTTTTTCGCGATGGCGCGAAAGCCCGGTATCCTGCGGGCGTTCTCGTTGCTGTCGCGGGAAGTGCTTGGGGTTCCTGGAAAGGTGCCCCTCCCGCTCAAGCGGCTGGCCGCGCTCATGGCAAGTTATACGACTGGCTGCATGTACTGCACCGCCCATACGGCCGAAAGCGCCGCCGCGGTGGACGGGGTGCCGGAGGAAAAAGTCGCGGCGATCATGCAGTACGAGACAAGCCCGCTTTTTTCTCCCGCCGAGCGTGCCGCGCTGCGCGTTGCGCAGCTTGCGGCGACCACGCCCAACGGCGTGACCGACGAGGACATGGACGAACTGAAGAAGCATTTCGACGAGGACCAGGTCGTGGAACTGGTGGCCACGGTCTGCCTGTTCGGCTGGCTGAACCGCTGGAACGACACGATGGCGACCGGCCTGGAGGAGCGTCCCCTCGCTTTCGGCCAGTCGACGATGGCCTCCGGCGGCTGGCGCCCCGGCAAGCACCTGCGCAAGTAGCCGCCCGAGTGCACATGCGTCGCGATCTCCTGTGACTGTCGGCGCCTTTGCGAAGGATCCGGCCGCAAGCTGGGTCGGCAAAGCGGTCCCCCGCAAGGAGGACGCGCCGCTGCTGACCGGCCGCGGGCGCTACATGGACGACCTGGAGCCGGTGGCGGGCATCCGCCACGCGGCGATCCTGCGTTCGCCGCATCCCCACGCGCGCATCCGCGGGATCGACGCCAGTGCCGCCGAGAAGCTGCCCGGCGTGATCGGCGTCGTCACCGGCGCGCAGATCGCGCAGGTGGCCGGCATCATCCCGAGCGTGGTGCGCTCCAAGATGCGCTTCCAGGTCTGCGCCACCACCAAGGCGCGCTACAGCGGCGAGCCGGTGGCGGTGGTGGTCGCGGTGGACCGCTACGTCGCCGAGGATGCCCTCGAGCTGATCGAGGTCGACTACGAGCCCCTGCCCGGGGTGGCGCACCTCGATGACGCGGTCCGGCCGGATGCGCCGCTGCTGTTCGAGGAAGCGGGCACCAACATCGCCCAGCAACGCCAGTTCAAGTACGGCGACCCGGACGGCGCGTTTGCGCGCGCGGACCGTACCTTCAAGTACGACTACCGCTACCCGCGCTCGATCGCCACGCCGATGGAAACCTACGGCGTGATCGCGCAGTTCGAGCCGCACCCTGACCGCTACACGATCTGGTCGAATTTCCAGGGGCCGTTCGTGCTGCAGCCGCTGATGGCCGGGGCGCTCGCCGTGCCCGGCAACCGCCTGCGCGTCATCACGCCGCCCAATTCCGGCGGCAGCTTCGGCATCAAGCAGGCGGTCTACGCGTACATGGTGCTGATCGCGGCGGTGTCGCGCCTCACCGGCGTGCCGGTGAAGTGGACCGAGGACCGGCTCGAGCACCTCGCCGCCTCGTCGAGCGCCACCGATCGCGCCGGCGACATCGAGGCCGCGTTCTCGAACGAAGGCGAGCTGCTCGGACTGCGCTACCGCAACGTGGTGAACCTGGGCGCGTACATCCGCGCGCCGGAGCCCGCGTCGATCTATCGCATGCATTCGACCTCGAGCGGCGCCTACCGGGTGAAGCACCTCGCCATCGACAACACGCTGGTGGTCACCAACCGCATGCCGGCGGGCCTGAACCGCGGCTACGGCGGGCCGCAGTTCTACTTCGCGCTCGAACGCATCATGGAGATCGCGGCGCGGGGCCTCGGCATCGACGTGGCCGAGATCCGCCGCCGCAACCTGGTGCGCAAGGACGAGTTCCCCTACGACTCGCCGGCGGGCTCGCAGCTCGACTCGGGCGATTACCAGGCGTGCCTGGACGAAGTGCTGCGCCTTGCGGACTACCCGGCGCTGCTCGAGCGGCGGGATGCGGCAAAGAAGGCCGGCAAGCTGTTCGGCATCGGCTTTGCGCTCGGCGTGGAACCTTCGGGCTCGAACATGGGCTACGTGGGCCTCGCGCAGACGGCCGAGCAGCGCAGCAAGGCCGAACCCAAGTCCGGGGCCAATGCCGCGGTGACGATTTCGATCGACCCGAGCGGCGGGATCAGCGTGCAGCTGGACAGCACCCCCAACGGCCAGGGGCACGCCACGGTGGCCGCCCAGATCGTCGCCGACGAGCTCGGCGTGGCGCCGGACGACGTGGACGTGCATACCGACGCCGATACCCGCTCGATCGCGTGGAGCATCGCGTCCGGCAACTACTCCAACCGCTTTGCATCCGCCGTGACCAGCGCGGTGCAGGGGTGTGCGCGCAAGCTCGGCGCGCGGCTGCGCCGCATGGCGGCGGACGATTTCAAGGTCGGGCCGGACGACGTGGAACTGGCCGGGGGCGCGGCGCGCGTCAAAGCGGACCCGCAGCGCGCGATCGGCGTAGGCCGGCTCGCTGCGCGCGCCCACTGGAACCCGGCCGGCATGCCCGTCGGCATGGACGCGGGCATGACCGAGACCTTCGTGCTGGACGCGCCCATCCTCACCGGCCCCGACGACACGGACCGCATCGCCTCCGCGATGACCTACGGCTTCGTCGCCGACCTGGCCGCGGTCGAGATCGACAAGGCCACCGGCCGCATTGAGATCGTCAAGTACGTGTCCGTGCACGACGTGGGCACCATGCTGAACCCCATGATCGTCGAAGGCCAGATCAACGGCGGCTTCGCGCACGGCCTGGGCGCGGCGCTCTACGAGGAACTGGTCCACGACCGCGCGGGCAACTTCGTCTCGGGCACCTTTGCCGAGTACCTCTGCCCGACCGCGCCGGAGATGCCGCACGTCGACATCGGGCATATCTCCACGCCCACCCCGGTGAACGCCACGGGCGCCAAGGGCATGGGCGACGGCAGTTCCATGCTCGCGCCTGCGGCACTGGCCAATGCCGCAGCCGACGCGCTGGGGCGCGAAGACATCGAACTGCCGCTCTCGCTGAACCGCCTGTGGGAACTGGCCAACGGCCAGGCGGCCACGATCAGCGGGACCTACGGCGGCGCGCGCCGCAAGTCCGGCGGGGTAGAACTCGGCGGATCGCTGCAAGGCGAGGGCGAGACCACGCTGTCCGCGCCGCCCGCAGAAGTGTGGGAGCGCCTGCTCGACCCGGCCGTGCTCGCCGCGGTCATACCCGGCTGCAGGAAGATGGAACGCGCCGGGGCCGATGCGTACGAGGCCGAAGTCAGCATAGGCGTGGCGGGCATTCGCGGCGTGTACGCCGCGAAGATCCGGATCGCCGAGCAGGACGCGCCGCATTCGATGCGCATGGATTTCCGCGCCAACGGGCGGCTCGGCAACGGGCGCGGCAGCGCGATCGTGGCCCTTGCGCCCGAGGGGACGGGCACCCGGCTCACCTACCGCTACGGCGCCGACGTGGGCGGCACCGTGGCCGCGGTGGGCGCACGCATGCTCGGCTCGGTGACCGGCGTCATCATCGCGCAGTTCTTCAAGGCCTTCGAGCAGTACGGCAAGGACGGGGCGAAGGCGGGGCTCTGGAGCCGCGTGAGCGGCTGGTTCGGCGGCGGGGGCAAGGCATGAAGCCGGTGGCGTTCGAATACTGCCGGCCCGGCACCATCGCCGAGGCGCTCGCGCTGCTGGAGGAATTCGGCGCCGACGCCACCGTGCTGGCCGGCGGCATGTCGCTCGGCGCCATGCTCAACATGCGCCTCGTGCGCCCCGTCGCGGTGGTCGACATCAAGCGCATAGCCGGGCTCGATGGCGTGACCATCAACGGAGAAGTGCGCACCGGCGCCACGCTGCGGCAGGCCGCGGCGCTCGGCCATGCGGCCCTGATGGGCGCGGTGCCGCTGCTCGCGCGCGCGCTGCCGAACGTGGGCCACTTCCAGACGCGCAACCGCGGCACACTTGGCGGCTCGGTGGCGCACGCGGACCCGAGCTCCGAGATCCCGCTCACGCTGGCCACGCTCGGCGGGTCGGTCGAACTGCAATCGAAGCGCGGCGTGCGGCGCGTGGCCGCGCGCGATTTCTTCCTCGACATCCTGACGACCACGCGCGCGTCCGACGAGCTGCTCACGGCGCTGGTCTGGCCCAAGTCGCGGCCCGGCGCCGGGTATGCGTTCGCGGAGATCGCCCAGCGCCATGGCGACTTCGCGATCGTGGCCTGCGCGGCCGAGGCCGTGGTGAAGCCCGATGGGTCCCTGGCGCATCTCGCGTTCGGCCTGGGCGGGGTGGAAAGCCGCCCGCTCGTGGTGGACACGGGCGCGTCCCTCGGGAAACAGGCGGGCCCCGGCCTCGCTGCGGAGATTGCCGCCGCGGCTGCCGCATCCGTGTCGCCGATGAGCGACTTCAAGGCCACGGCCGACTACCGCCGCGCGCTGATCCTATCCCTCGGCCGCGACGTGCTGGCCGAAGCGTTCGCGAGGGCGCACTGACATGATCCGACTCAAGCCCGGCAGCCGCCACCCCGTGGCGCTCACGGTCAACGAAAAGGCCTGCACCGGCACGGCCGAGCCGCGCACGCTGCTGTCCGACTTCCTGCGCCACGAGCTGAAGCTGCACGGCACGCACGTAGGCTGCGAGCACGGCGTCTGCGGCGCCTGCACCGTGATGGTCGACGGCCGCGCGGTGCGCAGCTGCATGCAGCTGGCGGTCGAATGCGACGGCGCAAGCGTGCGCACCGTCGAAGGCCTCGCGCAGGACGGCGCGCTGAACGCGCTGCAGCGCGCCTTCAACCGGCACCATGCGCTGCAGTGCGGCTTCTGCACCGCGGGCATCCTCATGTCGGCCACGCATTTCCTCTCCGAGAATCCCAACCCGACAGAGGACGCGGTGAAGGAGATGCTCTCGGGTCATATCTGCCGCTGCACCGGTTACTACCCGATCGTTGCAGCCATTCTCGACGCCGCGGGAGAAATCTGCGCCGCAAACCGAATTACCAAGGAGAAACCATGACCAAGTACGCCAAACAACGCGGGGACCTGATCGCCGAACTCGACGGCATGCGCCTCGAAGTCGACGCTGCCAAGAAGGTCGCGACCCTGATCCTCGACCGGCCGCCGCTCAACATCGTGTCCTACAAGGCTCGCTCGCAGATCTGCGCGCTGTTCGAGGAACTCGGCCGCGACCCCGACGTGGGCGTGATCGTGGTGCGCGGCGCCAACGGGGTGTACACCTCGGGCGGCGACGTGCGCGG
>JAFEDL010000071.1:12638-17066 GCA_018241645.1 Pseudomonadota bacterium
GGCGGCAGCCAGCGCGTGCTGCGCATGGTCGGCATGACCCGCGCCAAGGACATGGTGCTGATGGGCCGCCGCCTGCCGGCGACCGAAGCCCACTCGTGGGGCCTGATCACCGAAGTCGCCGAGGACTCGGCGGCGCTGGACAAGCTGATCGACAGCTACTGCGCCAAGCTCAACGCGCTGTCGCCGCTCGCGCTGTCCAGCCTGAAGCGCGTGCTGAACCAGGGCGAGGACTGCAGCCTCGAGGCGAGCTTCGACCTCGAAGGCCATGCCTACGAAAAGCTGCGCGACTCGCACGACTACAAGGAAGGCGCCCACGCCTTCTTCGAGAAGCGCAAACCCAAGTACAACGGCACCTGAACATTTCGGCAACACGTTCCCGAGCGGCCGCCAAGAGCCGCACCACATCTTAGGAGACAGACATGAAAAGACTGACCATCATCGCGGCCGTGGCCGCAGCCTTCGCCGCCACCGGCGCATACGCGCAGTCCGGCCCGATCAAGATCGGCGTCGTCACCCCGCTGACCGGCACCTACGCCGGCATCGGCCAGCAGGTGAAGTGGGGCATCGAAATGGCGGTGAAGGAGATCAACGACAAGGGCGGCATCCTCGGGCGCAAGGTCGAGACGATCTACGAAGACGAGGAGGCCAACCCCAACGTCGCCGTGCAGAAGGCCGAGAAGCTGTTCCAGGTGTCGAAGGTCGACTTCCTGACCGGCACGGTGAACTCCGGCTCGACGCTCGCCGTCGGCCAGGTCGCCGAGCGCAATGCCCGCCTTGCTGCGACGACCGTGTCGTTCTCCGACGCGATCACCGGCGACAAGTGCTCGCCCAACATGTTCCGCGTCAACGCCAAGGCCGGCATGCAGTCCGCCGCTCTGGCCGAGTGGATGGTGAAGGAAAAGCCCAACGCCTCGGTGTACTACCTCGGCCCGGACTACGAGATGGGCCGCAGCACGGTGGCCGCATTCAAAGCCGCCGCCGAAGCCAAGGGCGCCAAGTCGGTGGGCGAGGTGTATGCGCCCCTGGACAACAAGGACTACTCGCCGTTCTTCGGCCAGATCCGCGCGGCGCGCCCGCAGGTGCTGTACACCTCCGTCGCGGGCAACGACACGGTGCGCTTCCTCAGCCAGCTGTCCGAGTTCGGCCTCGCCAAGCAGATGCAGATCGTCGGCGCGGCCGGCTCGGTGACCGCGCAGAACATGGGCGCGATCGGCAAGGCGGCCGAAGGCTACGTGACCGGCGCCGCGTATTCGGGCGAGATCGACACGCCGGCCAACAAGAAATTCGTCGCCGACTTCAAGGCCGCGTGGAAGGCCGACCCGGACCTGTACGGCGTGGACTCGTACGGCGTGATGTATTTCTACAAGGCCGCGGCCGAGAAGGCCGGCACCACGGACACCGACAAGCTGCGCACCGCGATGCGCGGCCTCGAGTGGCAGACCCCGCAGGGCAAGAAGACCATGCGCGCGGGCGACCACCAGGCGATCCAGGACATGTACGCCGTGAAAGTGGTGAACGGGAAGTTCCAGATAATCTCGAAAGTGCCTGGCGAAGCCGCAGTAGGCGCGGATACGTGCACGAAGTTCTAAAGATGTTGAGGGCGTCTCGATGAACGAACTCATCGAGACGCTGCAGTTCGTCTACGCCCCGCAGGTCGTCAACGGCCTCGCGATCGGCGTGGCGGTGATCCTGATGGCCCTGGGCCTGACGATCATCTTCGGGCTGCTCGACGTCATCAACATGGCGCATGGCGAGTTCTATGCGCTGGGCGCCTACCTCGGCATCACGCTGGTGGCCAAGGGCGTGAGCTTCTGGGTCTGCCTCGCGCTCGTCCCTGTGGTCATGGCGGGCATCGGCTATGCCACCGAACGCATGCTGATCCAGCGCGTGTTCCACACCAAGGACCGGCACATCCTGACGCTGCTCCTCACTTTCGGCCTCGCGATCATCGCCGAGGACGTGTTCAAGCTGGCCTACGGGCCCAATCCCTACAAGCCCGATTCGCCGATCCCGGGCGCGAGCGAACTGCTGGGCGTGATCCTGCCGAACTACCGGCTGTTCCTGATCGCCGCCGGCACGGCGATCATCGTCGCGGTCTGGATCGTCGTGTACCGCACGAGCCTCGGCGCCATGGTGCGCGCCGCGGCCTTCGACCGGCACATGGCGTCGTCGCTCGGCGTGCCGGTGGAAAGGGTCTACGCGGGCACTTTCGCGTTCGGCGTGGCGCTGGCCGGCCTGTCGGGCGTGCTGCTCGCGCCGATCTATTCCGTGTTTCCGACCATGGGCAAGGACTTCATCCTGATGGCCTTCTCGGTGGTCATCGTCGGCGGCATGGGTTCGATCAAGGGCGCGGTGATCGCGGGCCTCGTGCTGACGCAGATCCAATCCATCTCCAGCCTCTACATCTCCCCGGTCTGGAGCGACCCGCTGGTGTTCGGCATCATGGTGCTGTTCCTGATGGTGCGGCCGCAGGGCCTCGCCGGCCGGCTGGGCCATGGCTGAGGCCGCGATCCTGCGCAATGCGGTGGAGGCCACCGAGCGCATCGCGCGCGGCGGGCGGAACCTCCTCGCGGGAATCTTCGTCGCGATCGCGCTCGCGTTTGCCGTCTTTGCCGGGATGACCGGGGACACGTTCTTCTTCCGCCTCGCGACCGAGGCGCTGATCTTCGCCGGCCTCGCGCTGTCGGTGGACCTGCTGCTCGGCTACACCGGCCTCCTGTCCCTCGGCCAGGCCCTGTTCTTCGGCTTCGGGGCCTACGTTTCCGGGCTGGTGCTCAAGAACGTGGCGCCTTCCTTCTGGGCGGCAATCGGCATCACGCTGGCCGCCACGCTCTTGGTCGGCACGATCGCCGGCATCATCTCGATCCGCGCGCGCGGCGTGTACTTCGCGCTGATCACGTTCGGCCTCGCGCAGGTGGCCTTCAAGGTGGTGTTCAACACGCGCGAGATCGGCGGCTCGGACGGCATCATCGGCATCCCGCAGATCCGCGCCGAGTTCGGCCTGTTCTCGGTGGACACCCAGTCGCCCGCCGGGTTCTTCCTGCTGACCCTAGCCTTCATGATGCTGCTGTATGCCGGCTGCGCATACCTGGTGCAGACGCCGGCCGGGCGCCTCTTGGTGGCGATCCGCACCAACGAATCGCGGGTGCCCTTCCTCGGTTATTCCCCGTGGCGCGCCAAGCTCTTCGCGTTCGTGGCCGCGGCCGTGGTGGCGGCGCTGTCCGGGAGCCTCTACCCGATGCTGCGCGGGCTGGTGTCGCCGGAACTGCTTGCGTTCCAGATCTCGGGCAACGCGGTGATCATGGTGGTGATCGGCGGCGTGGGCACTCTCGCCGGCGCGTTCTACGGCTCGGCCATCCTCACCATGCTGAAGTCGGTGATCGGCACCTTCACCGAGTACCACCTGATCGTCATCGGCGCCCTGTTCATGCTGTCGGTGATCTTCTTCCCGAAGGGCCTGGCCGGCTACGCGCTGCCGCGCCTCGAGCGCTGGGTGGCGCGCCGCAGGGGGCGCGCATGAGCGCGGCGCTGCTCGAGGTGGAGGGCCTCGCGATCAGCTTCGGCGCGCTGCGCGCGGTGAGCGACCTCTCGTTTACCGCGGCGCGCGGCGGCATCACCTCGGTGATCGGGCCGAACGGCGCGGGCAAGAGCACCCTGTTCAACCTCGTCTCGGGGGCCCTGCGCCCGCAGCAGGGGCGCGTGCGGTTCGCGGGCGCGGACGTCACCGGCTGGAGCACGCACAAGCTGCTGCGCGCCGGGCTGTCGCGCTCGTTCCAGATCACCAACCTGTTCTTCGACCTCAGCGTGTTCGAGAACCTGCGCCTCGCGTCCCAGGTCCTCGAGCCGATGGGGCGCGCACTGCTGCCGGTGGCGCGCAGCACCGCCGCGCGCGACCGCGCCGAAGAGCTGCTCGGGCAGTTCGGGCTGGCCGAGAAGGCCACCGAACTCGCGGGGCACCTGTCGCACGGCGAGCAGCGGCGCCTCGAGATCGCCGTGTCGCTCGCGTGCCGGCCGAAGATGCTGTTGCTCGACGAGCCTACGCAGGGCATGTCGCACGGCGACACGCAGTCCACCGCCGCCATGATCAAGGGCCTGGCGGGGGACCTGACGATCCTCCTGATCGAGCACGACATCGACGTGGTGATGAACCTGTCCGACCACGTCGTCGTCATGCACCAGGGCGCCAAGCTCGCCGAGGGCACACCGGCGGAAGTGCGCGGGAACGCCGAGGTGCAGAAGGCCTATTTTGGGGAAAACCCGGGCGGGGAAACGCCCGGCGGGGAGGCACACTGATGCTCGCGCTCGAAGGCGTGCACGCCCACTACGGCCTGGCGCAGGTGCTGCAGGGCGTGTCGATCGGGGTCGCCGAGGGCGAAGTGGTGGGCGTGTTCGGCCGCAACGGCGTGGGCAAGACCACGCTGGTGAAGA
>JAFEDL010000072.1:0-17344 GCA_018241645.1 Pseudomonadota bacterium
TTGAACGCGGGTGTGGCCTTGACCCACCGGCCTTCCAGCAGCAATTCGGCAAAGCCATGGTAGATGAATTCGTCGGACCCCATGAACTCGAGCAGCCGCGGCGTGGTCAGGTGATTCCTGACATCGGCGAAGCCGACGCGCGACGGGATGCCGGCCGCCCGCGCAACGGCGGCGAGCAGCGAAGCCTTGCCGACGCAGAATCCCTCGCCCGAGGCAATGCAGTCGCTCGCCCGATAGGCCGAGGGCACCGTGAAATCGAGGAACGGGTTGTAGCGGATGAGGTCGCGCACCGCATAGTAAAGCGAAATGCCGCGCTCCAGGTCCGTGGCGCCCCGCGCATGCTCGGCGGCAAACGCCGCGACTGCCGGGTGGGCGCTGTCGATGTATATGCCGCTGGCCAGGTACTCCCGGGTGTCCTTCATCGGTCGAGCTTCATCATTTTGCGGGTGCCCGTGAAGAGCGGGCTGGCCTGGTTGCAGAGTTCGTCGAGGACCGTGAAATGGTCGCGGCCGGGGACCGGGATGTCCGCGGTCACCGCCGATTTCCAGCGCGCGGAGAGCAGGGCGTTCTGGCGCTTGAACTCGGAACTCTCAAGCCCGCCCACCGCCGTGACGATCGGGGCCCGGGTCGCCGGGGGCAGGAATGCGGGCGAGACCTTGAGGGCCGAGGCTTCGTCCAGTTTCAGGTCCGGGTTCAGCCAGTCTACCTGCACGATCGGGCGCAGGTCGTACACGCCGCTGACCGCCAGGCCGCCCTTGTACAGGTCGCGCGGCAACTCCTTGTCGTAGACGGGCCACAGCGCCGCCATCATCATCGCGGCGAGGTGGGCGCCCGCGGAATGGCCTGCGACATACAGCCTGTCCTGGTCCATGCCGTAGTCCTCGGCATGCTTCCAGAGCCACCCGGATGCGCGCAGCATCTGACTGACGATTTCCTCGACGCTTACCTTAGGGCAGAGATCGTAGTTCACCGCGACGATGGACACGCCCGCATCGACCCACGCGGGCGCGAGGAAGGAGAAATCCTGCTTGTCCATCGCGCGCCAGAACCCGCCGTGGATGAACATCATGCAGGTGCCGTCGCCCTTCCTGGCGGGAAAGATGTCGAGCATTTCGCCGGCGCTGTCGCCGTATTGGCGGTCGAGGTAGCAGACCATCGACGAGCGCGTGCGCGCCGACCTTTCCGCCCAGCCGGCCATGACCTCGGGGTGGTTTGGAAACAGCACGCGGTTGTTGTATTCGCGGCTGTAGAACTCGCTGTCGCTCATTGTCTGTTCCGTGGTTCGGTCCCGGCCGCGAGGGTCAGCCCCGGAGCTCCCTGTGCAGGCCCAGCGCCACCTGGGCGGGCCGGTCGGAGTACGAGAACAGCACTGCGTCGGCCGAGGCCTCGAACCGCACGGGCTGCCATGACGGGACGACGAAGGTGTCGCGCGGACCGAACTCGAAGCGCTCGGCGCCGATGATGGCCGCGCCCGATCCTTCCGCGACGGAATAGATCGTCCCGTCCGTGGAGCGGTAGGGGCTCGACTTGAACCCGCGGGGCAGGAGCTGGATGAATGCGCCTATGGTGGGCATCGCAAAGCCGCCGGTGAGCGGGTTGATGAACTGCATCTTCCATCCGTGGCAGGCGTCCGCCGCCTGGTTGCGCGAAAGCGAATCGAGCGTCTCGCGGCTGCGCTCGTACGGATAGTTGAAGATCGGCGATGTCTTCGAGGTCGGCACCGGCCCGATCGGGATCATGTTGTTGCCGTAGCGCACGGAGGAGTCGCCTTCCCGCTTCGACACGGGCTGCTCGGCCTCGGGATAGGTCTCCATGAACTGCGCCCCGAAGAGCTGCAGGATCTGGATGTCGAGCCCGTCCATCCAGACGACGGGCTCGTTGCCGGGATTGCCGTGGTCGTGCCAGGTCCACGAAGGGGTGATGATGAAGTCGCCCGGATGCATGGTCGTGCGCTCGCCGTCGACCGCGGTGTAGGCCCCGGAACCCTCGACGATGAAGCGCAGCGCGGACTGGGTGTGGCGGTGGCTGGGCGCGATTTCGCCCGGGAGTATCAGCTGCAGGCCGCAGTAGAGGCTGCGCGTGATGCAGGATTGCCCCCTCATGCCGGGGTTCTCGAGGATCAGCACGCGCCGGATCGCTTCCGCGGCCGTGATCAGGCTGCCGGATTCCATGATGAAGGGCCGGATGTCCTGGTATTTCCACAGGGCCGGGACACAGCCCGTATTGGGGGTCGGCGGCACGAGCGCGTGCAGGACCTCCCACAGGGCAGTGAGGTTGTCCTTATCGAGCCGGTCGTAGAAATCTGCCCGGGTTCCGTCCCTCCCGGAGGGGTGCGCCTTGGCTTTGGCCGCTACCTGCATTGACGTCTCCTCGCTCTGCGCTGGAAGCCGATTCTAGCAAAGCGACCCCCGGGGAGGGGACGAATCGGCCGCCGATCAGGGCGATTTCGCTAGCCAAAACACGGGTTTACCGTTGGCGAGCGGCGTCCCGAGGGTGCTGGACAGGGCCTTGCCCTCCGGGTCGGCCAGCGCGGCCTGCCTCGCCCGGGCAATCGCCGCAGCCTGCTCGCGCGGATCGGCCGTCGCGGGGTTGTCCACCAGCGCGTCCATCAACGCGAGGAAGTTGGCCATGCCGCGCCGGTGGGTGTCGCTGTAGCCCTTGATGAGGGTCGCGCATTCGGCGATTTCCAGTGCAAGCGCGGTATCGCGGCGCGCCGCCTCGCGGATGCGCCCCAGCCATGCGTCGATGTGCTGCTGTTCCACATGGTACCGGTACGTATGCGGGCGCCACGGCTTCAGCCAGGCGAGCGAGCGCACCATGAGATAGCCAAGCACGGTAGTGGTCCTGACATGCATGCCTATGTTGTAGGCGTGCATCCTGCCGCTCTTTTCGGCCCAGTCGACCAGCCGGCGTCCCAGCGCGGGCGGAAGCAGCGATGCGAACTCCTCGATGCCGGGCTTGAGGTAATCGACGATCACGAGCGGCTCGTTGTCGCCCGCACGCGACTCTTTCCTCACCCGCGCAAAGCGCGCGGCGCGGGTCTTGAGGTCCGCCACCCGGATGATGTCTTCGAAGCTCATCCACAGCGCCAGGTGCCGCCCGGTTTCCTCCGCGAGCCTGGCATCCAGCCCGAGGAATGGCTGCATGCGCTCGCGGTAAAGCTTGGCGTAAGCGGGGCCCTGGTAGTCCACGAGCCGGGCCTCCCCCAATGCAAGGACATCGAGTACCGGCTTGTCCGGGGTCGCCGGGGCGGGCTTGGCGGCGGCCGAAGCAAGATCGAACCCGGCCGCAAACCCCCGCAGCGAGGCCTCGGCGCCCCTTCCACCGCTGCGGATCGCCGCCTCGCATGCCGCGCGTGGCAGCGGCAAGGCTCCCGAGCCGGCCATGGCGCCGAACAGCACTGCATTGATGACGGTGCCGTTGGCCTGGGCGATTTCCCGCATGTCGAACAGCACGGCGCGCCTGGCCAACTGCCTGGCGGCCTCGTAGACCTTTGCGCTGTCGAACCGTCCGTCGCCCATCTGCATCTTTTCGCCGGTCGAGTAGATGCGGTGGGTTGAGGCGATCAGTGTAGTCCGGTCCGGGCTCACGTAGCCGTTCTGCATCGCGCGTCCCGCCTCCATGAACTCGGACGAGATCATGATGTCGACGTTGCCGGGATTGGGGGTCAGCGACATCACGGGTTCGCGGCCGCCCAGGGTGTCGCGCCTCGCGGGAAAGATCTCGAGGTAGTAGGTGGTGGCGCCCGTGCGCTGCGCGACCCCGGGAATCGACGTCGCCTGCACGGGCAGGCCGCACTGCGTGGCGGCCTCCACCAGCCAGTCGGCCATGACCCCGCCGCCCTCGCCGCCAAGCGCGGCGATCAGCACCGAAATCGAACGCGTCGGAAGCTCCGTGCTCATGACCGGGCCGCTTCAGTCGGCATGAAGAAGCCGGTTATGGCGGAGCGCACCCTGGCGATGAAGCGATCCCAGCCCGTGGGGTTCTGCACAACTTCGGCCCGATAGAACGACGGGCACAGCACTGCCGCGTGGGCGTTTTCGCCGCACAGCCCGCACCCCACGCACCCGTCGATTACCGTCGCGACGGGGTCGCGGCGCAGCGGATCCGGGTTGTCCTTGACGGTCAGGGTAGGGCACCCGGACAGGCGGATGCAGGAGTGGTCGCCGGTGCACGTGTCTTCGTCGACGCCGTACTTGACCCTGACCAGCCGCTCCCCGGAAGCGAGCTTGCCCGCGTTGACAGGCCGCAGCTTCCTCTGCTTCTCGAGCTGGCATTCGCTCTCGGCGATGATTACCTTGAGGCCCTTGTAGTCCGAGGTCATCGCCTCGGACAGCGTCTTCGCGACCTCGCCCACCTTGTAATTGTCCACGGTCTTCATCCAGCCGACGCCCAGGCCCGTAAGCGTGCGCTCGATGCCCATGTCGTCGGACTTGTGGTCGCTGTGCTGCGGGCTCGAAGGCAGTTCCTGCGTGCCCGTGGCCGAGCTGTAGCCGTTCTTCATGATGACGAGGATGCCGTCGTCCTTGTTGAACACGGTGTTCGCGATGCCGGAGGTGAGGCCGTTGTGCCAGAACCCCCCGTCGCCCATGATGGTCACCGTGCGCTTGCCGAACATCGTGTTCACGGCCGAGTTGGACGCCATGCCCAGGCCGTACCCGAGCACCGTATTGCCGATGTTGAAGGGCGGCAGGGTCGAGAACGTGTGGCACCCGATGTCCGCGGACACGTGATACGCGCCGAGCTCGCGCTCCACCAGCTTCATGGCGGAGAAGACCGGCCGCTCCGGGCAGCCGACGCAGAAGCCGGGCGGGCGGGCGGGAACCGGCCCGCCGAGCAATTCGAGCGCGCGCTTCTTCGGCGCGACGAGCGCCTCGAACGTTTTCAGGGCGCCGGCCGCATCGACGCCCTTCGGCGCGCTGCGGGCCACGAACTGCGCCATGCCGGCGAGCACGGTTTCGCCCGTGTACTCGCCTGCAAGCGGCAGCACGCGGGTGTCCGCCTGCATCGCGCCGGCGTGGTCATTGTCGCCGGTCTTGCCGTAGATCTTGGTCGAGGTGTTGTCGGCGCGCCGCAGGATCGCGTGCACCGCGTCTTCGATGTAGGCCGGCTGGCCTTCCTCGACCACGAGGACCGCGCGCTTGCCCTCGCAGAAGCCCGAGACTTCCTCGGGAATCATCGGGTAGGTGACGTTCATGCAGTAGATCGGGACGCGCGATTTCCCGAAGGCATCGGCAAGGCCCAGCTGCTGCAGCGAGCGGATCGTCACGTTGTACATGCCGCCCTGGCAGATGATGCCGACGTCGTCCGCGTCGCCCGCGAAGGTCTCGTTCAGGCGGTGGTCGCGGATGAACTTGACCGCGGCGGGCCAGCGGACCTCGATCTTGTGCTTTTCCTGCGCATAGGTGGCCGGCGGCAGGCAGATGCGGCTGTAGTCGAAGTCCGGGTTCTCCAGCACGTGCCTGCGCGAAACGGGCGCGGCGCGGTTGTTGCGGGTGGCGAACGACCCCTGTACGTGGCACGCGCGGATGCGCAATTCGAGCAGCACCGGGGTGTTGGATGCCTCGGACAGCTGGAATGCCTTCTCCACCGAGTCCACGATCTTCGGCAGGTTGGGGCGCGGGTCGAGCAGCCACATCTGCGACTTCATCGCGAAGGCGTGGCTGCGTTCCTGGATGATCGAGGCGCCTTCGCCGTAATCCTCGCCGAGCACGATCACTGCCCCGCCCTTCACGCCGGCCGACGCGAGGTTGGAGAGCGCGTCCGAGGCGACGTTGGTGCCGACAATGGACTTGAAGGTGACGCACCCGCGCACCGGGTAGTTGATCGACGCGCTCAGCATCGCTGCGGCGCCGGCCTCCGACGCATTGGTCTCGATGTGGATGCCGAGCTCGTCCATGATGTCCCGCGCATCGTTGAGCACGTCCATCATGTGCGACACCGGCGCGCCCTGGTAGCCGCCCACGTAGGCAACGCCAGACTGCAGCAGGGCCTTGGTCACGGCAAGGATGCCTTCGCCGTGGAAGACCTCGCCGTCGCCGAGTTTCAGCTTCTCGACTTCCTCCTTGAACGAGCGTTCCATCGTCTACCCCCTCATCCGAGCACCTGCGGCAGCCAGAGGGCCACGGCAGGCGCGAAAAATACCAGCGCGAGCACCACTATGCTCATTACCACGTACGGCACCACCGCCTGGAAGATGTGGATCATCCTCACTTGCGGCGGGGATACGCCTTTCATCGTCATCAGCAGGAGGCCGTGCGGCGGCAGCAGGAGCCCCAGCTGCATGCAGATCAGGAACATTACACCGAACCAGACCAGGTCGATGCCGAACGCCTGGACGATCGGCATGAAGATCGGCAGCGTGATGAGCATCATGCTCACCTGGTCGACGAATATGCCCAGCAGGATCAGGACCAGCATCATCCCCGCGATGACGGCCATGGGCGGGAATCCCTGCCCAGTGATGAGCGACACGAGCCCGCTGCTGGCGCCGGAAAAGCTGAGGATCTGGGAAAAGGTGGTGGCGCCGACGATGATGAACAGGATCATGCCGGAAATGCCGACCGTGCCGCTCAGTGCGGCGACCAGCTTCGACACGGTCAGCGCCCGGTAGGCGAGGGCGAGCACGACCGTGGCGAGCGCACCGATCGCCGCCGACTCGGTCGGCGTGGCCCAGCCCGCCGACATCGAGGCGATGACGATCACGAAGATCGACACCAGCGGCAGCACGTACTGCACGAAGGGGCGCAGCTTCTCCCAGCCGCGGTATTCTTCGAGCTCCGACGGCGGGGCGAGATCCGGGTCGAGCTTCACGCGCACCACGATGTAGATCACGAACATCGCCGACAGGATCAGCCCCGGCATCACCCCCCCGATCAGCAGCTTCGAGATCGAGATGCCCGACAGGCTGCCGAGCAGGACCGTGAGCGCCGACGGCGGGATCAGCATGTCCACGGCGCCGATGGCCATGATCGGGCCGGTTGCCATGGTCGGGTGGTAGCCCCGGGACAGCATCACCGGGACCATCAGGCTGCCAAGCATGGCGGTAGTGGCGATCGTGGAGCCGGAGATCGCCGAGAACACCGTGCCGGCCACCACCGCCACGACTGCGAGGCGGCCCGGCACCTGGCTGATCATGCGCTCGATGCCGTCGATGACCTTGACGGCGAGGCCGGTGTGGAACAGGACCTCGCCCATCAGCACGAACAGCGGGATCGGGGTCAGCGAGAAACTGGTCACCGACTGCACGCTGTTGCGCGCGAGCTGCACGAGGCCCGGCTCGCCGCCCAGCCAGAGCATGGCGCCGACGAGGTTGATGACCAGGAAGGTGAAAGCCACCGGCAAGCCGAGGAACAGCAGCACGGTCGAGCCGCCGAGCAGGATCCAGGCGGCGATCTGCCATGAAATCATGGTCAGGAGGCCGAGACCGCGTCGTCGCGGGGCGCGCGTTCGCCGAGCCAGAGGCGGCGCATCCTGAACAGGATCTCAACCGCCAGCAGCAGGAAGGCGACAGGCAGCGGCGCGAGGAACCACCACTCGGGCGTGACCAGCGTCTTGATCGTCAGCGCCCCGGATTCGAGGCTGGCGAGCGTGGCCCGGGTGCCGTAGAGCGCCAGGGCAATGCAGCAGGCGAACGCCAGTGCGTCGGTGACCCATTCGAAATACCACGCCACGTGGCGCGGCAGCATCCTCAGCAGGATGTCGACGCGGATGTGCTGGCCCTGGCGCAGGAGGTATGGGGCCGAGAACATGGTGATCAGGTACAGCATGTTCTCGGTGAGCTCGTTGGACCATGGCAGGCCCTGCACCCCCGGGATCAGCGCGACGTTGCGCAGCAGCACGTCCGCGCAGATCATCATCATCATCGCGAACAGCACCGCGCAGGCGCAGTAGGCGAGCGCCGCGAGCAGCCGTCCGTAGAGGTCGGAAAGCCTCTCCATCCCGCCTCAGGCCAGCGCGACGGTCATTTGCCGAACAGTTCCTTCAGCTTGGGCCCGTGCTGGGGGCTGGCCTTGATCACTCCGGCCCATCCGGCCTCGTACGCCTTGGCGACGTACTGCTTCGACGTCGCGGCGTCGAAGGTGATGGTCTGGATGCCTGCGGCGGCCTGGCGCTTGATCTCCTCCTGCGCGTATGCCTTCCAGAACTCGTTGCGCCCTTCGAAGTTGATGGCCTGCTGCTGCAGGAATTCGCGCTGCTTGGGCGTCAGCGATTTCCACTTGTTGAGGTTCATGACCACCGACACCTCGGCATCATAGAAGCCCGGGTCGACGCGGTACTTGGTCTTCTCCTGCCAGTTCAGGTCGAAGATGCCGCCGATCGGCCACCCGTAGCCGTCCACCACGCCGCGCTCGAGCGCCGTGTAGACCTCGCCGGGCGCGGTCTGCATGACGGTTGCGCCGAGCGCGCTGAAGAAGTCGCGGTAGACCGGCGTGATGCGAACCTTCAGGCCGGCCAGGTCGGGCTTGTCGATCCTCTTGTTGAGGTAGAGGTGGAACGGCTGGTATTCGCAGATCCGCGCCAGGTAGTACATGTTGCCCTTTTCATTCCAGATCTTCTGGACGTAGGCCAGGGCGCCGCTCTTCCTCTGCTCGGCAATGTTGATCTTGGTGAGCTTGAGCGCGTCGGATTCCGGCATGACGTTGGTGTAGAACGCGCCGGTCGACATCCCCATGTCCACCACACCTGTCTTCACGGCGTTGCCCATTTCGAAGGTCGGCACCGCGCGCGGCCCGCCGAGGAACTGGATCTGCAGCGTGCCCTTGCCTTCGGCATTGACGCGCTCGATCCAGGATTCGAGGCGCTTCACGTAGATCCCGTTTTCGGGAAAGGCGCTGACGATCCGCAGCGTGGTTTCCTGGGCGGAAGCGCCGGACGCGGAAAATGCGGCAAACAACGCAAGAACTGCCGCACGGGCCGTATTCTGGGTCGATCGGGACATGGTCATCTCCTTTTTTGGGGGCACCGTCTCGGGCGCGCTTCTTTGTAATCTCGCCGGCAAGGTTAGGTGCGGGCCCGCCATTTGTCCATATCAGATTGCGGTGCTGTCGCCGGGCTTGCAGGGGGGGGCGGCGGATCGAATTGGGGGATTCCCGGGGGCGCGCGCGGCGTGCCCGGACGACCGGCTCGGCTAGAATGCCCGCACCATGACCGAAAAACCCAAGCACGGCCTCGCCCGCGGCCTCACCAACTACGGTGACGCGGACTTTTCCCTTTACCTGCGCCGCTCGTTCGCCAAGAGCATGGGCTACTCCGGCGAGATGCTCGCGCGGCCCGTGGTCGGCATCGCCGACACCTCCAGCGGCTTCAACAACTGCCACCGCAACGTCCCCGAGCAGATCGAGGCCGTCAAGCGAGGCGTGCTCGCCGCGGGCGGGCTGCCGCTTGCGTTCCCCACGGTGTCGCTCGGCGAGGTCTTCCTCAGCCCGACCTCGATGATGTTCCGCAACATGATGGCCATGGACACCGAGGAGATGATTCGCGCGCAGCCGATGGACGCGGTGGTGATGGTCGGGGGTTGCGACAAGACCATCCCCGCGCAACTGATGGGCGCGGCCTCGGCGGACGTGCCGGCGGTGCAGCAGATCGTCGGGCCGATGATGCCGAACATGTTTCACGGCGAGCGCCTGGGCGCCTGCACCGACTGCCGCCGCTTCTGGGGCATGCATCGCGCCGGCAAGGTCGACCAGGCCGGCATAGACGAGATCGAGGGCAACCTCGCCGCCACCGCCGGGTCGTGCGCCGTGATGGGCACGGCATCCACAATGGCTTCGATTGCCGAGGCCCTGGGCATGGCGCTGCCGGGGACGGCCGCCATTCCCGCCGTGCATGCCGACCGGCTACGCGCCGCCGAGGCCAGCGGCCGCCGTGCGGTGGAACTGGCGAAGAACCCGATCCGTCCTTCCCAGATCATCACGGAGAAATCGATCGAGAATGCATTGCGCGTGCTGCTCGCGATCGGCGGGTCGACCAACGCGATCGTCCACCTGACCGCGATCGCCGGCCGTGTGGGGGTGAAGATCGACCTCAACCGCCTGAATGTCCTGTCGGACACGACCCCGGTGCTGGTGGACCTGAAGCCCACCGGGCAGCACTACATGTCGGATCTGTACTCGGCCGGCGGCCTCGGCGCGGTGTTGCGCGAACTGAAGCCCCTGCTGCACCTCGACTGCATGACGGTCACCGGCGAGACGATGGGCGAGCGGCTCGCGAACGAGCCCGGCTGGGTCGACCGCTCGGTGGTGCGCACATTTGCCGACCCGTACCAGAAGGAGGGCGGTCTCGTCGCCTTGTTCGGTTCGCTCGCGCCCAACGGCGCGATCCTGAAGCGCTCGGCGGCCGATTCCACGCTCTTCGAGCGCGAGGGGCGGGCCGTGGTGTTCACTTCGCTGGACGACCTCGCCGCACGGATCGATACGCCGGACCTCGACGTCAAGCCCGACGATTTCCTGGTGCTGCAAAACGCCGGCCCCAAGAGCGGCTACGCGATGCCCGAGTCGGGCTACCTGCCGATTCCGCAGAAGCTGGCACGCGCCGGACTGAAGGACATGGTGCGCATTTCAGATGCGCGCATGAGCGGCACGGCGTTCGGCACCATCGTGCTGCACGTATCGCCCGAGGCCGCGATCGGCGGCCCGCTGGCGCTGGTCAGGAACGGCGACCGCATCCGGCTGTCGATCAGGGAGCGGCGCATCGACCTGCTGGTGGAGGCCGGGGAACTCGCCTTGCGCCGCGCGGCCTGGAAGCCGCCCGTGGACAGCCCCAAGCGGGGCTACGCAAAGCTGTACATGGACCATGTGCTGCAGGCCGAGGACGGCTGCGACTTCGACTTCCTGCGCCGGGCCTGACCCGGGCCGGAGGTCTGTCCTACTTCTTGGTGGGGTCGTAATTCGGGTCTGGCGCCGGGGCGGGCGACTGTGCCGGCGTGGCGGCCGGTTGCGCGGACGACGCGGCTGGCGCGTCGCCCTCTTTCTTCTGGTAGTCGTACTGCAGCTCGAACTTGCCTTCCCTGGACAGCACCAGCGTCGCCTTGATCCAGTTGCGCTTCTCCGGGGCCATCGCCGCGTTGAGCTTGTATACGTTGAGCGCGGGCTCGCGCAGGTTGCAGGGGGTGAACGCCGCGCCCTTCCCGTCCTTGCCCGTATAGAGGTACTTCGCCTCGAATTCGCGCTGCTTGCCGTCGCGGCTGAGTTCGGTCACCTCGATCTGGGCCAGTTGCCAGTCGGGCGGCAGGCCGGCCAGAACGCAATTGGCGATTTCCTGGACCACTTCATCGGGCGAAGCCGCCTTGGCCTCAGCTGGAGGCTTCGGTACCCGCTGGCTGCCAAGGCCGCTGCCCAAGGGTGACTTCGACGGCGGCTTGAGTTGGGCATGCGCGGTGCCGCAGGCCAGCAGGCAGGCGAGGACAAGCGCGGCGGACAACGGGAAACGGGTTCGATTCGGCATAGGCATAACTATACCGCACTGCGGCATCCCCCGGGCGCGGACGGGGCGTGACAAACGCCGGCCAGACTGCCAAAATACTTTAGGTCTATTCTATTTAAGCCACGAGCATCTGCATGCCCCGCCCGAACCAGCCAAGCCGCCGCAGTCCGGGCCGTGCCCCCGATCGGGAGACTGCGGCCCGGCCCGGCGACCATCGCGCCCTGCGCCTCTGGTTGCGCCTGCTCACCTGCACCCAGCTGATCGAACGGAACGTCCGCAACCGGCTGCGACTGCAGTTCGCCACGACGCTGCCGCGCTTCGACCTGATGTCGCAGCTCGAACGCCACCCGGAGGGGCTCAAGATGAACGAGCTGTCGCGGCGGATGATGGTGACCGGCGGAAACGTCACGGGCATCACCGACCAGCTGGTGAAGGAGGGGCTCGTTGAGCGCCTGCCGCAGCCGTCGGACCGCCGCGCATTCCGGGTGAGGCTGACGCGGGCCGGCGTCAAGGCCTTCGCCGAAATGGCGCTCGAGCATGAAGAGTGGATCGTGGGTCTGCTCTCCGGGCTGACCAAGCGCGAGCACGAGGACCTGCTGGCCCTGCTGGCCAAGGTCAAGCAGCACGCGCTCGGGACCATGCATTCCAAGGAAACCACCTGAACGGAGGGGCAGGATGAAGAACACTCACACCGCGCTCGCGGACCACAGGCCGCGGCATTTCAAGTGGCATGCCGAAGGCAGGGTCGGCGTGATCACGCTCGACCGCCCCGACAAGAAGAACCCGCTCACGTTCGAGTCTTACGCCGAACTGCGGGATTTCTTTCGCAAGCTGCAGTATGCCCGCGACGTCAACGCGATCGTGGTGACCGGCTCGGGAGGCAACTTCTGCTCCGGCGGGGACGTGCACGAAATCATCGGCCCGCTCACGAAGATGGCGATGCCCGAGCTCATGGATTTCACCCGCATGACCGGCGACCTGATCAAGGCGATGCGCGCCTGCCCGCAGCCGGTGATCAGCGCGGTGGACGGCGTTTGCGCCGGCGCGGGCGCGATGATCGCCCTGTTCTCCGACCTGCGCTATGGCACGCCGGGCGCCAAGGTGGCGTTCCTCTTCACGCGCGTCGGCCTCGCCGGCTGCGACATGGGCGCCTGCGCGATGCTGCCCAGGGTGATCGGGCAGGGCCGCGCCGCCGAACTGCTGTATTCCGGACGCTCGATGTCCGGCGACGAGGGCATGGCGTGGGGCTTTTTCAACGCGCTGGCCGCGCCGGATGCGGTCCTGGCCCGGGCCCTGGAGACCGCTCAGTCGCTCGCTGCGGGCCCTACCTTTGCGCACGGCATGACCAAGAAGATGCTGCAGCAGGAATGGGCGGTGGGCATAGACGAGGCGATCGAGATGGAGGCCCAGGCGCAGGCCATCTGCATGCAGACGCAGGACTTCCATCGCGCCTACAACGCCTTCGTCGCAAAGAAGAAGCCCGTCTTCGAGGGCAACTGAGGACATCGCCATGGACAGGTTCGCGCACTGCGAGTGGCCTTTCTTCGAGGCACGCCATGGGGCCCTCGCCCGCGAGGCGGATGCGTGGGCCGGGGGCATCGGCTACGCCCACGGGGAGGACGCCGACGCCGTCTGCAGGCGCCTGGTCGGGGACCTCGGCCGGGCCGGGTTCCTGAACCACTGCGCCCCCGGCGGTGCAGATTTCGACGTGCGCTCGATTGCCTTGCTGCGCGAGACCTTCGCTTACCACGCCGGGCTGGCGGATTTTGCCTTCGTGATGCAGGGCCTCGGCAGCGGCCCCATCGCGCTCGAGGGCAGCGACGCGCTGAGGAGGAAATACCTGCCGCGGGTCGCGGCGGGAACAGCGATCGCGGCCCTGGCCCTGTCGGAGCCGGATGCCGGCTCGGACGCCGGCGCGCTCACGACGCGGGCGCGCAGGGACGGCGCGCACTGGGTGCTGGACGGGGCCAAGACCTGGATCTCGAACGGGGGCATCGCCGATTTCTACGTCGTATTCGCACGCACTGGTGACGTGCCCGGCACCCGGGGGATTTCCGCGATCGTCGTCGACGCCGATGCGCCTGGATTCTCCGCTTCCGAACGCATCGACATCATCGCGCCCCACCCGATGGCGACGCTGCGCTTCGAAAACTGCCGCGTCCCGGCCGGGAACATCCTTGGCAAGGAAGGCGAAGGCTTCAAGCTCGCGATGCGCAACCTCGACGTGTTCCGCACCACCGTGGCCGGCGCCGCACTGGGATTCGCCCGCCGCGCGCTGGACGAGGCGCTCGGCCGCGCGCGCGAGCGCAGGATGTTCGGCCACACGCTTGCGGATTTCCAGGTCACGCAGGCCAAGCTGGCCGACATGGCGACCGGGATCGAGGCCGGCGCGCTGCTGACCTACCGCGCGGCGTGGGCGCGCGACGTGCAGAAGCGCCGCGTCACGAGCGAGGCCGCAATGGCCAAGATGCACGCCACCGAGACCGCCCAGCAGGTCGTGGACGCGGCGGTGCAGATCTTCGGCGGGCTCGGCGTGAAGAAGGACCACCCGGTGGAGCGGCTCTACCGCGAAGTGCGGGCGCTGCGCATCTACGAAGGCGCGACCGAGGTGCAGAAGATGATCATCGCCCGCGAACTGCTCAAGGGCGCGCACAAGGGAGGGTAGGGCGTGACCTATACCGCACATGTGGATAGCTTTGCCCGCGACAACCTGCCGCCGCGCAAGGACTGGCCCGAACTGACCTTCGACCTGCCGGAACTCAGGTACCCGGCGCGCATGAACTGCGCCGTCGAACTGCTCGACGGCGCGCTTCTGCGCGGCTGGCGCGACCGGGTCGCGATCCGGGCGCCGGACGGCCAGTGCACCTACGGCCAGCTGCTCGCGCAGGCCAACCGCATTGCGCGCGTGCTGGTCGAGGACATGGGCCTGAAGCCCGGCAACCGGGTGCTGCTGCGCGGGCCCAACAACCCCATGATGGCGGCCTGCTGGTTCGGCGTGTTCAAGGCGGGCGGCATCGTGGTCGGCACGATGCCGCTGCTGCGCGCCAAGGAACTGGCCGAGATCGTGGCCAAGGCGCAGGTCACCCACGCCCTCTGCGACAAGCGGCTCGACGCCGAACTCAAGGCGGCCATGCCCGGCTGCCCGACGCTGCGGGAAATACGCTACTGGTACGACGACGGTCCAGGGTCGCTGGACGCGCTCTGCGCGGCCAAGCCCGGCAGCTTCAGCAACGTCGACACCTCGGCCGAGGACCCGGCGCTGATCGCATTCACCTCCGGCACCACCGGCACGCCCAAGGGCACGGTGCACTTCCACCGCGACGTGATAGCGATGTGCGACCTGTTTCCCCGCTCCTGCCTCAAGCCGTCCAAGGAGGACGTCTTCTGCGGCACGCCCCCGCTTGCGTTCACTTTCGGGCTGGGCGGGCTGCTGTGCTTTCCGCTGCGCTACGGCGCGTCCACGGTCCTGGTGGAGCGGCTCTCGCCGGACGGCCTGCTCGAGGCGATCCAGAAGTTCCGGGCGACCATCTGCTTCACCGCGCCGACGTTCTACCGCCAGATGGCGCACGTCGCGAAGAACCACGCCATCAAGAGCCTGAGGAAATGCGTTTCGGCCGGCGAGGCCCTGCCCGACGCCACGCGGCAGCTGTTCAAGAACGCCACCGGCATCGAGATCATCGACGGCATAGGCGCGACCGAGATGATCCACATCTTCATCTCGCACACGCCCGAAACCGTGCGGCGCGGCGCGACCGGATATGCGATCCCGGGCTACACCGCGCGCGTCATCGATGACCAGGGCCGGCCCTGCCCGCCCGGCGTAGTCGGCCGGTTGGCGGTCAAGGGCCCCACGGGCTGCCGCTACCTTGCCGACGAACGGCAGCGGACCTACGTGCAAAAGGGCTGGAACGTCACGGGCGATGCCTACGCGATGGACAAGGACGGCTATTTCTTCTACCAGGCGCGCACCGACGACATGATCATTTCCGCGGGCTACAACATCGCCGGCCCGGAGGTGGAAGGCGCGCTGCTCGGCCACGAGGCCGTGGCCGAGTGCGGCGTGGTCGGCGTTCCCGACGAGGAGCGCGGCCAGATCGTGAAGGCCTGGGTGGTGCTGAAGCCCGGCTACCAGCGCACCGAGGCGGTGGCGAAGATGCTCCAGGACCACGTGAAGAACGCGATCGCGCCGTACAAGTACCCGCGCGCAATCGAATTCGTCGACGCGCTGCCGCGCACCGAGACCGGCAAGTTGCAGCGATTCAAACTGAGGAACCGACCATGATGCAGGTACTGCAACCCCCGGGCTGGGCCCGCCCGCGCGGCTATTCCAACGGCATCGCCACGCGCGGCGGCCGCCTCGTGTTCATCGCGGGGCAGATCGGCTGGAACGAGAAGTGCGAGTTCGAGGCCACGGGCTTCGGCGGCCAGTTCCGCCAGACGCTGAAGAACATCCTCGCCGTGCTGGCCGAGGCGCAGGGCGGTCCCGAGCACATCGTGCGGCTCACCTGGTACGTCGTGGACAAGCAGGAATACCTTGCCGCGATGGCCGAGGTGGGCGCCGCCTACCGCGAGCTCATGGGGCGCAATTACCCGGTGATGGCGGTGGTGCAGGTGGGCGCGCTGGTGGAAGAGGCCGCCCGCCTCGAGATCGAGGCGATGGCGGTAGTACCCGACTGAGGTGCCCGGCTAGGGGAACGAACATGAAAGTCACGATCATCGGCGGGGGCCCCGGCGGCCTGTACTTCGCGGTGCTGGCGAAAAAGGCCTGGCCGGGGTGGGACATCACCGTCTACGAGCGCAACCGCCCGGACGACACCTTCGGGTTCGGGGTGGTGTTCTCGGACGAGACGCTCGGCGCCTTCCGGGGCTACGACGAGCCGTCGTACGAGGCCATTCGCCGCGCATTCGCGTACTGGGGCGACGTGGACGTCGTCTACAAGGGACAGACCATCCGCTGCGCCGGCAACGGGTTCTGCGGCTGCTCGCGCATGACGCTGCTGCGCCTCCTGCAGGAGCGCGCAAGGGAGCTGGGGGTGAAGCTCGAGTTCCAGCGCGAGGTCGGCGGCGTGGAGGAGTTTGCGGACTCCGACCTGATCGTCGCGGCCGACGGGATCAACTCGAAGGTGCGCGAGGCGCACAAGGACCATTTCAAGCCCACCGTCGACCTGCGGCCGAACAAGTTCACCTGGCTGGGTTCGACGCGGCCGATGGATGCGTTCAAGTATTTCTTCCGCGAGACGCCCCTGGGAATCGTGCTCGCGCACTGCTACCAGTACGAGAAGGGCGCATCCACCTGGGTCATCGAGACCAACGCCGACACCTGGGAGAGGTTCGGCTTCGACCGGATGGACGAGGCCGCGATGCTGCGGACCATCGAGGGTATCTTCGCCGAGGAGCTCGCCGGCCACCGGCTGGTCGCCAACCGCTCGCTGTGGCGCAATTTCCCCACGATCCGCAATGCCACCTGGGTCATGGGCAACGTCGTGCTGGTGGGCGACGCAAAGGCCACGGCGCACTACTCGATCGGGTCGGGCACCAAGCTGGCGATGGAGGACGCCATCGCGCTGTTCGAGGCGTTCCGCAGGAAAGGGGAAGTCAAGGCCGCCCTGGCGCAGTACGACTCGCAGCGCCGCGAGGACGTGGAGAAGACCCAGCACGCGGCCGACGTTTCGCTCGCCTGGTTCGAGAACATGCCGCGCTACTGGGGCATGGACCCGCTGCAGTTCGCGTTCGGCGTGATGTCGCGCTCCAAGCAGATCACCTACGAGAACGTGCGCCTGCGCGACGGGAAATTCCTCGCGGACGTGACCCGGTGGTTTGCGCGCAGGGTCCAGGCGCAGGGGTTCGAAGTCGACCTCGCCAATCCCCCGCCGCCGATGTTCATGCCGTTCCGGCTGCGCGGCATGACGCTCGAGAACCG
>JAFEDL010000072.1:17435-33904 GCA_018241645.1 Pseudomonadota bacterium
CCGGAGGCGCGCATCACGCCCGGGTGCACCGGGCTGTGGAACGAGGCGCAGCGCGACGCCTGGAAGCGCATCGTGGCGTTCTGCCACGCGCAATCGAAGGCGAAGCTCTGCCTGCAGCTCGGGCATGCCGGCCGCAAGGGCTCCACCCAGCTCGGCTGGGAGCGGATGGACCATCCGCTCCCGGAGGGCAACTGGGACCTGGTGGCGCCCTCGCCGCTGCCTTACTCGCCCGATTCGCACACGCCGCGCGCGCTGGCGCGGGCCGACATGGACAAGATCGTCGCGGACTTCGTGCGCTCGGCGAAGTACGCCGACGAGGCCGGCTTCGACATGCTCGAAGTCCACGCGGCGCATGGCTACCTGCTTTCGTCGTTCATTTCGCCGCTCACCAACCTGCGCACGGACGAATACGGCGGCTCCATCGAGAACCGCGCGCGGTTCCCGCTCGAGGTGTTCCGGGCGATGCGCGCAGCGTGGCCCGCGGCAAAGCCGATGTCGGTGCGCGTTTCCGCCACCGACTGGGCGCCCGGCGGCCTGGCCGAGGCCGACCTGCTTGCGCTCGCGCACATGTTCAAGGACGCGGGCGCGGACCTCATCGACGTGTCCACCGGGCAGGTCGTGCACGACCAGAAGCCGGTCTACGGCCGCATGTACCAGACGCCGTTCTCGGACAAGGTCAGGAACGAGGTCGGCATCGCCACCATGGCCGTGGGCAACATCGTCAACGCCGACCAGGTGAACACCATCGTGGTGTCCGGGCGCGCCGACCTCGTGGCCCTGGCCAGGCCGCACCTCGCCGACCCGTACTTCACGCTGCACGCCTCGGCCTGGTACCAGCACATGGGCCAGTTCTGGCCGAAGCCCTACCTGTCGGGCCGCGACCAGGCGTACCGGCTGGCGGTGCAGGACCGCGCCGACTGGGTGGCGGGCAAGATTGCGCAGCGGCCCGCGTCGCACGAGGTCAAGTAGGCGCCCGAACGGCGCAGGCGCCGTTGATCGGGACCCCGAGCGGCATGCGTGACTGCTCGTTCCCCGTGCTGTCGCGGTGGATGAGCTCGTTGCTGTCGAAGTCGTACTCCGGGTGGCGCGCGTCGTTCCACAGGTTGAGGAAGTGCATGTAGAACGGCACGAAGAATCCCAGCCGCGGATTCTGGTGGTTCAGCGCGAACACGTACTCGGGCTGCTGCCGGACTTCGACGCCGGAGTGGCAGTGCTGCACCCAGACGTGGTCGCCCAGCACGACCAGCTTCCAGAACGGCTCCTCGTCGTAGAACTTCAGGGCCACCTTCTTGCCGACCTTGCGCAGGGCCGAGAGGAACGCGATGCTCGCCTCGATCTCGCTGTGGAATGACAGCAGGGTGACGTCCTCGGACAGCGAATCCACGCGCCTGCGCATCCCGCTGCCGATCGGGTTCACCATCATGACGCGGATGTCGTAGGCCTTCTCGAGCATCCCGCGTACCGCGCTGCCGGGTTCCACCAGCGTGTCGTAGCCCGTCGCGGTCAGGATGTACGCGTCGCGCGCGGCCGGCAGCCTGCGGACCAGGGCCCGTTCGCGCCAGCGCGCAATCCAGCCCCTGCGCCCGTGGCGCGCATGGACCAGCGAGGCGAGGCCCGCCATGGCGACCTTGTGCCGGCCATCCCACGCGATCTTTGCGAGGTTGAACAGCAGCACCAGGACCGACGCCAGGGCGACTTCGCTCGCCAGCAGCAGGTTCGGGTCCTGCTCCATCATGGGCCACCAGTCGTACAGGATGTAGCGGGCCGCCGAAGGCAGCGCAAAGGCGATGACGACCGCCAGCAGGGTGATCGCGCCATGCGACAGGATCTGCCTCAGGCTCGCAAGGAGGCCGTGCGGCTGCGCTTGTGTCTGCATCGTGGGTGTTCTCTTGTTCCAATTCGGTGGCGGGCGGGCCGCTTCGTGGGCAGCCGCGATCCGGAAGGGCCCGGCGGCCCTTAGCGCCAGTTCGGGGCTGCGACGGGACGCGTCGTGTGGGCCTCGATCAGCTCCAGCGTATGCCGGGCGGCAGGCTGCAGCCGGCCGCCGATTCCGGCTGCGCGCCGGGCGGTAGAACGGGCCTCTTTCACCCGGCCCCGGTCGTACAGCGTCTGCGCCAGGTTGTTGAGAGCGGCGACAGAATCCGGGTGAGCAGCGGCGGCGCGCCGGAAGGCCGCCTCCGCGTCTGCGAGCTGCCCGGAGGCGTACGCAATATTTCCCAGGCCCATGAGCGCGACCAGGGCGTCAGGCCATCGCTCGAGCCCCGCCGTGTAGGCGCTGCGCGCGGCCTGCAGCTGGCCGCCCGATTCGAGTTGCACCGCCGCGCCGAGATACTCGTCGGCCACGGCTGTGGCGGGCAGGCTGCCCGGCCGGAGCGCGAGCATGGCCCATCGGCCGCTGCGCGCCCACGTATGCTCGAACGTTGTCAGCGGCAGGTCCTCGAGCTGAGCCCGGCCGGACCGCAACGCGATGCGCCCGGCATCGAGGTCGTATCCGATTGCCACCGAGTAGTGCCATACGGGGTACCAATCGAGGCCGAGGTTCTGCAGCACGATGACCGGGTGGCCCGCGGACAATTCCCGGAGCAGGTCCGCCAGGCTCGGGTGAAGCTCCAGGGCCAGGAACCCGTGGCTGCGCGCCGCCGCGACCATCTCGACCTGCAGGCTGCCCTTGCGGCCCGGCAGCCAGACCTGCGGCACCAGCTCCTGCACGGTGAGCGCGGCGCCTGCCGCATTGAGCGTCATGGCCAGCGCAGCCGGCCCGCATTGGTAGTCTTCCTGCGGGTAGAAGGGCACGCCCGCGACACTGGCGCTGGGCGCCAGTCCGGCGGGGCGGTCATCGATGATTTCCTGCAGCTGCGGCGTGGCGCAGCCGCCCAGAACGAGGAGGAGAAGCCCCGCCGCCGCCAGGCGGCGGGGCCCACGCGTGTACGACCAAGCAGGGAGGGTCACTTGATCGGGCGCGTGAAGCTGAACACCTTGGTCAGGCCCAGCAGGTCCGTGATCAGGAGCACCAGGAAGATGAACACGGCCGCGCCGACGATGCCGCCGAAATCGCCGCCCGCGGGCAGCGAGTCCAGCTTCCCGGCGAGGACGTCGACCTCGGCGTCCGAAAGGGCCGCCACCCTTGCGTCCGCGGCCTGCGGGTCTACGCCGTTTCTCTCCATCTCCGCGCGCACGTCGGCCCGCGCGAGGAACGCGTGGACCCGGTCGCGGCTGGTGGCGGGCGATGCCCGGCCCGCGGCCACCTGGTCGGTGGGGATCAATGCGGCGTGCACGGCAGTTGCGGGCATGCCTGCCCAGGCAAGGCTTACGATGAGCATTCGGGCAATGATGCGTTGAGTGGTTTGCATTGTTGTTTTCCTCTGCTGGTTGAAATCGCTGTTCCGGCGCGGAACGTTCACTTGAAGTGTCCCCGCGCCTGGCCGTTGCCCGGCCCGGCGCCGGCCCCGCCCGCGTTGACGATCCCGCGGGTGCCGGAATTGGAAAATACGGCGTGCGCGTGGCTGGTGCCGCCCGGGGAAAAGTCCCTGTAGCCTGATGTGGCCGCAGGCGTGCCCGCGGCCGTGACGATTCCTCCCGACGAATTTGCCCGCAGCGTTGCGGACTCTGCGCGGCCAGTCGCATGACTCCAGCCGGTCGTGCCGGAGCCCGCCGGGTTCAGGCTCTGGTGCGCGGACTTGAGCCCGGCCATCACCGGCCCGAGCTTGAGGTCATAGGCCTGGGCGATCCGGCCCCAGCCCATGCCGTCGCTGCGCATCTGCAGCACGCCCTTGGGTTGCGTTGCCGAGCCGCCCACCAGCGCCGTCTGCAGCTGCAGCGGCGTCGGCGAAGTGATGCCCTGCGCCGCGAGCCGCGCCCGGGCGAGGGCGAGCGAGATGTAGACGTTGCCGTAGCCCATCGGCCGCGTTGGCGGGGTGAAAGTGGTCGATGCGACCGTGCCCGGCGGAGCCGACGGGTCCGCGACCAGCGTGATCGGCTTGCCTTCGCGCAGGCCAGCCACAAGCGCGTTGGCGTTGTCCGTCGAACCGGCCCAGCCTGAAAAATCCGCGCCGATGCGACGCTGCACCCGCATCGGCCCCTGTCCCACCACATCGCGGTCGAGGCGGTGCGCTTCGGTGTCGATCGAAGCGGTCGTGGCTGTCGCGTCCCCTGCGGCCTTCGCCGGCGACGCAGCTGCGCCCAGGGCCAGCAGGGCCGCAGCTGCCAAAAGGTTCACCTTGGTATGCATAGCCATTCTCCTTTCAAGCGCTGCCAAGAATCTTCTCGGTCTGCAAAATGATCTCGGTGGCGGTTGCGCTGTCGTAGAGCAACCCGGGTTGCTTGGCCACCGCGCGTAGGCGGGTGGTGTTGGCGCTGATTCTTTCGATCTCGACTTCGATCTGCCGGTCAGGGGTGCTGGCCTTGATCAGCTCGCCCCCCGCCATCTTTTCGGTGGAGTCGACCTTGATTCCCATGCGGCCCAGGGCGCTGAGCGCGGCCGCCTTGACGCGGGGCGACGGCGCGGTGAAGGTTCGATACGTCACCCCGCTCAGCGTGTGCTGCACGCCGGCGGACGCGCCGACCCCGAAAGCCGTCAGTGCCAGCGGTTCGCACCCGCAAAGCAGGCTCACGGCAAGGGCGACCAGCGTGCATCGGCCCGTAGCGGCAGTTGTTCTTGTGCTTTTCATGGTTTCTCCCCGGAGCCCGCCGCCTGCGGTCTCCGACCACCTCGTTGCCCAAGGCGCGGCGCCTCCCGGCAGCGCACCGGCTGTGACATCGCAATGCTTGTGCCAGCAATCGCTTTCCTTTCAGTAACAACGAATTACCTCCGCGACCGCGCCGCCCGCGCCAATCCGGGGGGGCGCAAATGGTCGTGACCCGGCGACAAACGCCCGGAGCACGATGGCGAAGCTTCTGAAAACCCTGGGATATCCCTGTCGCCGAACGGCGACAGGGGGCCCGCCGTGCCCCGTATATTCCTCAGGCCGCAGGTAAAATTGCCGGCTTGACGCAATGAAGGCGCATCCATGATTTCCCTCTACGAACTCAAAGGCGCGGGCGGCCGCTACTACAGCCTGTTTTCCTGGCGCACCCGGATGGCCCTCGCGCACAAGGGCCTCGCCTTCGAATCGCACCCGGTGCCGATGTCGGACAAGGCGGCGATCGCCTTCTCGGGCGGCAGGACCGTGCCGATCATTCGCGACGGCGAGGTCGTGGTGCGCGATTCATGGAAGATCGCCGAGCACCTGGAAGCGGCCTACCCCGAGGCGCCGTCGCTCTTCGGGGGCGCGATCGGCCACGGCCTGTGCCACACGTTCAATGTGTGGGCCGACCGCACGCTGGTGCCCGCCGCGTTGCCGGTGGTGGTCGCGGACCTCTTCGATCGCATCGATCCGGTGGACCGGGACTTCTTCCGCGCGATGATGGAGGGTTTCCTCAAGTGCAAACTCGAGGACACGGTCGCCGGCCGCGACAAGGCGATCGAGCGGCTGGGTCGCACGCTCGATCCGTTGCGGGCCGTGCTCAAGCGCCAGCCCTTCGTCTGCGGCGCCGCGCCGGCCTACGCGGACTACATCGTGTTTTCGGTGTTCCAGTGGGCGCGGGTGGGCACGCCAGTGCAACTGCTGGCGGGCGACGACCCGCTGGCCGCCTGGCGCGAGCGCATCCTGGACCTGCACTCGGCTTTCGCACGCAATGTCCCGGTCGCCTGATAAGCAGCGCTGCAGCTGGCCGTCCAACCCGCTGGCCGTCGAGTATCACGATCGCGAGTGGGGCGTCCCGGTGCGCGACGACCGCGTGTTGTTCGAGTTCCTGATCCTCGAAGGCGCCCAGGCGGGCCTGTCCTGGGACACGGTGCTCAGGAAGCGCGAGCACTACCGCAAGGTGTTCGACGGGTTCGACCCGGCCCGGGTCGCGCGCTACGATGCGAAGAAGAAGGCGGCCCTGATGCTCGATGCGGGCATCATCCGCAACCGGGCGAAAATCGAGGCCGCCGTGGTCAACGCGCGGGCCTTCCTGGCCGTTCAGCAGGAATTCGGCAGTTTCGCCGAATACGCCTGGGGATTTGTCGGCGGCAAGCCCGTGCAGGGCAAAAGGAAGGCGCCGGGCGAGGTGCCGGCGCGAACCGAAGCATCCGATGCCTTGTCCAAGGACCTGAAGAAGCGCGGCTTCAAATTTGTCGGCAGCACCATCATGTATGCCTTCATGCAGGCCACCGGCATGGCCAACGACCACATCACGCGGTGTTTCCGCCACAGGGAACTGAACAAATGAAACGGATAGTACTGCTCCTCTTGCTGTCGCCGGCCCTGGCGTTCGGCGCGTTCGACGCCAACGGCGTGAAGCTGGGCGACAACGAACTCGCCGTGAAGAAGGCCTTCCCCGGGATCCGCTGCAAGCCCCTGGAGTGGAAGTCGGACGCCGCCGAGCGCCGCTGCGACGACGCCCGGGTCGCGTTCGCCGGCGTGGAGTCGCGCGTCACGATCTACCTCAAGGCCGATTCGGTGCAGGGCTTCGACATCCGGTTCGACACGGCGCTGATGGACGTCGTCGCCGCCAACCTCAAGACGCGCTACGGCAAGCCCGTGTCCGAATCGCGCGAAAAGCTCCTCAACAAGGCGAAGGAGGAGCGCGAGGTCTACAAGATCCTCTGGGAGCAGGGCAAAGACAAGGCCATGCTGTCCTCGCTTTCGACCGGCAAGCGCGCCTGGCTTTCGGTCTCGCGCGGCAATTTCGACGACGCGATCTACCGCATCAAGTAACGCCGTCAGTCGACGCGCGCGCCGGAGTCCTTGGCGACCTTCGCCCACTTCAGGATTTCCGACCGCAGGAAGGCGCTGAATTCCTCGGGGGTATTGGCGGCCGGTTCGCCGCCCTGGGTCGCGATGCGCTCCTTCACGTCCGGCAGGTGCATGATCCGGCCGATCTCGCCGCTGAGTTTCGCGACTACGTCCGCGGGAGTGCCGGCCGGCGCGACCACGCCGAACCAGGGATTCACTTCGAAGCCCGGCAGCCCGGCTTCGGCAACCGTCGGCACGTCGGGCAGGGCCTGGGAGCGCCGGTTGCCGGCTACTGCCAGGGCCCGCAGGCGGCCGGCGAGCACGTGCGGCCTGGCCAGCGCCATCTGCAGGAACATGACCGACACCTGGCCCGACAGCAGGTCGGTCGAGGCGGGCGCAATGCCCTTGTACGGAACGTGCACCAGCGGTATGCCCGCGGCGGTCTTGAACAATTCCATCGCGAGGTGCCCGGCCGTGCCGTTGCCCCCCGATGCGTAATTCAGCGGGCGCGGCGCGGCCTTTGCCAGCGCAATGAATTCCTTGAGCGTGGACGCCTGCACCGAAGGATTTGCGACCAGCGCGATCGGTCCCCATGCCACCAGGCTGACCGGCGCAAAATCCCTGGCTGCGTCGTAGGGGAGCCTTGCATACAGGCTCGGGTTGATGGCGAGGTCGGGCGCGACCATCAGGATCGTGTAGCCGTCGGGCGCGGCCTTCGCGACCAGGTCGCTGCCGATCGTGCTGCCGCCGCCGCCCCTGTTCTCGATGACCACGGGCTGCGACCAGCTGTCGGTCAGCTTCTGGCCGATGAGGCGGGCGAGGATGTCGGTGAATCCGCCGGGCGGGTAAGGCACCACGAACCGGATCGGCCTGGCGGGATAGCTTGTTTGCGCCGCAGCAGACGACGCGACCAGGGCAAACAGTGCGATCGAGACTATTCTTTTCAGCATGTGTTTTCCTTCCTCCGGATGCGCAGTGTATGCGGAATGCACATTGCATCGTGAAAGCGCATTGCATAGCATGGGAGAACAACCACTAAAACAGCAGGAGACAAGATCATGGGCACACCGCGCAACGTTCTTATCATGGGCGCTTCCTACGGGTCGCTGCTCGCGATCAAGCTTTTGCTGGCCGGCCACAACGTCAAGCTGGTCTGCCTGCCGGCCGAGGCGGACCTGTTCAATTCCGAAGGCGCGATCGTACGCATGCCGATCAAGGGCCGTGAAGGGCTGGTCCAGCTCGAGTCGCGCAAGGCCCCCGGCAAGCTGACCGCGGGCGGGCCGCAGTCGGCCATTCCTGCGGACTACGACCTGGTCGTGCTGGCGATGCAGGAGCCCCAGTACCGTTCGCCCGGCGTGAGGGAACTGCTGGATGCGGTGGCCAAGTCCCGCGTGCCGTGCATGTCGATCATGAACATGCCGCCGCTGCCCTATCTCGCGCGCATCCCCGGGATCGACGTAAAGGCCTGCCGCGACTGCTACGCGGGACCCGAGGTCTGGGACAGCTTTGACCCGGCGACGCTGACGCTGTGCAGCCCGGACCCGCAGGCATTCCGCCCGCCCGAGGAGAAAGTCAACGTGCTGCAGGTCCGCCTGCCGACCAACTTCAAGTCGGCCAGGTTCGTCTCGGACGCGCATACCGCCATGCTGCGCGGGCTGGCGGCGGATATCGAGGCCGTGCGTTTCGACACCGGCACGGAGAAGATCGAATTGCCGGTCAAGCTGAAAGTCCATGACTCGGTCTTCGTTCCGCTGGCCAAGTGGGCCATGCTGATCGCCGGCAACTACCGGTGCGTCACCAAGGACGGCATGCGCCCCATCAAGGAGGCGGTGCACTCCGACTTGGCCGCGTCGCGCGAGATGTTCAACTGGGTGGTGAAGCTCTGCGTGTCGCTGGGCGCGGACGAGAAGGACCTTGTCCCGTTCGAGAAATACGCAGCCGCCGCGCAGGGCCTCGCGAGCCCGTCGTCGGCGGCGCGGGCCCTCTTCGGCGGCGCGCCCAACATCGAGCGCGTGGACCGGCTCGTGCGCACCGTCGCGGCGCAGAAAGGCATGCGCTCGGCCGCGCTCGACGAAGTAGTGGCGCTGGTCGACGCGCGGCTAGAGCTCAACCGCAAATCCAAGGCCTAGGCCGGGCGATTGAGACCGGCTGCCCGTCCGGGGTCGCTTTACTTCGAATACCCGAAGTACCCGTTCGCCCGCCCGCCCGAGCTTGACGGCGGCACGGCCCGGCACCCAGTCGCGATCGTGGGCGCGGGGCCGGTGGGCCTCACCGCCGCGCTTGAGCTGGCGCGCCACGGGGTGCGCAGCGTGGTGCTCGACGACAAGGACAGCGTAAACGACGGCAGCCGGGCCATCTGCATCGCCCGCCACAGCCTCGAAATCCTGCAGCAGCTCGGGCTCGACGGCGTATTCACCGCCAAGGCGCTGGGCTGGACGCACGGCACGTCCTTCTACGGCAACCGGCCCGTCTACCGGCTCGAGATGCCGCATTCCGCGCAGGAGCGCTTTCTCCCGATGTACAACCTGCAGCAGCAGTACATCGAGAAATTCCTGGTCGATCGCGCCATGCAAAGCGGCCTCATCGACCTGCGCTGGCTGAACCGGGTGACCGGCCTCACGGTAGATGCGGCAGGCGCAAGGCTCGCGGTGGAGACCCCGGAGGGCGGCTACGCGCTCGATGCCCGCTGGGTGCTTGCCGCGGACGGTGCGCGCAGCGCGGTGCGGCATGCGCTCGGCCTCAAGCTTCACGGCGATGCCTACGAAGGCAGCTACGTGATTGCCGACGTGCAGATGCGCTCCGGCCACCCGACCGAGCGCCGCGCGTACTTCGACCTCAGCGCGAACCCGGGCTCCACGGTGCTGATCCACCGCCAGCCGGACGACATCTGGCGCATCGACTACCAGCTGCCGGACGGCGAGGACCCCGACGCGGCGCTGCGCGAGGAGAACATCCGCGCCAGGATCGGCGCCATCCTCGCCGCCGCGGGCGAGCGCGCCCCCTGGGAGCTGGAGTGGTGGAGCCTGTACAAGGCGTACACGCTCGCGCTGGACGACTACCGCCACGGCCCGGTGCTGTTCCTCGGCGATGCCGCGCACCTGGTGCCGATCTTCGGCGTGCGGGGCCTGAATTCCGGATTTGCGGACGCGATGAACGCGGCGTGGAAGCTTGCGTGGGTGCTGCAGGGCCGCGCGCCGGAGTCGCTGCTGGACAGCTACTCGCCCGAGCGCCGCGGCGCGACGCTGGAAGTCTTCGAGAATGCCGCGAAGAGCACGCGCTTCATGACCCCGCCTACCCGCGGCTACCGCCTGATGCGCGACGCCGCGCTCGCGCTGGCAGTGGACAACGAGTTTCCGCGCCCGCTGATCAACCCCCGCCAGTCGCAGCCCTACACCTACGCGGGGAGCGCGCTGACTTCGTTCCCGGACCGGGACGCCGCGTTCGGCCACGGTCCGCGCGCCGGTGCGGCCTTGTGCAACCGCCGGATCGCCGCTGAGGACTACCTGCTCGACCGTCTCGGCGCCGGGTTCACCGGCCTGTATTTCGGGACGCAGCTCCCGCCCGGGCTGGAAGACCTGGCCGCGGAGTGCCCGTTCGACATCCTCCTCATCAGCCGGGAGCCCCTTCCGGCCGGGATGGACAACGCCATCCATGACGCGGAGGGATCGGTGTTCGACGGCTACGACGCCGTGCCGGGGTCCTTCTACCTGGCAAGGCCCGACCGGCATGTCTGCGCCCGCTGGCGCACGGTGGATGTGAACGAGGTCAGAACGGCCCTCTCGAGGGCGACGGGGTACATAAAATGAGCGAAGGACTGGGCGCGGCAGAACTGGAACGGGCGTACGAACTCATTGCCGAGGCCATCGACCGGGTGCCCGAGGGCGGCGAAGCCGCGTTCCTGAGCCGCCTGTGCCTGGCGCTGGCGGCCAGCCAGCGCGAGCTCGGCGCGGTGGAGGCCGCGATCCGCGCCGCCGAGGGCTTCAATCAGGCCTGACGAGCCGCCGGTTCCAGGCGTGAAATGTACCGGTACCAGTACATGAACTGGCAGGAGAGGGGCTCCTGGAGCCGATCTAGATAAGGCAAAGTCCTGGATTCAGACGTAGACCCAGGGGCGCTTCAACCGATCCTTCTGCTGGAACGCCGCGATCTCCGCCTCGCGCAGCCGGGTGAGGCCGATCTCGTCCAGGCCCTCCAGCAGCGCCTTCTTGCGCAGCGGCTCGATCGCGAAGGCGTGCTCCGACTTGTCGGGCGCCACGACCACCTGCCGCTCGAGGTCCACGGTGAGCTTCGCGTTGGCCGGGTCGGCCTCGAGGGCGGCGCCGATCTTCTCCACCGTGGCCTGCGGCAGGATCACCGGCAGCAGCCCGTTCTGGAAGCAGTTGCCGAAGAAGATCTCGCCGAACGAGGGCGCGATCACGCAGCGGATGCCCATGCCGGCGATCGCCCAGACGGCCATCTCGCGCGAGCTGCCGCAGCCGAAGTTGATGTTGCCGACGAGGATCCGCGCCTGGCGGAACGGCCCGTTGTTCAGCGGGAACTCCGGGTTGTCGCTGCCGTCCGGGAGGAAGCGCGCCATTTCGAAGGCGTATTTGCCGAGGCCGCCCTTTTCGACCTTGGCGCAGCGCTCCACGCGGATGATCAGGTCCGTGTCGACGTTGGCGCGGGGGTAGTAGGCGGCGATTGCGGTGAGGGTGGTGAATTTTTCCATGGTCAGCTCATGAACTGGCGTACGTCGGCGATCTCGCCCGCGATCGCGGCGGCCGCGGCCATCGCGGGGCTGGCGAGGTGGGTGCGCACCTCGGGGCCCTGGCGGCCGACGAAGTTGCGGTTGGAGGTGGACACGCAGCGCGCCTTGGGGGCGGCCCATTCCTCGTTCACGCCCACGCACATCGAGCAGCCGGGCTCTCGCCACTGGAAGCCCGCTGCGAGAAACACTTCGTGTAGGCCCTCGGCTTCGGCCTCCTTCTTGACGCCTACCGAGCCGGGTACGATCCAGGCCTCGACGTGCTTCGCGACCTTGCGGCCGCGCGCGACTTCGGCTGCGATGCGCAGGTCCGACACGCGCGAGTTGGTGCACGAGCCGATGAACACGCGGTCGACCTTGGTGCCCGCGATCCTGTCCCCCGCCTTCAGTCCCATGTAGGCCAGCGCATCGGACTTGGACACGTGGCCGGGCTCGGGGATGCGGCCGTCCACGCCGATCACGTCCTCGGGGCTGGTGCCCCAGGTGATCTGCGGCGGCAGGCCGGAGACCTGCAGCGATACTTCGGCGTCGAACTTCGCGTCGGCATCGGTGGCGAGCGTCTTCCAGTGCGCCACGGCCGCGTCGTACTGCGCGCCGGCGGGAGCGAACCTGCGGCCCTTCACATACGCGTAGGTCTTTTCGTCGGGCGCCACCATGCCGGTCTTCGAGCCCAACTCGATCGACAGGTTGCACAGCGTCATGCGCGCTTCGAGGTCGAGCGCGCGCACCGCGCTGCCCGCGTATTCGATGGCATGGCCTGCGCCCCCGGCTGCGCCGATCTTGCCGATGAGCGCGAGGATCAGGTCTTTCGAGTACACGCCCCGGGCCATCGTCCCTTCGAGGTTCGCGCGCATGGTCTTCGGTTTCCTCTGCACGATGGTCTGCGTGGCGAGGATGTGCACCACCTCGCTGATGCCGATCCCGAACGCGAGCGCGCCGAGCGCGCCGTTGGTGCAGGTGTGGCTGTCGCCGCAGATCACGGTCGTGCCGGGCAGCGTGAGGCCCAGTTCCGGCCCGATCACATGCAGGATCCCCTGGCCGTCCTGGTCGATGTCAAAGAGGCGGATCCCCGCCTTGGCGGTTTCGATCCGCATGGTGTCCATGACCTTGATCGACCATGGGAAGGCGCCGCCGGTGCGGCCCGGCGCGGAGGAGATCACATGGTCCGGCGTGGCGAATGTGAGGTCCGGATTGCGCACCGGCAGCCCGCGTTCGTGCAGCGTCGGGAAGCCCCGGCTGATGCACAACTCGTGCAGGTAGTGCCGGTCCACGTGCAGGAGGCTCGCGCCGCCGCCGAGGTCGGCCACCACGTGCTCGTCCCAGATCTTCTCGAACAGGGTCTTTCCCAAGTCAAACCTCCGCGTATTTCTTTTCGAACGACCACACGTCGGGAAATCCGGCGAGGTCGTGCATTTGGTTCATGTCCCAGGCCGGGACGGTGCTGCCTTCGGTGCTGCCGTGCGCAAGCAGGTGGCGATAGGCGCCGTCGAGCGCCGCGCAGGCCGCCGCCATCCCCGCGCTGGGGTAGATCGCGATCGAGTACCCGTACTCGACGAGCTTCTCGCGCGACACCACCGGCGAGCGTCCCGTGGGCACCATGTTGGCCAGCAGCCAGGCCTGGCCGCGCAGTGCGTCGCCGACCTTCCTGAATTCGTCTTCCGACTCGGGCGATTCGACGAACACGATGTCCGCCCCGGCCTGGGCGAAGGCCTTGCCGCGCGCAATCGCTTCGTCAATGCCGAGCCCCGTGCGCGCATCGGTGCGCGCGATGATGAGGAAGTCCTTGCTGCGGCGCGAATCTAGCGCCACTTCGATCCTCTTCAGCATGTCCTTCAGCGGCACCACGCGCCGGTTGGGCGTGTGCCCGCATTTCTTCGGCATCTCCTGGTCTTCCATCTGCATGGCCTGCACACCCGCCGCCTCGTATCCGCGCACCGTCTCGCGGATGTTGATGAGGCCCCCGAAGCCGGTATCGGCGTCCGCGATCAGCGGCTTGGAGATCCCGCCGGCGATCGTGCGCGCGCGGTCCACCATGTCGCGGTAGGTCACGAGCCCCGCGTCGGCGAGGCCGAGGTGCGACACCGACACCCCGTACCCGGTCATGTACAGGGCCTTGAAATCCATGCGGTCGGCGATCCGCGCGGAGAACATTTCGTACACACCGGGGGCGACGATGAACTCGCCCGAGGCCAGGATGCTGCGCAGGTTCCCCATGGGCTATTCGATCCGGATGTTGGCTTTCTTGACCACCGGCTCCCAGCGCGCGAGGTCGGCGCGGATCTGCGCGGCGTATTCGTCCGGCTTGTTGCCCACCGGGTCGATGCCGAGGATCGCGTAGCGCTCCTTCACCTCGGGCATCTGAAGCACGGCCGCGATCTCGGCCTGCAGCCGGTCCACGATGGCGCGCGGCGTATTGGCCGGGGCGAGGATGCCTACCCAGGAGTCGACCACGAACCCGGGAAAGCCGCTCTCGATGAACGTTGGCACGTCGGGTGCGCCGGCCGCGCGCGTGGCGCTCGACAGGCCCAGGCCCTTCAGCCGGCCGGTCTTCATGAACTGCTGCGCCCCGGCCACGGCGGTGCACACGAGCGGGATCTGCCCGCCCACGGCGTCGGCGATCGCCTGGCCGCCGCCCTTGTACGGCACGTGCACGAGGCCCGCCCCGGTGAGCTGGCTCAGCATTTCGCAGGCCAGGTGCGCGCTGCTGCCGGTTCCGGCGGAGCCGTAGCTGAACGTGCCGGGCTTCGCCTTGGCCAGCGCGATCAGCTCGCGCAGGTCCTTTGCCGGCACCGACGGGTGCGACACCACGAGCACGCCCGCGTCGCCGAGCTTGGTGACCGGCGCGAAATCGCGCAGCACGTCGAAGCCCAGCTTCGTGTAGACGTGGGGGTTGATCACGATGGTGCCGTCGTACCCGAGCAGCAGCGTGTAACCGTCCGGTGCGCTCTTGGCCACCAGCTCGGCGCCGATGTTGCCGGCCGCGCCGGGCCGGTTTTCCACCACCACCGATTGTCCCAGCCGCGTCCCGAGCCGATCCGCCACGGTGCGCGCGCTGTTGTCGGCGATGCCGCCGGGCGAGAACGGCACGACGATGCGCACCGTCTTGGCCGGCCACTGGGCGAGCGCAGGCGCGAGGCAGCAGGCCAGCACGAAGCCGATCGCGCCTCGCAATCCGGTATGTCGTTGCATGGGTTTCCTCCCCTGGGTGATCCAGGGGCATTCTACCGGCGGGACCGCCGCGCTACTGCCTTTGTGTCGCAGCCGCCTCGGCTTTGAGGGCGCCGAGCGGCGGGATCCCGCGCCTGGCCGCCACGCGTTCGGCATCCGTGCCGGCCACGCGACCCAGCTTCACCTCGATTTCGCTGAAATCGACGTGGATATCGTTGCACCGCGACCGCTCCGAGCGGACCTGTTCCGCGCCGGCGCCCTGGGCCGTTTCGAAGTATCCCAGCGCGGACTTGCGTTCCGCCTCCGAGGTCGCCCTGGAATTCACCACCGCGAGCATCCGGTCGGCCGTCTTGCGGATCCGCTCGGCATTGATGCTGCAGGCCTTCGCCGCGCCGATGATGCGGCCGCCCATGATCGCGACCAGTTCGACGTTGGATGCCTCCGCATGCGCGGGGGCGACGCCGCCAGCCAGCTGGCAGGCCAGCATGATCGAAGCGGCGCCTGTGCGAAATCGGTTCATTTGTCTCGTGTGCGGCGTTGCGCCTTTGCCAAGTCAGGGCGCTATTCTGGGGTATTCCGGTTGGACGAACTGCAAAACTCGGTAAAGCCGGATGCTTCTGTGCAAACCTCTGATTCAGCGTGGATATGAGCCATTGTTGCAGTCCAGCGTGGTGCCGTTCAGGTACTCGGGCGACGCGGTTCCCAGCCACAGGATGGCCTCGGCCACCTCGGCCGGCTTGGCTGCGCGCCCGGAGTAGACGCTGCGGGTCACCATGTCTTTCCTCGACTGCGGCAACTGCTCGTACATCTCGGTATGCGTCGGTCCCGGGGCCACTGCATTCACCAGGACGCCATGCGGCCCGAGCCGGGTCGCCCAGCTCTTGGTGAGGTTCAGGATCCCGGCCTTGGTGATCCCGTACCAGAGGTCCGGGTGGCCGGTAAACGCGGCAACCGATGCGACATTCACGATCCGTCCTCCCTTGCGTTCGACCATTTGCGGCGCCAGCGCGGTGATCAGCGCCACGGGTGCCTCAAGGTTAACGGCCAGGATTTCCCGTTTATGAGCCTCGGGAATCGCCTCGTAGGGTTCGCAGTACAGGACGCCTGCGTTGTTCACCAGCGTGTCGATCGGACCCAGCGATCCCGCCAGTGCCGGGATCGCGGAGAGTGCGGTGAGGTCGAACTGGATGCGCTCCACGGCGCCTTCGGCATCGAACGTGCCGAAGTCCTTGTCCAGCGCAAGGACCCTCCAGCCGGCGCCGAGGAAGGCCTTGGCCGTGGCGAGGCCGATGCCGCGCCCCGCACCCGTTACCAGCGCGGTGCGCACCGGCGCCTGCCTACAGGCCGGGCATCGAGAAGCCCGCGGCCTTCAGGTCGGTGATGACCTGCGCCTCGTGCGCGGCAGTCAGCTCCGTGAGGGGCGGGCGGATGGTCTTCCACTGCGGGTCGTTGCCGAAGTGCGCAATGATCGCCTTGAGGGCCGGGATCATCGGCACTTTCTGCACGATGTTGCGCGTGGCCGTGATGCCGGCCTGCAGCTTGTCCGCATCCGCGCCGCGCCAGTTGCGGTACACGGTGTCGATCGGACCGGGGTTCACGTTGCCGGTGGCGGTGATGCAGCCCTTGCCGCCGTTGCGCAGGTTGTCGAGCAGGAACACCTCCGAGCCTGCGAACACGTCGAAGTTGCTCTTGGCGAACGCGTCGAGCACCGCCTTGGTGTTCGACCAGTCGCCCGACGAATCCTTCAGGCCCGCGACGATGCCGGGATACCTCGACAGCAGCCGCTCGATCAGGGGGAG
>JAFEDL010000072.1:34017-41167 GCA_018241645.1 Pseudomonadota bacterium
AACGGCGGCAGCATCAGCACGCCGCCGCAGCCCGCCTTCACGGCCGCGGCGGTCAACCTCACCGAATCGGTGAGCGCGCAGGCGCCGGTTCCCGGCATCAGCTGCGCGGGGGACACGCCGCCCTTGACGAGCGCATCCAGCAGCTCGAGCTTTTCTTCCACCGAGAGCGAGTTGGCCTCGCTGTTGGTGCCGAAGATCGCCAGGCCCGAGCAGCCGTGGCCGAGGAGCCACTTGCAATGGCGCACGAACCGGTCGGTGTCGGGGGACAGGTCCTTGCGGAACGGGGTGACTACGGGCGAGAGGACGCCGGTGATGCGTTGCTGTGCGGGCATGGATTGGGTTCTTGTGGGTTGGCGGGGGTTACATGTACAGGCGCGCGAGGTCCTGGATGGCCTTGGCTTCCGGGTGCTTGTAGAGCAGTTCGAGCCAGCGGGCGCGCGTGTTCTTCAGCCCGCGCAGGTCGATGCCGAGCGCGTCGGCCTCGTCAATGGCGAGCGTGATGTCCTTCACCAGGTGCTTGGGGTAGAAGCCGGGCGTGAAATCCCCGCGGAAAGCCTTCGCGGCCTGGATGCGCAGCGCCTTCGAATCGGCCGTGCCGGTCTGCAGGGTCTGCAGCATGGTCTCGCCGTCCAGCCCCGCCTTGCGCGAGAAGAACAGCCCTTCGATCGCCGACAGCACGTTCTGCGACACGATCACCTGGTTCACCAGCTTGGCGCGCTGGCCCTGTCCGGCCGCGCCGAAATGCACGATGGTCTTGCCCATCTTCGACAGCAACGGCTGCGCCGCATCGAAGTCGGCCTTGTCGCCGCCGACCATGATGGTCAGTGTCCCGTCGGCCGCGCCCTGCTCGCCGCCGGTGACCGGCGCGTCGATGGCGCGCATCCCCTTGGCCTTTGCCGCGGCGTGGATGCGCTCGGCCAGCTTCGGGCTCGAGGTCGTCATGTCCACGAGCAGGGCCCCCGGCCTGGCCGACTCGAGCACGCCGCCCTTGCCAAAATAGACTTCTTCGACGTCCGCGGGCGCGCTGACCATGGTGATGATTGCGTCGGCGTCCTTCGAGGCGTCTGCAACGCTCGAAGCGCGCCGCGCGCCCTTGGCCACCAGCGGGTCGGCCTTCTCCGGCGAACGCGAATAGGCGGTGAGCGGGAATCCGCCGGCGGCCACGTTGGCCGCCTGGCGCACGCCCATGATGCCGATCCCGATGAAGGCCGTCTTCATGTTCAGTCCACCTTCGCGCCGGAGGACTTCACCACCGGGGTCCAGCGGACGATCTCCGCCTTGATCATGTCGGCCATCTGCTCGGGGGTGCCGGGGATGAACAGGTAGCCCAGGTCGCCCATGCGCTTCACGAAGTCGGGCGATTTCGTGCCGCGGACCGCTTCGGCATTCAGCTTGCCGATGATGTCCTTCGGCGTGCCGGCGGGCACGGCAAGGCCGAACCACACGCCCGATTCATAGCCCGGCACGCCGGCCTCGGCGATGGTGGGCAGGTCAGGCAGGGCCGGGTCGCGCTTCGCGCCGGTGGTGGCGAGCGCCTTCAGCTTGCCCGCCTTGATATGCGGCAGCGAGGACGGGATGTTGTCGAACATCATGTTCACCTGCCCGCCGATCAGGTCCGTGACCGCGGGACCGCTGCCCTTGTATGGAATGTGCAGCATGTTCACGCCGGTCATGTGCTTGAACAGTTCTCCCGACATGTGGATCGACGTGCCGTTCCCGGACGAGGCGTAGGTGAGCTTGCCCGGGTTCGCCTTGGCCATCGCGATCACGTCGCGGACCGAGTTGGCCGGAACGGAGGGGTGCAGCACGAGCACGTTGTTGAGCGACACCAGCGGTGCCACCGGCACCAGGTCCTTGTTGGGGTCGTAGTTCAGCTTCGAATACAGGGCGGGGTTGATCGCCTGGATGCCGCTGGTGGTCATGAACAGCGTGTAACCGTCGGGGGCTGACTTGGCCGCCATTTCGCCGCCCAGGTTTCCGCCGGCGCCCGGACGGTTTTCCACGGTGACCGGCTGGCCGAGATTCTTCTGCAATTCGTTGGCGATCGCGCGCGAGGCGATGTCCACGGCGCCGGCCGGCGGGAAGGGGCAGATCAGCCGGATCGGCTTGTGCGGAAACGCCTGGCCGAAGGCGATGGAGGGCGCGACGATCGCGGATGCGAGGGCTGCGAATGCGATTTTCCTGAATGCCGGTTTCATGGTTTTATTTGTCTCCCTGGAGCGAAGCCGCAATTATAAGCGCAGGGTAAACTGCGTGGCCCTGCCCACCCCGAAGACCCGGATTGCCCCATGCCCCACTTTTCCAGCGCGGTAAACATCGGCGACCTGCGCGAGTGCGCCAAGCGGCGGCTGCCGCGCGCGATCTTCGACTTCTTCGACGGCGGCGCGGAGGACGAGATCGCGCTGCGCGACAACCGCGCGGCGTATGAGCGCGTGAGGCTCGCGCCCCGGGTGCTGCGCGACGTGTCGAAGATCGACATGTCCTGCGAGATCCTCGGCGGGCCTTCCAGGCTGCCCCTGGTGATCGCGCCTACCGGCGGGATCGGGATCGCCTGGCCGGGCGCCGACGTGGCCATCGCCCGCGCGGCCGCCGCGTACGGCGTCCCCTACACACTGTCCACGACGGCCACCGCCACCATCGAAGCCGTGGCCGAGGCCAACGGCGCCGGGCGCCGCTGGTTCCAGCTCTACATCCTCTACGACCGCGCATTCACCGACAAGCTCGTGGAGCGGGCCTGGGCCGCCGGCTACGAGGCGCTGGTCGTGACGGTGGACCTGCCGGTGGGGGGCAAGCGCGAGCGCGACTCGTACAACCGCTTCGTGCAGCCTTTCCGGCCGCGCGCCTGGCAGATCCTGGAAGCGTTCACAAAGCCGGACTGGGCGCTGCGCATCCTTGCCAACGGCGGGTTGCCGACGCTCGAGAACCTGCGCGGCTTCGACAACAAGAAGAGCGACACGCTGGTGTCGATCTCCTCGGCGGTCGGGCAGAACCTCGATTCGGCCTTCGATTACACCGGGCTCAAGCGCCTGCGCGACCTGTGGAAAGGCAAGCTGCTCGTGAAGGGCGTGGCGCGCGCGGACGATGCCGAGCGCATCGTGCAGCTCGGCGCGGACGGGATCTGGATCTCCAACCACGGCGGGCGGCAGCTCGACGCGGCGCGCGCTACGCTGGACTCGCTGCCGGAGATCGCCGCGGCCGTGGGTGCGAAGGTGCCCGTGCTGCTCGACGGCGGGGTGCGGCGCGGCTCGGACATGATCAAGGCGCGCGCCCTGGGCGCGCAGGCGGTCTGCGCGGGAAGGCCTACGCTCTATGGCGCCTCGGCCGGCGGCGAGGCGGGTGCGCTGCGGGCGCTGGCGATACTCGCCGACGAACTGCACCGGAACATGCAGCTGTGCGGCACGCCGACGATCGCCGACATCGATCGCGGCCTGATAGCCGGCTGATGCCGGGCAGCGCCTCCCTCTCGGACTGGCCGGTTACTTGACGATCTCGAGCAACTCGACTTCGAACACCAGCGTAGCGCCGGGCTTGATGACCGGCGGCGAACCGCGGTCCCCGTAGGCGATGTTCGGCGGGCACACGAGGCGCGCCTTGCCGCCCACCTTGATCTGCTGCACGCCCTCGGTCCAGCACTTGATCACGCCGGAGAGCGGGAAGGTGGCGGGCTCGCCGCGCCTGACCGAGCTGTCGAACACCGTGCCGTTCGTGAGCGTGCCGTGGTAGTGGACCTTGACGGTGCTCGCGGCCGTGGGCGTTGCGCCTGTGCCTTCCTTGAGCATCTTCACGATGGCGCCGGACTCCGTCTTCTTCGCGCCCGCTTCGGCGGCCGCCTTGGCGAGGAACGCCGCGCCGGCGGCCTTTTCCTTCTCGGCCCCGGCCGAGGCGCGCGATTCCGCGAGTGGCTGGATCTTGGGCCCGAAGGTCTGCATGTCGACTTTCAGCGGGCGCTTCAGCACGCCGTCGGACATTCCCTGCTTGACGATCTCGAGCTCGGCCTCGGTCAGGGCGAAATCGCCGAGCGACTGGCTGACCGCCACGCCGAGCGCATAGAAGGTCTTCTGCCGGTCGTTGGCCAGGTCCGCGGCCGAGGCGGCGCCGATCCACGCGACGAGGGCGAGGCAGGACAGGATGAATCTCATGCAGGACTCCTTTACGGGGGGATTCTTGGGAGCGGGTCAGTCGACCCGGATATGGGCCCTGGCCACGATGCGCGCATTCGCGTCGTATTCGCTGCGCACGGCCTTGGCAAACTGCTCGACGCTCGCCGGCAGGGGCACGCTGTCCAGCTTCGCCATCCGCTCGGTGATATCCGGCGCGGCGAGCGCCTTGTTGATTTCCGCGTTCAGGCGCCCGATTACCGCGGCGGGCGTCCTGCCGGGCGCGAACACCCCGAACTGCGAGGTCAGGTTCGAATCCGGGTAGCCGAGCTCCGCCATGGTCGGCACGCTCGGAAACGCAGCGAGGCGCTGCGGGGCGCCCACCGCAAGGACCCGCAGGCGGCCCTGGGTGATCAGCGCGTTCACCCCGGGGCTCGGGTTGGCGGTGAACAACTCGAACTGGCCGCCTGCCGCGTCGGTGATCACCTGTCCGCCGCCCTTGTAGGGGATGTGGACTATGTCGATCCCAGCCGCGAGCTTCAGCTGCTCTAGCATCAGGTGGCCCACCGTGGCGATGCCCGAGGTCGCCAGGCGCAGGGCGCCCGGCCTCGCGCGTGCCTGGGCGATCGCGTCGTTGAAGTCCTTGCCGCTGAAGGCCGAGGTGCCGAGCACATAGACCGGCGCGTACATCACGCTCGCAACGGGGGTGACGTCCTTCAGCGGGTCGTAGGGCACCTTGCCGACATGCGGCAGCAGCGTCACGGGGCTGATGGCCGAAACCGCCAGCGTGTACCCGTCCGCCGGAGATTTCGCCATCGCGTCCATGCCGATGGCCCCGCCCGCGCCGCCCTTGTTCTCGACGATGACCTGCTGGCCCAGCTGCGCGGAGAGCTTGTCCGCGAGCGGGCGGGCGACGGCGTCGCTGGTGCCGCCCGGCGGGTAAACCACGATCAGGCGGATGACCCTGGAGGGATACACCTGGGCTGCGGCAGGCAGTGCGCAGCAGGCCGTGAAAGCCGCGAACAGGAGGGCGAAGGCGCGTCGGTTCATGCGCCCATTCTACTTCGCGGCGCATTGCATGGGCCGCGCGTACCGGCGCAGGCGATGCCGGTGCTACAAAGTGTTACACGGCGGGATTGCCCATACCGCTCGCGAACCGCTATAAAGCCGGATCACCGCCACGCCCCGGTAACGACCATGCCTGCAACGATTCCGTCCGCGAACCCGTCCTTCCTGCGCCGCAGCTGGATCTGGATCGCCGTGGTCCTGCTTATCGCGGCCGGTGCGGGCGCCTACTACTACTTCTACTATGCGCCGCAGGGAGCAGCGCAGCAGGCGGCGGGGGCGGGAAAGCCCGGCGCCGGCAAAGGCAAGGGACGGTTCGGCGACCGCCCGGTGCCGGTGGTGACGGCGGCTGCGCGGACCGGCGACGTGAACGTGTATCTCGCGGGCCTCGGTTCGGTCACGCCGCTGGCGACGGTGGCCGTGAAGAGCCGCGTGGACGGGCAGCTGATGAGCGTGCTGTTCAAGGAAGGCCAGGTCGTGCGCACAGGCGAGCTGCTGGCGGAGATCGACCCGCGGCCCTTCCAGGTCCAGCTCGCGACGGCGGAAGGCCAGATGGCGCGCGACCAGGCGCTGCTGCGGAACGCGCGGATCGACCTCGAACGGTACCGCACGCTGCTGCAGCAGGATTCGATCGCGAAGCAGCAGGTAGACACGCAGGAGGCGCTGGTGCGGCAGTACGAGGCCACGGTGAAGATCGACCAGGCCGCGATCGACACGGCCCGGCTGCAGCTCACGTATTGCCGGATCACCGCGCCGGTCGGCGGGCGCCTCGGGCTTCGCCAGGTGGATGCGGGCAACATCGTGCGCGCGGGCGATGCGACCGGGCTGGTCGTCATCGCGCAGCTCCAGCCGATCGCGGTGGTGTTCACGATTCCGGAGGACAGCCTGCCCCCGGTGATGGCCAAGCTTCGCGCGGGCGAAAAGCTGCCCGTGGACGCGTATGACCGGGCGGACAAGGTCAAGCTCGCCACCGGCATGCTGCTGACCGCCGACAACCAGATCGACCCGGCGACCGGGACGGTGAAGCTGAAGGCGCAGTTTCCCAACACGGACAACGCGCTGTTTCCCAGCCAGTTCGCGAACGTGCGCATGCTGGTCGACGTGAAGCGCGACGCGGTGCTCGTGCCGAACGCCGCCGTGCAAAGGGGCACGCCGGGCACGTTCGTGTACGTGGTCAGCCCCGAGAGCACGGTGTCGGTGCGCAAGGTCAGGCTCGGGCCCGCACAGGGTGAGGTGATTGCGATCGAGTCCGGCCTCGCGGCCGGGGAAACCGTGGTCGTGGACGGCGCCGACAAGTTGCGCGAAGGCGCAAAGGTCGATGTGACCGCGCGCGAAGCCGCGGCCGCCAGGAGCGCCACGCGCAAGGGCGGGCCCGAGGGCGCACGCAAGGGGAACGGGGCAACGGCGGCGGCGCCCGAAGCAACGCAGGCCGCGCCCTCCGGTGGCGTTGGGGGACAGGGCCTGTCGCCGGAGGAACGCGCCAGGCGCTGGGCGGAAATCAACGCGCGCATCGACCGCGGCGAATTCGGCGAGGAGATCAGGAAGCTTCCCGAGGACGGGCGCAAGCAGGCCATGCGCGAATTGCGCCAGAAGCGCGAGGCGGCAGGCGGCAAGGCACAGTAGCCCGCCCCGCACATGAACCCGTCACGCATCTTCATCCTTCGCCCGGTGGCGACCTCGCTGTTCATGGCCGCCATCATGCTGGCCGGCATAGTGGCCTACCGGGTGCTGCCGATCTCGGCGCTGCCCGAGGTCGACTACCCCACCATCCAGGTGGTGACGCTCTACCCGGGCGCGAGCCCGGACGTGATGACCTCTTCGGTCACCGCGCCGCTGGAACGCCAGTTCGGCCAGATGCCGGGCCTGAACCAGATGTCGTCGACGAGTTCGGGCGGCGCCTCGGTGATCACGCTGCAGTTCTCGCTCGACCTCAAGCTCGACGTCGCCGAGCAGGAGGTGCAGGCCGCGATCAACGCCTCGGGCAACCT
>JAFEDL010000073.1:0-9668 GCA_018241645.1 Pseudomonadota bacterium
GTGAGCGTCACAAACGCGATCCACGGGTTGCGATGGACGAAGGCGCCGAACAGCGCCGCGCAGAACCCGCCGACGAATACCGCGGCGAGCGCCAGCCGCTTGAGTGCAGTGACCGCGGGCACCCGCGGACTGCCCGGCACGACCAGGCGGATGCCCCAGGCCTTCATTGCCAGCGTCTGCCCCCCGCGCAGCCAGCACCACAGGAAGTAGGCGGCGAATACCGCCCCGAGGTAGGCCTGCAGGGCGGTGCGCTGCCAGCCGGTGACGATTGCGCCGCCGGCGGCGAACTGGAACAGCCAGGTGGCGATGAAGGCCACGGAAAACAGCAGCGTGGCCTCGTAAAGCATGCTCAGGATGCGCCGCATGATGCCCGGCGCGCGGGCAACCGCAGGAGCGTTCACCGCGGGTTCAGTTTGCCGAGGTCGGGATGACCGACGCGGGCGAGGGCGGGGGCGGGGGGGCGGGCGGCCCCGGGATCACCGGCGGCTTCTTGTTGTTGTTGGCCGTGCGCGTGCGCTTGCGCGGTTCCAGCTTGTCGGCCTTCTTCCTGTTCTCGGCCGCGAGGTTCTTCTTGACCTCCGGGGGAAGCTGCTGGTATTCGGCCCATTGCTGGGATACGACCTCCCGCTTGGCAGGCGGCAGTTTGCCGATCTTGCGGTACTGCTCGCGCGCCGCGCGGCGCTGGTCGGGCGTGAGCTTCACCCATGCAGCCATGCGGTCCTGGACCCGCTTTTGCTCGGTGGGCGTCATGGCCGGGTAGCGCTTGGCTATGCCGAGCCACTTGGTACGCCGGGGTGCGTCGAGCGTGTCCCATTCGCCGGCGAGCGGCTTGAGCGTCTGCTGCTGTTCGGGCGTGAGGTCGGACCACGCGGGGTTCTTCTTTGCCGGAGTCGCGGCAAACGCGGCGCAACAGAACAGCAGCGCCAAGCACGCGGCGAGCCGCTGAAATCCCGATCGGCGGCGCGCCGGGCGCGGCGCGGCCTGACCTCGCATGGAGTGGGCGGTCGTCTTCAGAGCGGCGAGCGCTTCTTCAGCCAAGCCTCGAACCCTTTGTCCAGGTAGGCATCCAGCGGCAGGTCGTCGGTCAGCAGCAGGGCGTCGATTTCCTCGACCTCGGCCACCCGCTGGTTCTGCTGCCAGCCGTTGATGGCCAGCAGTCCGCCGACCAGCACCGCCAAGGGCAGGAGCAGCCGGACGGAAAAACCGGTAATGCCCCCAAAACTGCCCAGCACCCCGCCGGCCCATGCGAAACCGGTCGCCGGTTGCTCGATCCGCTGGCGCTTGAGGGCGAGCTCACGCGCCGCCTGAAGGCGACCGAGCGTCTTCTCGTCAAGCCGGGTCCCCTCGTTGAGGATCCGCCGGACCTTGTTCCCGAATTGCGGCTCGTTCATGGCAATGTCCAAATTCAAAATTACTTCAGAGAGTTACGCCCTTTTTCCGCAGCGCCGCCGCCAATGCATGCGTCGCCCGCGAGCAATGCGTTTTCACGCTCCCCTCCGAGCAACCCATTAATTTGGCGGTGTCTGCGACGTCCAGTTCCTCCCAGTAACGCATCAGGAACGCCTCGCGTTGACGGTCGGGCAGCCTTGAAACCTCATACTCAATGATTTCAAGGAGTTGTTTTCTTTCCAGTTGTTCGGCCGGAGGCTGCTCGTTTTCCGACCGGGGCTCGACCCGCATGGTTTCCAGCGGATCGAAGTCGTCCTCGTCGCCATCCCGGGCGGCGCCCAGCGAACCGAGCAGGGTTCCCCAAAGGGAGCGCACTTTCTGGCGCCGGTAGTAGTCCCGGATGGTGTTCTGGAGGATGCGCTGGAACAGCAGGGGCAGTTCGCTCGAGGGCTTGTCGCCGTATTTCTCCGCCAGCTTGAGCATGGCGTCCTGGACGATGTCGAGCGCGGCTTCCTCATTGCGCACAGCGAAAACGGCCTGCTTGAAGGCCCGCCTTTCCGCGCCGGCAAGGAAGGCCGACAGTTCACTGGGTGAGGCCAGGGGATCCCCTTTCGATTGCCCGGCCATGATGCCTTCCGGGTTGCCCGGCGATGGTACCAAAAGCGCCGGCCAGCCGCTCAGTGCTGCGGCCAACCTTGACCGCAACGCAACATCTGGTTAACGTTCAAGGTTTTCCGTAACTTACCCAAAGCCCATGGACAGAATCAAAGGCGTGGAGCTCACCGGCGCAGAAATCGTCGTGCGCTGCCTGCAGGAGGAGGGCGTCGAGCACGTGTTCGGCTACCCCGGCGGCGCAGTGCTGTACATCTACGACGAACTCTTCAAGCAGGACAAGGTGAAGCACGTGCTCGTGCGCCACGAGCAGGGCGCGGCGCACGCAGCCGACGGGTACTCGCGCGCGAGCAACAAGGTCGGGGTCTGCCTGGTGACTTCCGGTCCCGGCCTCACCAATGCGGTGACCGGAATCGCCACGGCCTACATGGATTCGATCCCCATGGTGGTGCTCGTCGGCCAGGTGCCGACGCACGCGATCGGGCTGGATGCGTTCCAGGAGGTCGACACGGTAGGGATCACCCGGCCGTGCGTGAAGCACAACTTCCTGGTCAAGGACGTGGCGGACCTCGCGCCGACGATCAAGAAGGCCTTCTACCTGGCCACGACCGGGCGCCCCGGGCCGGTGCTGGTCGACATCCCCAAGGACATCACGACGCTTTCGACCGAGTTCCTGTACCCGGAAACGGTCTCGATGCGCTCGTACAACCCGGTGACCAAGGGCCACGGCGGGCAGATCAAGAAGGCCGTGCAGCTGCTGCTCGAAGCGGAGCGCCCGATGATCTACACGGGCGGCGGCGTGGTGCTGTCAAACGCGGCGCAGCAGCTCACCGAGCTGGTGAGGCTGCTCGGCTACCCGGTGACCAACACGCTGATGGGGCTCGGGGCGTACCCGGCGACCGACAAGCAGTTCCTCGGGATGCTCGGCATGCACGGCACGTACGAGGCCAACATGGCGATGCACAACTGCGACGTGCTGCTTGCAGTGGGCGCGCGCTTCGACGACCGCGTGATCGGCAACCCCGCCAATTTCGCGCTGAACCCGCGCAAGATCATCCACATCGACATCGACCCGTCTTCGATCTCCAAGCGCGTGAAGGTCGACGTGCCCATCGTCGGCAACGTGAGCGAGGTGCTCGACGAATTCCTGCGGCTCATCAAGGCCGGCGCGCAGCGCCCGGACGGCGCGAAGCTCAAGTCCTGGTGGAAGACGATCGAGGAGTGGCGCGGGCGCGACTGCCTCAAGTACGACCACGCCTCGAAGATCATCAAGCCCCAGTTCGTGGTCGAGAAGCTCTACGAGGTCACCGGCGGCGACGCGTTCATCACCTCCGACGTGGGCCAGCACCAGATGTGGGCGGCGCAGTTCTACAAGTTCGACAAGCCGCGCCGCTGGATCAACTCCGGCGGTCTCGGGACGATGGGCTTCGGGCTGCCCGCGGCGATGGGCGCCCAGATGGCCAACCCGGGCGCGACGGTGGCCTGCGTGACCGGCGAATCCTCGATCCAGATGTGCCTGCAGGAGCTGTCCACCTGCAAGCAGTACCGGCTGCCGATCAAGATCGTGAGCCTGAACAACAAGTACATGGGCATGGTGCGCCAGTGGCAGGAGTTCTTCCACGGCAACCGGTATGCGGAGTCGTACATGGACGCGCTGCCCGACTTCGTGAAGCTCGCCGAAGGCTACGGCCACCGCGGCGTGCAGATCACCAAGCCCGAGGACGTCGAGCCGGCGCTGCGCGACGCTTTCAAGAGGAAGAACGAGCTGGTGTTCATGGACTTCCTCACCGACCAGACCGAGAACGTCTTCCCGATGATCCCCGGCGGCAAGGGCATCTCGGAGATGATCCTCTCCGAAGAACTCTGATGCGGCACATCATTTCGATACTCCTCGAGAACGAGGCCGGGGCCCTGTCGCGCGTCTCGGGCCTGTTCTCGGCGCGCGCCTACAACATCGAATCGCTCACCGTCGCGCCGACCGAGGACGCCTCGATGTCGCGCATGACGATCGTCACCCGCGGCTCGGAGGACGTGGTCGAGCAGATCACCAAGCAGCTGAACAAGCTGGTCGAGGTGGTGAAGGTGGTGGACCTGTCCGAGGCCGAGCACATCGAGCGCGAGCTCATGCTGATCAAGGTGCGCGCCGGGACGAAGGAGAGGGAGGACATGAAGCGCATGGCCGACATCTTCCGCGGGCGGATCATCGACGTGTCCGACAACACTTACACCATCGAGCTCACCGGCGCCGGCCAGAAGCTCGATGCATTCATCCAGGCGCTCGATGCCAGCGCGATCCTCGAGACCGTTCGCACCGGCGCCTCGGGCATCGGCCGCGGCAACCGGATACTGCGGGCCTGACGGGGCCGGGCGCGCGGGGCGGGGCGCGGAGCCCGGCGCCTGCGCACCCGGCCGCACAACACTTACCGAAAAGAAGGGGAAATCATGAAGGTCTATTACGACAAAGACGCCGATCTTTCGCTCATCAAGGGCAAGAAGGTCACCATCGTCGGTTACGGCTCGCAAGGCCACGCCCACGCGCTCAACCTGCATGAGTCGGGCGTGAAGGTCACCGTCGGATTGCGGCGCGGCGGCGCGTCCTGGGACAAGGCGAAGAAGGCCGGGCTCAAGGTCGCCGAAGTGGGCGAGGCGGTGAAGGGCGCCGACATCGTCATGATGCTGATGCCCGACGAGCACATTGCCGCGACCTACCGCACCGAGATCGAGCCCAACATCAAGAAGGGCGCGGCCCTCGCATTCGCGCACGGGTTCAACGTCCACTACGGCCAGGTCGCGCCGCGCGCCGACCTCGACGTCTGGATGGTCGCGCCCAAGGCGCCCGGCCACACGGTGCGCTCCACCTATGCCGGCGGCGGCGGGGTCCCGATGCTGATCGCCGTGCACCAGAGCCCGTCCAAGAAGGCGCGCGCGATGGCGCTGTCCTACGCATCCGCCATCGGCGGCGGCAAGGCCGGGATCATCGAAACCGACTTCAAGGAAGAGACCGAGACCGACCTGTTCGGCGAGCAGGCCGTGCTGTGCGGCGGCTGCGTCGAGCTGGTGAAGGCCGGCTTCGAGACCCTGGTCGAGGCCGGGTACGCGCCCGAGATGGCCTACTTCGAGTGCCTGCACGAGCTCAAGCTGATCGTCGACCTGATGTACGAGGGCGGCATCGGCACGATGAACTACTCGATCTCGAACAACGCCGAGTACGGCGAGTACGTGACCGGCCCGCGCATCGTCAACGAGGACACCAAGAAGGTCATGCGCGACGTCCTGAAGGACATCCAGACGGGCGAATACGCCAAGAGCTTCATCCTGGAGAACCGCGCAGGCGCGCCCACGCTCCTGTCCCGCCGCCGCCTCACCGCCGAGCACGAGATCGAGAAGGTCGGCGGCAAGCTCCGCGACATGATGCCGTGGATCAAGAAGAACAAGCTCGTCGACAAGTCGAAGAACTGAGCCGGGTGAGCGCGATGCCTTCCACTGGGGTGCGCTAGCGTGTCGCTCGCCTACCCGCACCCGCTGATCGCGAAGGAAGGCTGGCCGTTCCTTGCGGTCGCGGTGGCCGCTTCGGCCGCCACCGGCCTGCTTGCCGGCTGGTGGTGGTCGGTGCCGCTGTGGATCGCGTCGCTGTTCGTCCTGCAGTTCTTCCGCGATCCGCCGCGCGAGGTGCCCGCCGACCCGCGCGCGGTCGTGTCGCCCGCCGACGGCAGGGTGGTGGTGGTCGGCAAGGCGCGCGATCCCTACCGTGACTGCGATGCGCTCAAGATCAGCGTGTTCATGAACGTGTTCAATGTCCACTCGAACCGTTCGCCCGTGGACGGCCTGGTCGGCAAGGTCGAATACCACGCGGGATCGTTCTTCAACGCGGCGCTCGACAAGGCTTCCCTCGAGAACGAGCGCAACGCCCTGCTCATGACGACGCGCACCGGCCAGGAGGTCACCTGCGTGCAGGTCGCCGGGCTGATCGCGCGGCGCATCCTCTGCTACGTGGGCGCGGGCGCGGACCTCGTGCGCGGGCAGCGCTACGGGTTCATCCGCTTCGGTTCGCGCGTGGACCTGTACCTGCCGCTCGATGCCGAGCCCCGCGCGGCAATCGGCGACAAGGTGTACGCCGCCGAGACGGTGCTTGCGAGGCTCGCCGACCGTGGCTGACCCGCAGGAGTGGCCGGGGGCCGAGCCCAGGACGCCTGAGCTCAAGATCACGCTGCGGCGGCGGAGCATCTACCTGCTGCCCAACCTGGTCACCACGGCTGCGCTGTTCGCCGGCTTCTACGCGATCGTCCAGGCGATGAACGCGCGTTTCGAGCAGGCGGCCGTCGCCATCTTCGTGGCGATGGTCCTGGATGGCCTCGACGGGCGCATTGCCCGCATGACGCGCACGCAGAGCGAATTCGGCGCCGATTACGACAGCCTGTCCGACATGGTGTCGTTCGGGGCCGCGCCGGCCCTGGTGATGTACGTGTGGGCGCTGAAGGACCTGGGCACGACGGGCTGGATTCCTGCCTTCGTCTACTGCGCGGCTGCTGCAGTGCGGCTGGCGCGCTTCAATACCAACATCGAAGTGGTCGACAAGCGCTACTTCCAGGGTTTGCCCAGCCCCGCGGCGGCGGCGCTGGTGGCCGGGTTCATCTGGGTCGCCGACGATTTCGGTTTCGAGCGGGTCGACTGGATCCGCTACATCGCCTTCGCCACGACGCTCTTCGCGGGCGTCACCATGGTGGTCAGCATCCCGTTCTACAGCTTCAAGGACTTCAACCTGAGGAAGCGCGTCCCGTTCTGGGTGGTGCCCCTGATCATCGGCGGCATCACGGTGGTGGCCTCCAACCCCCCCATGGTCCTGTTCCTGATGTTCGTCGCCTATTCCATGTCCGGCTACGTGATGTGGATGGCCCGCAAGGTGGCGGCCAGGCGCGCCTGACTTGCGCGCGCGGGCGAAGCCCGCTATATTGGGCTGATATGCAGCCCTCGAACCTCCTTCGTTCGAACGACCTCAGCCTGGCGCTTCTGCCGCTGGCTGGGCTGCTGCTGCGCTCCGCGCGCACAAACTAACCCCCCCAATTCGGAGTACCCCCGCCTCCCGGCCGAAAGGCCCGGAGAACAGGCACACATTCACCCGCTTTCAGGACACACCAGGAGCCGCCATGAAAAAAGACCACTTGATCATCTTCGACACCACCATGCGCGACGGCGAGCAGAGCCCGGGCGCCTCCATGACCCGCGAGGAAAAGCTGCGCATCGCGCGCGCGCTGGAGCGCATGCGCGTGGACGTGATCGAGGCGGGCTTTCCCGCGGCATCGAACGGCGATTTCGAGGCGGTGAAGGCGGTGGCGGCGATCATCAAGGACTCGACCGTGGCCGGGCTGTGCCGGGCCAACGACAAGGACGTGCAGCGCGGCATCGACGCGCTCAAGGGCGCGAAGTCCTGGCGCCTGCACGTGTTCCTTGCCACCAGCGCTCTGCACATGGAGAAGAAGCTGCGCATGACGCCCGAGCAGGTCTACGAGCAGGCCAAGCTGTCGGTGCGCTTCGCGCGCAAACACTGCGGCGACGTCGAGTTCTCGCCCGAGGACGGCAGCCGTTCGGACCCGGACTTCCTCTGCCGCGTGCTCGAAGCCGTGATTGCGGAAGGCGCGACGACGATCAACATGCCCGACACCGTCGGGTACGCGGTGCCGCAGCAGTTCGGCGAGTTCATCCGCTCGATCCGTTCGCGCATCCCGAACTCCGACAAGGCGGTCTGGTCGGTGCATTGCCACAACGACCTGGGCATGGCGGTGGCGAATTCCCTCGCCGCGGTGATGATCGGCGGCGCCCGGCAGATCGAGTGCACGATCAACGGGCTGGGCGAGCGCGCCGGCAACACGGCCCTCGAGGAAGTGGTGATGGCGGTGCGCACGCGCAAGGACTTCTTCGGCCTGGAAACGCGCATCGACGCGACGCAGATCGTGCCGACCTCCCGGATCGTGTCGCAGATCACCGGGTTCGTGGTCCAGCCCAACAAGGCGGTGGTGGGCGCCAACGCGTTCGCGCATGCTTCAGGCATCCACCAGGACGGCGTGCTCAAGGCGCGCGAGACCTACGAGATCATGACCGCGGCGGACGTGGGCTGGACCACCAACCGCATCGTGCTGGGCAAGCTTTCCGGCCGCACCGCGTTCAAGCAGCGCCTGAAGGAGCTCGGCATCGACCTCGAGTCGGAGGACGCGTACAACAAGGCCTTCCAGAAGTTCAAGGACCTCGCCGACAAGAAGTCCGAGATTTTCGACGAGGACCTCCAGGCGCTGGTCTCGGATACGGCGATGCCGGAATCGGAAGACCACTGGAAGCTGATCCACATGAGCCAGGCGAGCGGCATGGGCGAGCGCCCGCATGCGAGCGTCGTGATCACCGAGGCCGGCAGGGAGCACAAGATCGACGCGGAGGGCGATGGCCCGGTCGATGCGACCTTCAAGGCCATCGAGACGGTCGCGAAGAGCGGGGCGGAACTGCTTCTCTACTCCGTGAACGCGGTGACTTCGGGCACCGAATCGCAGGGCGAAGTCACGGTGCGCCTGTCGAAGGGCGGGCGGATCGTGAACGGGGTCGGCGCGGACACCGACATCGTCGTCGCCTCGGCCAAGGCGTACATCGGCGCGTTGAACAAGCTGGAGAGCAAGGCCGAGAAGGTCAACCCGCAGCGCGGGGTCTGACGGCCCGGGACGTGCCCGCGGGTCAGCCGGTGTTCCTCGTCAGGCGGGCATAGGCCACCGCCGCCGCGAAGAACATCAGGCTGAGGCCGACTTCGATCAGCGCGAGGGTGCGGGACGGCGCCGCGTCGCCCCAAGACCGCACCACGCCTTCGGTGAAGTACAGCAGGATGAACATGCTGGACCACTGGAAGGTGTAGCGCCTGCCGCGCAGGACGCCGAAAAGCGGCACCAGCAGCGGCAGCGTTTTCAGCGCCAGCAGCGAGCCGCCCGGCCTGATCGGCGCGAGCCACAGTTCCCATGCGAGGCAGAGGAAGATGAGCGCCACCAGGCTTGCCATTGCCGCGTTCCAGGCAATGCGCGCCGTGCCGGTCATCGCGCCAGCTTCACTGCGGCCTGCGCAAGGCGCCTTCCCTGCGCGATGCAGAGCTTGCGCTCGGGGTCGCTGATCGGCTTGTCGTCGATGCTGCCGGCAAGGTGGCTCGGCCCGTAGGGCGTGCCGCCGCTTTGGGTGGACAGCAGTTCGGCCTCGGTATAGGGCAGGCCGACGATGAGCATGCCGTGATGCAGCAGCGGCAGCATCATCGACACGAGCGTGGTCTCCTGGCCGCCATGCAGGCTGGCCGTGGAGGTGAAGACGCTGGCCGGTTTCCCCGCGAGTGCGCCCGACAGCCAGAGCCCGCCCGTGCCGTCGAGGAAATACTTCATCGGCGCCGCCATGTTCCCGAAGCGCGTCGGACTGCCCAGCGCCAGGCCGATGCACTCCTCGAGGTCCTTCAACTCGCAGTACGGCGCTCCTGCATCGGGCACTGCCGGTTCCGCCACCGTGGTGGTTGCGGCCACCCTGGGGACGGTGCGCAGCCTGGCGCTTGCGCCGGGGACGCGTTCTATACCTTCGGCGATCAACTCCGCCATGCGGCGGATCGAGCCGCCTTGCGTGTAGTAGAGGACGAGTACGTCGGGCATGGCGCGGCCTGC
>JAFEDL010000073.1:9796-21840 GCA_018241645.1 Pseudomonadota bacterium
CCCCTGCTCGCCGTGGTCCTTGCGGTGTCGGCGGCATTCCCGGTGTTCGACCAGTGGATGGAGGCGCTGCAGCACTTCGTCGTGCGCAATTTCCTGCCGGACACCGGCCGGCGGATGATCGGCAGGCAACTGACCGAATTCACCGAGAACGCGGCGCAGCTCACTGCGATCGGCGTCCTGTTCCTCGGCGTGACTTCGCTCAGCCTGATCCTGAGCGTCGACGAGACGTTCAACCGGCTGTTCCGCGTGGCACAGCGGCGCCGGCACGCCCATCGCCTGCTGCTGTACCTGGCGGTACTCGTGCTGGCGCCCCTGCTGATCGGCGCGAGCGTGTCGATGACCACTTGGTTCGTCGGGCAGTCGCTCGGGTTCTTCGGCGGGTCGCGGTGGGTCTCGGCCGGGGCGCTGCGCTTCGTGCCTTACGCTTTCACCTGCGCGGCGCTGACGCTGCTTTACCTGCTGCTCCCGAACCGGAAGGTCAGGCCGGTGCATGCCTTGGCCGGCGGGCTGTTCGCAGGACTTGCCTTCGAGGTCGCCAAGCGCGGCTTTGCGCTGTACATCAGCTATTTCCCGACCTACACGATGATCTACGGCGCCTTTGCGGCGATCCCCATCTTCCTCCTGTGGATCTACATTTCCTGGCTGGTAGTGCTGCTGGGCGCCACCATCACCGCCGTGATGACCGACGCCGATCCGCTGCTCGCGGGCCACCCGGCCGCTCCCGTTTGCGGCAGAATCGATGCTGCGGGCGCGCCTTCCGAAGTGCGCCCGGAACCCACGGAGCCAGCAAAGATGTCCGCACCTGCCTCACCCGCCCATACCGTCGACCGTCGCGACCGGCTGATCGTCGCGCTCGACGTGGCCAGCTTCGACGAAGCCAGGGCGCTGGTCGAGACGCTTGGCGACTCGGTGCGCTTCTACAAGATCGGCCTGGAGCTGTTCACTTCCGGCAGCTATTTCGAGCTGCTGGACTGGCTGGCGGCCCGGGACAAGAAGGTTTTCGCGGACCTCAAGTTCTACGACATCCCGGAAACCGTGCGCCGGGCGGTCGCCAACCTCAGGGGACGGGGCGTCACCTTCGCCACCGTGCACGGCCATCGCTCCATCATGGAGGCGGCCGCGGGCGCAAAAGGGGACATCCGGATCCTCGCGGTCACCGTCCTGACCAGCTTCGACAAGAGCGACCTCGCCGAGATGGGGGCGGCCGGGGAAGTGCAGCAGCTCGTCCTGTCGCGCGCGCGCGGCGCGGCCGAGTGCGGCTGCGACGGCGTGATTTCCTCCGGGCTGGAAGCGCCCCAGATCAAGGCGGCGTTCGGCGAGCGGCTGCTGGTGGTGACGCCCGGGATCCGGCCGGTGGAGAACAGGCCTGCCGACGACCAGAAGCGCACGGTAGATGTAGCGCAGGCCTTCGCGAACGGCGCTGATTACATCGTGGTCGGGCGGCCGGTCCGCCAGGCGGCCGATCCCAGGCTTGCCGCCGAGGCGATCCAGGCGACGATCGCCGGAGCGTTCCCCGCGAACTAGGGAATAGGCACGGCGGCGAGCAGTTGCGCGCCGATGTCCACCCGCCGGTTGGTGTCGTGCGCAGGGCGCAGGCGGTGGGCCGCGACGCCGGGCAGGACGGCCTGCACGTCTTCGGGAATGACCTTGTCGCGCCCTTCGATGTAGGCCCATGCGCGTGCCGAATGCACCAGTGCCAGTGCGGCGCGGGGCGACAGTCCCGCGACGTATTCGGAGGAGCGGCGCGTGTGCTCGATGATCGCCTGCACATAGTCGAGTAGCGCAGGGGCGACATGCGTGCGGGCCGCCTCGGCCTGGAGTACGAGCAGTTCGGCGGGCGTAAGGCAGGGCTGCAGCGAGGCGAGCATGTCGCGCCGATCCGCGCCCGACAGCAGCGCGCGCTCCGCGTCGCGGTCCGGGTACCCGAGCTCCAGGCGCATCAGGAAGCGGTCGAGCTGGGATTCGGGCAGCGGGAAGGTGCCGACCTGCTCGGTCGGGTTCTGCGTGGCGATGACGAAGAACGGCTCGGGCAGGCGGCGCGTCTCGCCTTCGGCCGTCACCTGGTGCTCCTCCATGGCCTCCAGGAGCGCGCTCTGCGTCTTGGGGGTCGCGCGGTTGACTTCGTCGGCCAGGATCACCTGCGCGAAGACCGGCCCGGGATGAAACTTGAACGCGCCGCTTTCGCGCTCGTAAACGGACACGCCGATGATGTCGGCCGGCAGCATGTCGCTGGTGAACTGGATGCGATGGAAGTCCAGGCCGAGCGTCCTCGCCAGCACCTGGGCCAGGGTCGTCTTGCCCACGCCCGGCAGGTCTTCGATCAGCAGGTGGCCCCGGGCAAGCACGCAGGCCAGCGCGAGGCGGATCTGCGCTTCCTTGCCGAGGATGATCCCGCCGGCGGCTTCGACAGCGCGGTGTACAGGCGAGTGCGAAGTCGACTGGAACTGGGGTTTGAGCAGCATGGCCGGATTGTACGGGCTCGGCGTGCGCCGCGCCTAGCCGGTGCCCGGTTTAAGCTATGATTCGCAGACAATTTCACGTTTCCCCGCCCCCGAATTCAGATGACCACGGCATTCATCACCCACGCCGATTGCATGAAGCACGACATGGGCGCACATCACCCCGAGTGCCCGGCGCGCCTGGCCGCGATCGAGGACCAGATGATCTCGTCCGGTGTAGGCCAGTACCTCGCGCGGTATGACGCCCCCGCCGCCACGGATGAGGAGATCGCCCGGGTGCACCCGATCGAGTATGTGCGCGCGATCCGCGAGGCGGCGCCTGCGTCCGGGACCGTGCACCTGGACCCGGACACGGCAATGAACCCGTACAGCCTGACGGCCGCGCTGCATGCCGCCGGCGCGGGCATCCTCGCCACCGATCTGGTGTTCAAGGGGGAGGTGGAGAACGCGTTTTGCAGCGTACGGCCCCCGGGGCACCATGCGACCCGCTCCAGGCCGATGGGCTTCTGCATCTTCAACAATGTCGCCATTGCAGCCCGCCACGCAATCGCGGAGCACGGCGTGGAGCGGGTGGCGATAATCGATTTCGACGTGCACCACGGCAACGGCACCGAGGACATCTTCACGGGCGACCCGCACGTGCTGATGGCCTCCACGTTCCAGCACCCGTTCTACCCCTACAGCGGGACCGAGCCCGCGGCCGACAACATGGTCAACGTCCCGCTCGCGGCGGGCGCCGGCAGCAAGGCGTTCCGCGAGGCCGTGTCCAAGTTCTGGCTGCCGGTGCTGGAGGAGTTCGCGCCGCAGTTCGTGATCTTCTCGGCCGGGTTCGACGCGCATGCCGAGGACGACATGGCCATGCTCGCGTTCCAGGATGCGGACTACGGGTGGGTGACCGAACGGGTGAAGGAGATCGCCGACCGCCATGCGGGCGGGCGCATCGTTTCGATGCTCGAGGGCGGGTACGACCTTTCGGCGCTCGGGCGCAGCGCGGTGCAGCACCTCAGGGTCCTTGCGGGATTGAACTAGGAAGCCATGAAGAGCATTAATCGAACAGCATCCCTGGCGGCGCTGGTCTTCGCCGTGACGCTGGTTGCAGGTTGCGGGGGCGGCGGAATGAGCGTCGGCAACCTGTGGCCGTTCGGCGGCAGCGGCGAGGAGTTGTCGCGCGTCCCGCCCAATTCGGTCGCGTACCAGTGCGAAGGCGGCAAGCGTTTCTACCTGCGGTACCTGGACAACGGTGCCGCGGCCTGGGTCATCCTGCCGGAGCGCGAGTTCCGCCTCGACAAGGTGTCCGGCGGGCCGGGGAACCGCTTCGGGAGCGGCAAGGCCGTGCTCGAAGTGGGCGAGGGCGTGGTCACCCTGTCCGACGGCCCGACGGTCAATTACGCGGGTTGCAGGATCCCGTCGGCCGAGCCGGCCGCCAAGCCGGCGGAGAAACCCGCGGCCAAGGCCGCGGAGAAACCCGCAGCCAAGCCGTAGCGAAGCGCGGCGACTCGGCCCTGCTCAGCGCGGCCGGGATTTGGGCGCGGCCGGGTTGAACAATTCCAGTTCGGCCTTGACCTGGTCGCGGCTGCGCTCGTAGACGATCTCCCGGCCCATGGCCGTCCCGGCATAAGCCAGGCCATTGCGCGTGGGGGACAACTGGCATTTCACGCTGTGGATGCCCTCGCCGAGCACCACCTCGATCCAGTCGGCCTTCTTGGACAGGACGACGACATCCATCGTCTTGCCTGTGTCGGTAATGCGGACCTTGATCTTTTCGGTGTGCATGGCGGCCGCCCGTCGCGCTTAGGAAGAGTCCCCGAGTAGACGTTATCCGGTGTTCCGCCGTCAAGGCCGCGCGGCGGGCTTCCCGCCCGGAAGGCTGAACAAGGGCGTGATTCGCTGCCTTTTTCGCCTTTGGACGCGCAGGCCGCTCCGGTAACCTGCGGGCTTCTCGGACGCATGGGGTGAATGCGCGTGGACATGCAGCACACACTCGTGGGGGCCGACGTGCTTGCGTCGGGAATCCACGACGCAAAGAACCGGCTGTTCGAAGCCCAGACGCTGCTTGCGCAGGCGGAGGCCGAGCAGGGCGTGAAGCTGCCCGACGCGCGGGTCGCGATCTCGGGTGCGGCGACACGCCTGTCGCGCACGCTCATCGCCTACCGGCTGCTGCGCGACCAGCAGCCAATGGCCATCGTACCCGTTACCGTGGCGGAACTGATCGAGGACGCGGCCACGACCGTGCGCACGCAATTCGAACGCGCGGCGGTCGGGCTGACGGTGATTGATCGATACGCGGGCGCCTGGCCGCTCGATCGCACCCTGGTCATGGACGTTCTCGTCAATGCGCTCCAGAACGCATGCCGCCACGCCCGTGCCGAAGTGACGCTCATCGCGCAGGCGCGCGAGGGCGGCCTGTGCCTGGGCGTCAATGACGATGGCCCGGGATTTCCGCCGGCCTTGCCGGTGCAACGCCCGGAAGGGCAGTCGGGACTCGGCCTGTTCATAGCGGCCCGGATTGCGGGCATGCACCAGCGCAAGGGCAGGTGTGGAAGCCTGTCGCTTTCGAGCGGCGGGCCCCTGGGCGGGGCGCTGTTCGAGTGCAACCTTCCGTAGCCAGGCCATGACCGGGACCGATTTCCTGACGCCGGCCGAAGCGGAGAAGCTGCGCTTCTTCGTGGTCGACGACCAGCCGGCCGCGCTGCAGAGCCTGAGCATCTGCGCGCAGAACATGGGCGCCACCCGGATCACCAAGGCGGCGACCTTTCCGGACGCAATGCGCGGGCTGCGCGAGCGCACCTTCGACGTGGTCCTGTGCGACTACATGCTCGGGGACAGCCGCTCGGGCCAGCAGCTGCTCGAGGAACTGCGGCGCTTCGACCTGCTGCCCGACGCCACCGTGTTCATCATGGTCACGGCCGAACAGACTTACGAGCAGGTGATTTCCGCGGTCGAGCTCGTGCCCGACGACTACATCCTCAAGCCGTTTTCCGGCGAACAGCTGCGCGTTCGGATCGAGCGCGCGATCCTCAAGAAGCGCTTCTTTTCCGGCGTGTACCGGCTGCGGCGCGAGAAGAAGCTCGACGAAGCGCTGGGCGAGCTCGCGGCGCTCGCGGCCGGGAAATCCAACTATGGCGTGGACATCCTGCGGCACAAGGCCGAAACGCTCCAGATGGCCCGCCGGCCCGACGAGGCGCGCGCGGTCTACGAGGAAATCATGCGCGGGTTCGAGTATCCCTGGGCGCGCGTCGGCGTCGCGCAATCCTACCGGGTGGAGGAAAGGTACGAGGAAGCCAAGGCGCTGCTCGACGAGGTTGCGCAGGAGTCGCCGAACTACCTCGCCGCCCAGGACCTGCAGGCGCAGATCGCCCTTGACCTGGGCGAACCCGAGGAGGCCGCGCGGATACTCGGGAAGCTGGCCGTGCGCACGCCCCGAAACTACGTGCGCAAACGCCAGCTTGCATTCGCCGCGCTCGCCAACGGCGATGCCGGGCAGGCGCTCGAAGTCATGAACGATGTCTTGGCCAACGACAGCGTGGCTGGCGCGGTCACGGAGGAGGACCGCCAGCAGGCCGCGCGTGCGGCAATTGCGGCGGACATGCCCGAGGAGGCGCAAAAGGCGCTCGGCGGGTTCGACGCGGACCAGCTCGCCGGCTTGCCGCCCGACGACCGGGTTGCGCGCATCGCGGCGGGATTGCGCGTGGGAGTGCAGGGCGCCGAGGACTATTTCCGCGAGCACCGCGATTGGGTCCGGGATACCGTGTTCCGGCCGCTGACCACCATGGACCTGGTCGGCTCAGCCCTCAAACTGCAGGACCGGGAGCTTGCGATGCTCCACACCGAACGCCTGCTGCGCACCGGGGACATGCGCCAGATCTTCAAGGCGATGCACCGGATCTTCGTCGATGCGGGCCTGGAGGAGGAATTCCGGTCGCTGCAGCGCAGGGTAGCCCTGCAGCGCGCCGCCGCGGGCAAGGCCGCGGACCCCGCGGCCGCGCTCCAGAACTGAAAGCGCGCCGCCGGGGAGCGGCGGGAACTACTCTACCTTCGCCTTCGCGCGCAGCTCGGCGATCAGGTGCTCGATGCGCGTGCGCTGCAGGCGCTGCGAGAGGTTGGCCTTGACTTCAGCGAACGGCGGGTGCTGCGCGCTGCGCGTGTCGTCAAGCTGGATCACGTGGTAGCCGAAGCGCGTCTTCACCGGGGTTTCGGAAAACTTCCCTTTCGCCAGCTTGACCATCGCGCTGGAAAAATCCTTGTCGAAAGTGCCCGGGGCCTGCCATTCCAGGTCGCCGCCCTTGGCCTTGGTGCCGTCGTCCTTCGAGAGCTTCCTGGCGAGGTCGTCGAACTTCGCGCCCTTCCTGAGTTCGGCGATCGCGGCCTTGGCCTCCTCCTCGGTGCCCACCAGGATGTGGCGCGCCTTGTACTCCTTGTCGCCCAGCTCGGCCTTGATGCGGTCGTATTCCTTCTGCATTTCGGCGTCGGTGATCGGATGGGTGCGGATGTACTCGCGCAGGAACGCCTGCACGATCACGGTCTGGCGCACGAGCTCGAGCTCGTTCTGCAGTTCCGCCTTCTTGGTCAGCCCGCTCTTGACCGCCTCCTGCGAGATGATCTCGCGGTTGATGAGCTCGTCGCGGACCGCGGAGCGCAGTTGCGGGCTGTCGGGCTGGCCCTGCTGGGCCCGCTCGCGGATCAGGAGTTCGCTGCGCTGCTGCGGGATCGCGACGCCGTTCACCGTGGCCACGGGCCCGGTAGGCGCGGCGGCGATGGCGGCGGGGACGGCCGGGGCCGGCTTGGCGGTCTGTGCGAGCGCCGGGGCGGCGGCAACCAGCGCCGAGGCGATGGCGCAGGCGAGTGCGTTGCTGAGCGGTTGGAATTTCATCTGCTTCCTTTCTGGGTTATCGGTTTGTCTCGACCGGCCTCACGCTTCGCCGGGCACAAGCGCCCGGATCTGCAGGGCGTGGATCGGGTTGTCCATCAATTCGCCGAGCGCAGCGTACACCATGCGGTGGCGCGCAATAGTCGGCTTGCCCTCGAACGCGCGCGAGACGATCGCGACGCTCCAGTGGGTGTTTCCCCCGGGCGCTGCGCCGGCGTGGCCTGCGTGGGCTGCGCTGTCGTCGGTGATTTCGAGGGATTCGGGCGACAGCGCCGCGAGCCGCGCGCGCAGTACCGGTTCGAGGTTCACGGCTTTTCCCCGCCGGACACGTCGTGCTCGAGATGGCGCGACAGGAAGACGGCCTGGCCGATCACGAACGCGAACAGCAGTCCCATGCCGCCGAAGAGCTTGAAGTTGACCCAGATGTCAGTCGGGTAGTTGAAGGCGACGTACAGGTTGGCCGCGCCCATGAACGCGAAGAATCCCGCCCAGCTCCACAGCAGGCGCGTCCACGCGGGTACCGGCAGCTGCATCTGCTTTTCCATCATCGCGCGGATCAGGTTCTTGCCGAATGCGACCTGCCCCACGGTGAGGGAGGCGGCAAACAGCCAGTACAGCACCGTCGGCTTCCACTTGATGAAGGTCTCGTCCTGAAGGAGCAGCGTGGCGCTGCCGAACACCACGATCACGCCGAAGCTCACCCAGAGCATCGGGTCGACCTTGCGGTGGCGCAGCCAGACCCATGCGATCTGGCCGACCGTGGCCGCCATCGCTACCGCGGTCGCGACATAGATGCCGGCGAACTTGAATGCGACGAAGAAGAGGATGACCGGGAAGAGGTCGAAAAGGAACTTCATGAGTGCGGCATTTTACCATTGAGGGGGCAAGGGCCCCCGGGGGGCTACTTCGACTCGAACTTCAGCGAAGCCGAGTTGATGCAGTAGCGCAGCCCGGTGGGTTGCGGGCCGTCGTCGAAGACATGGCCCAGGTGCGCCTCGCAGGCCGCGCAATGCACTTCGGTGCGGCGCGAGAAGAAGCTGTTGTCCTCCTGCGTCGCCACCCCGGCCGCGTCCGCAGGCTGCCAGTAGCTCGGCCAGCCGGTACCGGAGTCGAACTTGTGCTCCGAGGAAAACAGGGTGGCGCCGCAGCAAATGCAGCGGTACAGGCCGGACCCGCCGTGGTCGTGGTATTCCCCCGTAAAAGCGGGTTCCGTGCCGTGCTTGCGGGTCACCTTGTACTGCGTGGCGGTGAGCATCGCTTTCCATTCTGCGTCGGTCTTGCTGGATTTCACTGGTTTGTCCCTGCGCCCGGAGGGGCTGTGTCTGCGCTGCTATTATCGGGTGGAATCGTCAGACCGGATACATCAGGAGGAGTTCAATGACCTTCCGCGGCAGGGCGCTGTTCGTTGCGCTTGCGGTACCGGCCGCCATGGCCCAGGCGGGCGGCTCGAACTACGGGGTTCCTGCGGGCCAGAGGGAGGTCGCCGGGCGGATCAGCGAGTGGCCGGTGCCCACCCCGAAGTTCGCGCGCGACCCCGCTGTCGGCCCGGATGGGAATATCTACGTCACGGTGATGTTCGGGAACCGCATCGCGCGCTTTGACCCCAGGACAAAGGTGTTCCGGGAGTGGGACCTGCCGGACGGGGCCCGCCCGCACGGCCTGGTGGTCGCCCGGGACGGGCACGTGCTCTACACGGGAAACGGCAATGGCACGATCGGCGAACTTGATCCCGCCAGTGGCAAGGTGGTCGAGCATCGGGCACCCTCCGGGGGGGATCCCCATACGATCGTGCTGGACGAATCCGGCAACGCCTGGTTCACGGTCCAGGGCGCGGGCCGGATCGGGAAGCTGGAGCGCCCCAGCGGCCGGATCACCGAATACCGGGTGCCCGGGGGACCCTACGGCCTGTCGATCGACAAGCAGGGCAACGTGTGGGCCTGCCGCATGGGGGCCAACATGCTTGGCAAGCTCGACCCGCGCACCGGGAAGGTCGAGGAATTGTCGACCGGTCCGGGTTCCCGGCCCCGGCGCATCGCCACAGCCCCTGACGGCATGCTGTGGGTCGCCCTGTACGGGTCGGGGGAACTCGCCAAGGTCGACCCTGCCGCGATGCGGGTGGTGAAGAAATATGCGCTTCCGGGCGGATCGCGCGGGGGTCCCTACGCGGTGACGGTGGACGCGGCCGGGCGGGTCTGGGTAAACGAGATCGACACCGATACGGTTGCACTCTTCGACCCCCGGGCGGAAAAGGTCTCCCGGGTCTTCGAACTGCCAACCAAGGGCGCGGGCATCCGCAAGGCGGTGATCGACGCCGAGGGGCGATACTGGTACATGGGATCGCACAACGGCCGGCTCGGGGTCATCGAATAGCCATCGGCGAATGGCGCTATGCTTTAAGGGAAGGAGGGGGCATGGGACGGCATCGATCGAAATCCGCGGCGCAGACCGCGATTGCCGGGCTCGCGGCCGCATTGCTGTTTGCGGCTCCGCTGCACGCGCAACAGGAGGGTGACGCCGCGCCGATCGGGCAGTTGATCGATGGCGTGCGCGGGTTTTTCAGCCGGATTTTCGGCGGCGAAGGGCAGAAGCCGCCGGCCGGGCCGGAGTCCGCTGGTGTATCCGCGCCCCAGGCCGGGCCGGCGCCGGCGCAGCCCCCGGAAGCCCCTGCTGTGGCGGCCCCCTCGCCCGAGGCGCAAGCCGTTTCCCGCAGCCTGCATGAGGCGGTGGTGAGCGGCGACTACGACGCGACCGTCAAGCTGCTCGACCAGGGCGCCGACATCGAGGCAAAAGACCCCAGGTCGGGCGCCTCCCCGCTGCACTACGCGGTGATGAAAGGGCGGATGCAGATCGTCGACCTGCTGTTGTCGCGCGGCGCCGACGTCAACAGCCGGACACGCAACGGCACGACGCCATTGCACACCGCCGCCCTCTACGCGCGCAAGGAAGTGGCGGAGCGCCTTCTTGAGCAGCACGCCGACATCAACGCGGTCAGCATGGGCGGATCGACCCCCCTTGCGCTGGCGACAGCAGCGAAGAACAAGCCGATCGCGGAGATGCTCCGCGAACACGGAGCCAGGTAGGCCGTCAGGAAGAGCAGCTGACCGAAATCGCCCCGGCCCAGCCGGGCGGGAGCCCGGAGTAGCGCTGCATCCCGGGTTGCTCGGTATACGGATCCGAAAGAAGCTGCTGCAATTCCGCGATCATCGAGTAATCGCGGCCGTCGCGCGCCTTTGCGATGGCCTCCTCGGCCATCCAGTTGCGCAGCACATACACCGGATTGGCGAGGTCCATGCGATCCCGGCGCGCGGCGTCGACCGAGCCTTCGCGCGCGAGCCTCGCCTTGTACTCCAGCGCCCAGGCGTCGAATGCTTCCCGCTCGGTGAACTGGTCACGCAATCCCCGGTTGTCCGCGCCGGGTGCGGAATCGAAAAGCGCAAGGCTGCGAAAGAAGATCGTGAAGTCGGTGCGGCTCGAATGCATCAGCCCGAGCAGGCGTTCCAGCAGCTTCGCGTCGCCGTCCTCGGCCGTCTGCAGCCCGAGCTTGGCGCGCATCTGCATGGCATAGGCCGTGTCGAAGGCCGGCTCGTATCGTTGCAGCGCGGCCTCCGCTTCCTCCATTTCCATGAGCGGCAGCAGCGCCTGCCCGAGGCAGTACAGGTTCCAGTGCGCCACCTTGGGCTGCATGTTGTAGGCGTAGCGCCCGCCGTCGTCCGAGTGGTTGCAGACGTGGTTCCAGTCGAAGCCGTCGAGGAAGCCGAACGGCCCGTAATCGATCGTCAGGCCGAGGACCGACATGTTGTCTGTGTTCATCACCCCGTGGCAGAAACCCACGGCCTGCCAGTGCGCGACCAGTTCCGCGGTCCGGTAGACGATCTCGGAGAGGAGGGACACGTAGGGCTTTTCCGCCGACAGCAGCTCGGGAAAATGCTCGCGCAGCACGTAGTCGGCCAGGGTCCGCAGTTCGTCCTCCTGCCCGCGATGGAAGAACACCTCGAACGAACCGAAGCGCACGTGGCTGGGCGCCATGCGGGTCAGCACCGCCGCGGACTCGACCGTTTCCCGGACCACGGGCGCATCGCTGCCGGTGACGGCCAGCGCCCGGGTGGTGGGAATGCCCAGGCCATGCATCGCTTCGGAGCACAGGAACTCGCGGATCGAGGAACGCAGCACCGCGCGGCCGTCGCCCATGCGCGAGTAGGGCGTGCGCCCGGCGCCTTTGAGCTGCAGGTCCCAGCGGCGCCGGTCCGGTGCTCGAACTTCGCCGAGCAGGATCGCGCGCCCGTCGCCGAGCTGCGGGACAAAGGTGCCGAACTGGTGCCCCGCGTAGATCGCGGCCAGCGGGTCCGCGCCCTGCGGCACGCGGTTGCCGCTGAACACTTCGACGAACTCCCGGGTGGCGCAGTACGCCGGGTCGAGCCCGATCAGCTCCGCCGCGGCGGGATTGAATGCCACCAGGTACGGGTCCGGCAGGGGCGTCGGGCGCAGGCGCGTGTAGAAGGCGCCGGGCAGGCGTCCAAACGAATTGTCGAACTCGAAGGGGGTGGCGTCGGGGCGCTGTCTCGGGAGGCTCAACGAGCCTCCTGCGAGCGGTCCCAGAGGTTGGGCATCACCGTGTTGTGGTAGCCGGAGATGAACTCCCGCGGCGCGCCGGTCGCGGGATCGAAGACGTGGCGGCGGACGGCGCCGATGTTCGCCCCGTACACATGGATGCTGATCGA
>JAFEDL010000073.1:21999-31134 GCA_018241645.1 Pseudomonadota bacterium
CCCGGCCCCCAGACGAAGCTCACCACCGAAAACCGCTCGAGCGGGTCGCAATGGAGCAGGTACTGGCGGTAGGACTGCGGCGAGGGCGCCGCGAACTCGTCGGGCAGCCAGTCGTCGTTGAGGACGAGCCCCTTGAGCAGGGCCTCCCCCCCGGCGAGCATGTCCGGCTCGCTGGAGCCGTGCCGGGCGACGAGGTCGGTCATGTCCCGGATGTAGGTGCGCAGGCGCGCGATGTTCTTCTGCATGTTTCTATTGTGGGACGCGGGGCGGCAACAAGGCAAGCTCCGGCCAGGGTGCTACAGGGCGACCACGCCGGGACCGCCCGCGTGGAGCCGATCCACCAGTGCCGCCCGCCGCTCCAGCACCGCGCGCTGGTTGATGTAGCCCTTGTCGGTGATCTCGTTGGCGTCGATCGAGGGCGGCTCATCGAGCACTAGCAGCCGTATCGGTGCGGTCGAGCTGCCGGTCGATTCGGAGTGCAGCTTTTGCAGGGCGGCCTGCAGGTGCGCCCGCACCCCCGCGGCGTCGAGGCCCAGCGCCTTTGCGGCGGCGGGATTCACGAACACGAGCGCGCCCATTTCCTCGCGGTCGTGGCCGGTGATTACCGCATCCTGCACGAGCGGGTCGCACGCGGCGATGAGCTTCACACGGACCGCGCCCACGTGCACCCAGGTGCCCGACATCAGCTTGAAATCCTCGGCCACGCGCCCGTCGAAGGCAATGCCCGCCGCCGGATCGCTTGCGTCCGCGAACCTCATTGCGTCCCCGATCCGGTAGTAGCCTTCCGCGTCGAACGCGTCGCGCGTGAGGTCGTCGCGCCGCCAGTAGCCGGGTGTGACGTTCGGGCCTCGCACGCGCACCTCGAGCTTGCCGCCCGAGGGCACGAGCTTGAGCTCCGTTCCCGGCCCGGGGTTCCCGACCACTCCGGCGCGCTCGATGTGGTAATGCACGCAGGCCGCCATGGGCGAGGTCTCGGTGGAGCCCCAGGCGGAAAGCATCGAGAGCCGGCCGCCGTTCTCGGCCACGGCCAGGGCCTCCAGCCTTTCCCACAGGTTCTGCGGCAGCGCCGCCCCCGCGTAGAAGACCGCGTCCAGGTTGCGGAAGAAGCTGCGGCGCAATCCGGGGTCCGATTCGAGGAACGGCAGCAGCAGGTCGAACCCGCGCGGCACGTTGAAGTACATGGTCGGCGACACTTCGCGCAGGTTGCGCACCGTGGTTTCGACCAGGCCGGGCGCGGGCTTTCCGCCGTCCACGTACAGGGTGCCGCCGTTCCTGAGCACCATGTTGAACGTGGCATTGCCGCCGAAGGTATGGTTCCAGGGCAGCCACTCGCACAGCACCGGAGGGGTCTGCTCGAGGAACGGCCAGAGCTGCGCCCAGCTCTGCTGGTTCGAGCACAGCATCCGGTGGGTGTTGATCACGCCTTTCGGCGCGCCCGTGGATCCCGAGGTGAACAGGATCTTCGCCACGGTGTCCGGCCCGATCGCGGCGAAAGCGGCGTCGATCCTGCGACCCGGCTTTCCGCCGAGGAGTTCGCCGATCGGGGTAGCCTTCGCGCCGACAGCGGCAAGCGCAGGTTCGAATCTGGCCGCGTCCTGCGCGAACACGAGCCCCGGCTGCAGCAGCCCGAAGATGGCTTTCAGCTTGGCGTGGTCCTTGGACATCAGCGAGTAGGCCGGCGAGACCGGCGCCACCGGGATGCCCGCGTGCATCGCGCCCAGCGCAAGCAGGGCATGGTCGACGGAGTTGTCCGACAGGATGGCCACCGGACGGGTCGCCGAGAGGCCGCGTTCGAGCAGCGCCTCCCCGATGCATCGCACCGACTCGAGCGCATCGGCGTAGCCCACCTTGCGCCAGGCCTCGCCGGCGCGTTCCGCGAGAAAGGTGCGTAGCGGTGCCGCACCGGCCCAATGCTCCAGCCATGCGCCGAGCGCGCGCGGGTATGCTCCCAGCGGCTGCGGGGAGCGCAGGATGGTCGCGCCGTCGGCGCGCTTTTCCACGTTGACCTGCGCGGGTGCGAACCGCAGGGGCGAGTGCAGGCGGGCGGGCATCGACGGTCTCCTCGTTTTCTTGTGGGTCGTATTCTGATGGGACAATCGGGGGAACGAAAGCCGGGGAGGTCGCATGCAGGATCCTGCATACATGATGGGCATGGCTGCGGTAGCGGTGAGCGCGGTCACCGGCGTGCTGGAGGCCGGCCGCAAGTCCATCGACCTCTTCGGGGTGGTGCTGGTGGCGCTGATCTCGGCCCTCGGAGGGGGAACCCTGCGTGATCTCCTGGTCAACCGCACGGTCTTCTGGATCGCGGACCAGACATACCTCCTGGCCGTGGTCGGGGCGGGCATCGCGACCTTCGTGCTGGTCCGGGTGGTGCGCCTGCCGGCCCGGCTGTTCCTGGTCCCCGACGCGCTGGGGCTTGCGCTCTTCACCGTCCTCGGCACGCAGATCGGGCTCATGGCCGAAGTGCCCTGGTTCGCGGCCACTCTGCTCGGGGTGATGACTGCCGTGTTCGGCGGCGTTCTGCGCGACATCCTGTGCAACGAGGAGCCGCTGGTCTTTACCGGGGAGCTGTATGCGACCGCCTCCTGGGGCGGCGCCATCCTCTTCGTAGTGCTGATCGAGGCCGGATTCGCCGCGGAGAGTTCCGCGGGGCTGGCCATGGCCGCGATCTTCGTCGTGAGGCTCGTGGCGATCCGGTTCAACCTGTCCCTGCCGCGCTTCCAAGCCAGGAGGTGACTGCAGGGAGCGGGGTGAAACCGGGGGGGGCCGGCCCGCGAGTGAACGTCCGGCGCGGCGCTCAGCCCGCGCCTTGCGCCCTCATCGCTTCGAACGGCGCCTTCGCCTCATCCTCGAGGAGCGGCCCGGTGACTTCGAACGGCTGGGGCGCGAGCGCCAGCACGTCGCGACAGCTGACGCTGCCCGGCATGGCGCCGGCTGCAACGGGCAGGTAGGGGCTCGCGACCGTGGCGCGGATGCCGAACACCACCCGGCGCATGCCCATGCGCATCATCGCCCCGGAACACATCGGGCACGGCTCGCCGCTCGCGTACATGGTCGCCGCCGCAATCTCCAGCGGGGTACAGCGCGCGGAGGCCGCGCGCAGCGCATTGATCTCGGCATGGGCGGTCATGTCGCGCGACGTGGTGATCGTGTTTTCGCCGGCCGCCAGTATCGTCCCGTCGGGGGCGACCAGCAGGGCGCCGAAAGGCATGTTGCCGCGCATGCGTGCGGCCTCTGACAGGCGGATGGCCTCGCGCAAGCGCGCATGGTCGGCAGACGGGCCGGGTTTCAATATTTCGCTCATTGAGCCGCAAGTGTACCAATACCGGGTGCGCCGTTGCCGAAGCGGCTAAACTCGCTGCTTTCGCACCCGGAGCCCGCCATGGCCAGAAAACCCAACCTCATCGTCATCCTGATCGACGACCTGCGCTTCGACGAGACCAGCGCGGGCGGCCACCCGTACATGAAGACGCCGAACATCGACCGCCTGGCGCACGAGGGCGCGATGTTCGAAAACGCCTTCCACACCACGCCGCTGTGCTCGCCGAACCGGGCCTCGATCCTGACCGGCCAGTACGCCTCGCGCCACGGCATCATCGACAACGTCGGCCGCGACATCGCGAGCCACCGCCTCGACAACTACCACCTCGCGCTCAAGGCGCTCGGCTACGAGACCGCGCACGTCGGCAAGTGGCACATGGGCAACGATTCCAGCCCGCGCCCCGGGTACGACCACTGGGTCAGTTTCAAGGGCCAGGGCAAGCTGGTCGACCCGGTCCTGTGGGAGAACGGCGGCGAGCACCAGGTGCAGGGCTACATGACCGACATCCTGAATTCCCGCGCCGTCGATTTCGTGAAGAAGAAGCGCAAGTCGCCGTTCGCCCTCTTCTTCGCACACAAGGCCGTGCACCCGGACCTGCACCAGAACGCGAGCGGCGGGATCGACGCGTCCACGATCGGCGGCTACACGCTGCCCGAGCGCCACAAGGACCTGTACAAGGGCATGACCTTTCCCAAGCGGCCCAACATGCTGTCCCTCGAGCAGGTGGCGAAGGACAAGCCCGCGCTGAAGATGATGTTCGAGACCCGCGCCCAGCCTCTGTCGCGCGACATCCTTGCCGCCATGGACGGCGGCACCCAGGAGGAAATCAGGAAACGCGCCGCAATGATGGCCTCCGTGGACGAGGGCGTAGGGATGCTGCTCGAAGCGCTGGAGGCGACCCGGCAGCTCGACAACACCTGCATCGTGTTCCTCGGCGACAACGGGTTCTTCTTCGGCGAGCACGGCCTCACCGTGGAGCGGCGCTTCGCGTACGAGGAGGGCATCCGCACCCCGTTCTACGTGCGCTACCCCAAGCGCATCGCCGCAGGCGCGAAGTTCAGCCAGATGATCCTGGCGATCGACATCGCCCCGACGCTGATCGAGCTCGCCGGCGGCAAGCCGGGCGACACCGTCCAGGGCAGGTCCCTCGTCCCGCTGATGAAGGGCAAGGCGAAGAAATGGCGGCAGTCGTTCCTGTGCGAATACTGGAGCGAAGGCGCGTGGCCCTGGATCGTGGGCATGGGGTACAAGGCCGTGCGCACGGAGAAGTACAAGTACATCCACTGGACGCACCACCAGGGCATGGCGGAAATGTACGACCTCGAGAAGGACCCGTACGAGATGAAGAACATTGCCGCAGACCCGGCCGTGGCGAAGGAGCGCGAGGCGGTGAAGAAGGAATTGCGCAAGCTGACCGCCGAAGCGCTGGGAATCTAGGCGGCCATGCCGGCGATCACCTCCATCGGGCAGTTGCGCGGCCTCTACAACGAGCCGGGCGAGCGCGCGCTCAAGAAGCAGCTCGCCCGGCTCGACAGGCATTGCCGCAGCTACATCGCGCTCTCGCCCTATGTGGTGCTGTGCACTGCGGATGCGGCGGGCAACCTCGACGCCTCGCCGCGCGGCGGGTCGCCCGGGTTCTGCAAGGTGGCCGACGACCATACCCTGCTCATGCCCGACCGCCCCGGCAACAACCGGCTGGACAGCTTTTCCAACATCATCGCGACCGGGCGGATCGGGCTGCTGTTCTTCGTGCCCGGCGTGGACGAGATGCTGCGCGTCAACGGGACGGCGGAATTGCGCACCGATGAGGGCCTCTGCGCGCAATGCGTCGAGCAAGGCAAGGCGCCCCGCGTAGTGGTGGCAGTGACCGTCCGGGAGGCGTACCTGCACTGCGCCAAGGCGATCATGCGCGCCGGCCTGTGGAAAGCGGAGGCGCAGGTCCCGCGCAGCGTGCTGCCGACGATGGGCGAGATGATCCGGGACCAGTCGGGCGGCGCCACCGCGGTCGAGCCGCAAGAAGTGATGGTCGCGCGCTACCGCGAGCAGTTGTACTGACCTCTCCACGCCCGATGCCCGCCGAACTCTTCGAGCGTTACGCGCGCATCGCCGCAATCGCGATCCTCGCGGTTTCCTGCCTGCTCGTGCTGAAGCCGTTCGTTGCGGCGATCGTGTTGGCCGCCGTCATGTGCTCGGCCACCTGGCCCCTGTACCTGGCGCTCAGGCGCCTGCTGGGGGAACGCGCCGGCCTCGCGGCCCTGGTCATGTCGCTGTTGATGGCCATGGTCCCGATCGTCCCGGTTGCGCTGCTCGCGGCGAGCATCACCGCCAACGTCGCCGAGATCGTCGAGGCGGTGAAGCGCATGCTGGCGGGCGGGCTGCCGCAGCCGCCCGACTGGTTGCGGGGCCTTCCCGTGTTCGGGGACATGGCCGACGCGTACTGGCACAGCCTGATTGACAGCCGGCAGGAGTTTGATGCCCTGTTGCAGCGGCTGTCCGGGCCGGCGAAGGCGATGTTGCTGGCGACCGGCGCCGTGCTCGGCGAAGGCATCCTGCAGATGCTGCTGGTCGGATTCGTGGGTTTCTTTTTCTACCGCGACGGCGAGGCGCTGATGGTGGCCCTGCGGGCCACGATGGCGCGAATGGCGGGATCGATGTCCGAGAGCATCATCTCGACGATCGACAACACAATCACCAGCGTTCTGTACGGGATCGTCGGGACCGCGCTTGCGCAGGCCGGCGTGGCCCTCGCCGGCTTCCTGATCGCGGGCGTGCCCAACGCGTTCGTGCTCGCCGCGGCGACCTTCTTCCTGTCGATGGTGCCGGTAGGCCCGCCGCTGATCTGGGGCGGCGCGGCAGCGTGGCTCGCCCAGCGCGGCGAAGTCGGTTGGGCGGTGTTCATGGTCCTGTACGGCTTGCTGGTGATCAGCAGCATCGACAACTTCGTGAAGCCCTACCTGATCAGCCGCGGGTCATCCCTGTCGTTCGCGCTGGTGTTCCTCGGGGTGCTCGGCGGCGTGCTCGCCTTCGGACTGATCGGCCTGTTCCTCGGGCCGGTGCTGCTGGCGGTCGCGGTAATCCTGCTGGACTACTGGATGCACCCGCCGCCGCCTGGCGAGGGGGCCAAGGGCGGCTAGGCGCGCTGCGCGCCCAGCCACTCGACGAAGGCGCGCACCGGCGAGCGGTTGAGCGCCTCCTCGGTGGTCACCAGGTAGTAGGCGTATGGCAGGGGCACCCGCAGGTCGAAGGGCGCGACCAGCCGCTTGGCGTCCATCTGCGGCTTGGCCAGCTCGGGCGACGTTGCCACGATCCCGACCCCTTCGGCCGCCGCTTCGAGTGCGAGCACCGTATGCGACAGTTGCGCCCCATGCTTCAGCTTCAGCCGCGTCGCGCCGGCCGCCTCCAGCCAGAGCGCCCAGAAATCCCGCCCGTCGTACAGGCGCCCCATGTCGTCGTGGATCAGCGTCATGCCGCGCAGGTCGCCCGGGGTGAGCTTGGCGCGGCCCACCAGGCCGGGGTTGACCAGGGGCGTGAGCGTGAGCGGAACCAGCCGCTCCACGTGAAAGCCCGGGAAGTCGCCGTCGGAAAGCAGCACCGCGACGTCGGCATCCGCCAGCCAGGCCTCGGCCTCGCGGCGCGACTGGGCGCCGACGACGGTGGACTGGCGCGTGCGTGCCGTGATGCGCACATCGATGTCGGGCTGCGCGGTCAGGAACCGGTGCAACCGGGGCATCAGCCAGCAAGTGGCGAATGAGGGGGCCACGCTCACCGTAAGGGTCAGGCCGGCGCGGCTGTCGCGCAATTCGCGCACGGCCTGGCCGAGCTGGTCGAAGCCGGCGGCCAGGTGGGGGAGCGCGGCGCGGGCAGCGTCGGTCAGTTCGATGCCGCGCGGCTTGCGGATCAGCAGAGCCCGGCCGGTCAGGTCCTCCAGCAGCTTGATCTGGTGGCTCACCGCGGCCGGCGTGACGTTCAGTTCGGCGGCCGCCTTCTTCACGCTCAGCAGGCGGGCCACCGTCTCGAAGGCGCGCAATGCATTCAAAGGGGGCAGGCGGTCGGACATCGGCACCAACTTGGCTTGGGATTAGAAATACTAACGTATTTTGGGATAAATGATCAGTTGTTGCATCGCGGCAAAGAGGGGAGAATTCAATCCAACCGATAGATGCAGCTAAACCAGATTAACCCTAAGTGAGGTCCACCATGACCACGAGCCCCGACCTGATTGCCGCCCGGATCGCCAGCCTGCCGATGGCCGACGCGGATCGCCGCGAGGCCTTGGCCTACGTTTCAGCCGGGGAGGCGTTCGCCCAGGCGCTGCTGTCCATCGCGCACTGGTTCGAGTCTTCGCCCGTGCTGAAGCCGACTTACCACAACTAGGCCCCGGCCCGGTTGCAGTCTCCTCCTCGGGGCCGCAATGGCCCTGATTTCAAAAGGGACCCTCGGGTCCCTTTTTTTTTGCGGAGTTCTTGGTGCCGGGGAGGTCTGAGGAGGGGCGCAGCCCCTCTTCTCGTCTAGTAACCGACGCCCCGGGTGTTCACGTAGAGGGCGTAGACCGAGGTGCTCGCCGCCATGAAGAGGCGGTTGCGATGCAGCCCGCCGAAGCACAGGTTGGCACAGCGCTCCGGCAGGTCGATGCGGCCGATGCGCTGGCCTTCCGGGTTGAATACGTGGACCCCGTCGAGCCCGTCCTGCCCCATGCCCCAGCCGCACCACAGGTTCCCATCCATGTCGACGCGGAATCCATCCGGGGTGCCGGGGCCGGCGTCGATCAGCACGCGGCGGTTGGCGAGCTTCTTGCCGCCCTTTACGTCGTAGGCCAGGATCTTCCGGGGCACCGCGCGCGATTCGACGATGTACAGCAGCGATTCGTCGGGGGAAAAGGCCAGGCCGTTGGGCTGGTTGATACCCTCGGCCGCGACCTCGATCTCGCCCGAGGGATCGACGCGGTAGACGTTCATCGGCAGTTCGGGATCCGCCTTGCCGCCCTCGTACCAGCCGAGGATGCCGAAGGTCGGGTCGGTGAACCAGATCGAGCCGTCGGACTTGACCACCACGTCGTTCGGCGAGTTGAGCCGCTTGCCCTTGTACGAATCCGCGATGACGGTGAGCGTGCCGTCGTACTCGGTGCGCGTGACCCGCCGTCCGCCGTGCTCGCAGCTGACGATGCGCCCCTGGCGGTCGCGCGTATGGCCGTTGGCGTGGTTGGAGGGCTTCCTGAACACGCTGACCGCCCCGGTTTCCTCGTCCCAGCGGAGCATGCGGTTGTTCGGGATGTCGCTCCAGACGAGGGACCGGGAGTCGCCCAGCCAGACGGGCCCTTCGGCCCAGCGGCAGCCTGTGGCGATGCGCTCCACCTTGGCCAGCGGCAGCCGGTAGCGCTCGAATGCGAGGTCGACGACGACGACCGCGGGGTCGGGGTACCGCGCGCTGGGCTGCCAGTCGGTCATGGCCTTTCCTCAGTTCAGGTGGACATACTCGTACTCTACCGCCATGTTGTTGATTCCGCGCTCGGGCGGCGCCACCCATCCGGCCATCTTGCCCGGCGTGACCACTTTCTGCATCAGGCCCTTCACGAACGTGCGATCGGCCTGCGAGGGCACCCATTCGTCCTTGCGGCGCTCGTACTCCTCCGTGGAGATCCGCTTGCCCTGCGGGTCCACCGGCAGGCCGGCCCAGGCGCCGATCGAGCGGCGGAAATGAACGTTCGGCAGCGTGATCCGGAAATCGTGGCCGGCGCGCTCGATGGCGCGGTTCCAGCGGCGCATCCCGATCTCGCAGTCCTTGAGGTAGGACTCGCGCATGACTTCGTTCAGCGC
>JAFEDL010000074.1:0-18741 GCA_018241645.1 Pseudomonadota bacterium
GAAGAGCTCCTGCACCGGCGGGGCGTCCTGGTCGAGCACGAGGGAGAAGTTGCGCGCCGCCATGGACATCACCATCTTGATCTCGGCGAGGGCCAGGTAGCGCCCGGGGCAGAACCGCGGCCCGCCGCCGAAGGGGAAGAGCTTGCGCGCCGGGTCGTCGGCCGCGGGGCGCTTATCGCCCAGCCAGCGTTCCGGGAGGAAGGCTTCCGGGTCCGGAAAATCGGCCGCGTCCATGCCGGCGTGCCGCGTGATCACGAGCACCGGCGTGCGCGGTTCCAGCAGCACGTCGCCGACCACCACCTGCCGGTTGGTCTCGAGCCCGAGGAACGGCGCCACCGGCTTGATGCGCATCGCCTCGTCGATGCAGGCGTCGAGGTACGCGAAACTGTCGAGCGCGCCGAACGACTGCAGCACCGGGTCCGCCCCGAGGACCGCGTGCGCCTCGGCGGCAATGCGCGCCGCGACGTTCGCATCGCGCGCCACGAAGTTCATCAGCCAGGCGATGGTGTTCGAGGTGGTGTCCTCCCCCGCGAACACCATGGTCACGGCATTGCCGATCACGTGCGCGTCGGTGAATTCCGAGCCCGGCTCGTCGCGCGCCACGACGAACGCTTCCAGCAGGTTGGTGGGTTTGGCGCGCAGCGCGGGATTGGCCTCGATGCGTTTCCTCGTCTCGGCGACAAATCCCGTTACGGCCTGCTGGATGCGCGCCGATGCCGCATCCGCGGCGCGGTCCACCGGCAGCCTGAAATAGCGCCAATACGAGACCGGGGAGGTGAGGCGGCGCGCCACGCGGTTGAAGATCCGCTCGATGTCGCCCTGCAGGGGATTCGCATCGTGCTCGAGGGTGTTGATGTCCTGGCCCATGGCGAGCGCGATCGTGACGTCCAGCGTCCACGCCTTCAGGTCGCGCAGCAAATTGACCGGCCGCCCTGCCGCCACGGCCGCCTGCCAGCGGCGCAGCAGGCGCTCGTTGAGCGCGACGAGGGTGGGGAAGAAATTGCGGATCACCTCCGGGGTCAGCGCGCGCATCACGAGCCTGCGCTGGCGCTTCCAGTCCTCCCCTTCCGCGTTGAACACGCCGGTGGTGCCGAGCTCCTCGAAAGCGCGCGCCGAGCGGAAGGTCCGGCGCATCGCGTCCGGGCGGTCGCGCAGCAGCGTGCCGATGATCGCCGGGTCGGAGACCACCATCAGGTGGCGCGGACCGGCCTGGAATCGGTACGTCGGCCCGAGTTCGCGCGCCCATTGCTCGAGCGTGGCGTGGAACTGCATCGAATCGATCTGGAACAGGTTGCCCACCCAGGGCAGGCCCCTGGGGCACGGCAGGTCGGCAAGCCGGCGCCGCCAGGCGGGCTCCTGCAGGACGGCGCTCATCTCAGGCCCGGATCATGTCGGCCGCCCGCTCCGCGATCATGATCGCCGGCGCGTTGGTGTTGCCGCCGATGAGCGTGGGCATGACCGAACAATCCACGACGCGCAGCGCTTCCACGCCGCGGACCCGCAGCTGCGGATCGAGCACCGAGCGAGCGTCGCTGCCCATGCGGCAGGTGCCGACCGGGTGGTAGATGGTGTCGGCGCGCGCGCGGATCGCCTGCTCGATCTCCGCGTCCGTGCCGGCCCGCTCCTCGTCCGCATACAGGTGCCGGGGGCCGAAGGGTGCGAACTGGGGCGCCTCCAGGATGCGGCGGGCGAGGCGGAATCCGCGCACCATGCCGGCGAGGTCTTCCGGCGCCGACAGGAATTGCGGGTCGATCGCCGGCGGCTCGCGCATGTCGCCGCCGGACAGGCGCACGCTGCCGCGGCTCTTCGGGCGCAGCACGCACACGTGCAGCGAGAGGCCGTGCCCCAGGTGCATCGTGCGGGCATGGTTGTCCACCATGCCGATGACGAAATGCAATTGCAGGTCGGGACGATCGAGCCCCGGTGCGCTTTTCACGAATCCGCCGGACTCCGCGCCGTTCGAGGTCAGCATGCCGCGGCGCTCGCGCCGCCAGCGCAGGATCTCGCGCACCAGCTTCACGCCCCCGCCCGCCGAGACGCCGAGCAGCTCGGTGGAATCGACCCGCCGGCAGGCGATGTAGTCCAGGTGGTCCTGCAGGTTGGCGCCTGCCTCGGGCGCATCGCACACCACGGGGATGCCGTTTTCGCGCAGGTGTTCCGCGGGCCCGATGCCCGAGCACATCAGCAGCTGCGGCGACTGGAACGCGCCTGCGCAAAGGAGCACTTCGCGCGCAGCGCGCAGCGTCTCGCGCACGCCGCCGCGCTCGATCTCCACCCCGGCGGCCCGCTTGCCGTCGAAGACGACGCGCAGCGCCGTCGAATCGGTGAGCACGGCGAGGTTCGGCCGCCCGGCGGCCGGATGCAGGTAGGCGCGCGCCGCGTTCCAGCGTTCGCCGTTCTTCTGCGTCACCTGGTAGAAGCCGACACCCTCCTGCTGCGGGCCGTTGAAATCTTCGTTCGCAGGCAGGCCGGCATGCCTGGCCGCCTCGACGAACAGTTTCGCGAACGGGTTCGGCGAGCGCACCTCGGCCACGTTCAGCGGGCCTCCGGCGCCGTGGAGGTCGCTTGCGCCGCGCTCGTTGTTTTCGGACCGCAGGAAATACGGCAGCACGTCCTTCCACGCCCAGCCGGTGGCGCCCAGCGCGGCCCATTCGTCGTAGTCCGAAGGATGGCCGCGCATGTAGATCATCGCGTTGATCGAGCTCGAGCCGCCGATCGTCCTGCCGCGCGGCTGGTAGCCGCGCCGCCCGCCGAGGCCGGGCTGGGGCACGGTCTGGAACGCCCAGTTGCGGATCTTCGACGGGAGGATGACGGCCGCGCCGAGCGGCACCTTCACCAGCACGCTGTCGTCCTGCGCCCCGGCCTCCACGAGGCACACGCGCACCGCCGGGTCTTCCGACAGGCGCGCGGCGAGCACGCAGCCGGCAGAGCCTCCCCCGACGATGACGTAATCGAAGTCCATCATTGCTTCGGGATTTTCGCAGCCGCCGCGAGTTTTGCCCAGCGCCCCACCTCGGACTTCACCAGCGCGCCGAGCGCCTCGGGCGTGCTCGAGCCGGGCTCGTATCCGGTCTTCCTCAGCCGGTCGATCACGTCCGGCTGCGCGATCACCTGCACGGAGGCTTCATTGAGCCGCCTCACGATCGCCTCGGGGGTTCCGGCCGGCACGAACAGCGCATACCAGGTGTCGGACTGGATCTGCGGAAAACCCGATTCCGCGAACGTCGGCAGGTCGGGCAGCATCGCTGCCCGGTTGGCGCCCGACACGGCAATGCCGCGCAGCTTGCCCGACTTGATATGCGGGGCGAGCGACACCAGCGGCACCATCACCGCATCCAGCTGGCCGCCGATGGCATCGGCCACGGCGGGCGCAGTGCCCTTGTAAGGTATGTGCACCAGGCTGAGGATGCCCTCGATATTCATCATCTCGCCGATCAGGTGCGAACTCGTGCCCACCCCGGGCGAGGCGAAATTGAGCGGCTTCGCCTTCGAGTACGCCATCAGCTCGCGCAGGTCCCTGGCCGGCACCGAGGGGTGGATCGCAAATGCCGAACTGACGCCCCCGATGCGGCTGACGGGCGCGAAGTCGTTTACCGCGTCGTAGCCGATCTTCTTCCACATCGCCGGATTGGTGGTCATCGACACGTTGGCGAGCAGCAGCGTGTAGCCGTCGGGCGCGGAATGGGCCGCGTGCTCGACGCCGATGTTGCCGCCGGCGCCGGGCCGGTAATCCATGACCACGGGCTGGCCGAGGATGGCGCCGAGCTTTTCGGAGAACGGCCGCCCGATGCCGTCGAACCCGCCGCCGGGCGGGAAGGGAACCACCAGCCGGACGGGCTTGGACGGATACGCCGGCGCCTGCGCGTGCACCGGCTGCGCGAGTGCGCATAGCGCCGCAACGGCTGCAACCAGGACGGCCCTCATGCCGGTCCGCTCACAACGCCGCGGCCGCGCAGGACATCGACTTCTGCCTTGGACATGCCGGCCTCCTCCAGGATCTCCACACTGTGCTGGCCGATGGTGGGCGCCTGCCGGCGCAACCCCAGGTCGTGGGCGCCGACCTCGAGCGGCAGCCGCGGGATCTTCGCGCGCACGCCGTCCTTGAAGGCCACGTCCAGCATCCGCCCGCCGAAGTTGAGGTGCGGGTCCTCGAACAGGTCGCCGGGCCTGGCCACCGGCGCGAACGGGATGCCGATTTCGTCGAAGAGCTTCGTCAGCTCCGGCATCGTGAGCCTGCCCACGCATTCGGCCACCATGGCGCGGATGATCGGCCGCTCCTTCACGCGCAACTGGTTGTTCGCGTACTTCGGGTTGTCGAGCATGTCCGAGCGGTCGAAGTGGTGGCAGAACCGCCGCCAGTGGTTGTCGCTGGTCAGGCCGACGAAGATCAACTCGCCGTCGGCCGCCTGGAACGTCTCGTAGATGCCCCAGGCGCCTTCGCGCGCGGGCATCGGGGGCGGCGGCCGGCCGGTGACGGCCTGCCCCGCCATGTGCTGGGTCATCAGGAAGGCGGTCGACTCGAACAGGGCCGACTTCACCAGCTGCCCCTTGCCCGTGCGCTCGCGCTCGCGCAGCGCGGCCTGGATCCCGATCACCGCGAACATGCCGCCCATGATGTCGATCACGGAAGCGCCCGCGCGCAGCGGCTGCCCGGGCGGGCCGGTCATGTAGGCGAGGCCTGCCATGTACTGCACCACTTCATCCAGCGCGGGACGGTGCTCGTACGGCCCGGACAGGAACCCTTTCAGTGCGCAATAGATCAAACGCGGATTGCGCTTGCCGAGGTCGTCGTAGCCGCACCCGAGGCGCTCCATGGTCCCGGGGCCGAAATTCTCCAGCACGACATCCGTTTCCGCGGCCAGCCTGTGGATGAGCGCCTGGCCCTCCTTCGACTTGAGGTCGACCGCGAGGCTGCGCTTGTTGCGGTTGAAGGCGAAGAAGAAGCCGCTGGCGAACCCGCCGAGCCGGCGCGTGGTGTCGCCGTCGGGAGCGGACTCGATCTTGATGACATCCGCCCCGAGGTCCGCGAGCATCATCCCCGCGCTGGGACCCATGATGGTGTGGCTGAACTCGAGGACGCGCACCCCGTCCAGCGGCAGCGGCGCCGCGGTCGCACCGTTGGTCATGCGCGCGCGGCCTCGGCGATCTTGTTGCGCAGGTTGCGCAGGCTGCCGCCCTTCATGACCGAGCCCGGCAGCGGATGGCCCACCACCTCCTCGGCCAATCGCCCGCATGCGGCCAGCTTCTCCAGGTCGATGCCGGTCTCGATTCCAACTTCGTCGCACATGAAAACGAGATCCTCGGTGCAGACGTTGCCCGCCGCTCCCGCATGGCCGGCGAAGGGGCAGCCCCCGAGGCCCGCGACCGACGAGTCGAAGCGCGTCACGCCCATCTCGAGGCCCGCATAGGCGTTGGCGATGCCCATGCCCCGGGTGTCGTGCAGGTGCAGCTCGAGGTCGAGCCCGGGGAACTTGTCCTTGACCGCGCCGACCACGCGCTTGATCGACAGCGGCGTGGCCCAGGCCATCGTGTCGGCCAGCCCCACGCGCCCGAGCGTCACGCCGTACCCGGCCGCGAGGTCCAGCATCTGGCCCACCATGTCCACGACGCGCTGCACCGGGATGTCGCCCTCGAAGTTGCAGCCGAACGCGGCCATGACGCCGCCCCGTTCGATCGGTATGCCGCGGCTCTTGTAGGTCTCGATCAGGCCGCGGGTCACCGCCAGCTGCTGCTCCGGCGTGCGGTTGAGGTTCTTCTTCAGGAATTTCTCCGATGCAGTCATCGAGATCGAGCCCTTGATCTCCAGGCGCCCGGTGGCGATCGCGCGGTCCAGGCCCTGGTCGTTGAACCACAGGCCAGAGTAGGCGACTCCGGGCTGCATCGTCAGGCCCGCCACGACCTCGGCTGCATCGGCCATGGTCGGGACGGCCTTCGGGCTCACGAACGACACGATCTGCATGTGCCTGATGCCCGTTTTCGCCAGCGCGTCGATCAGCTCGATCTTGCGCGCGGTGGGGATCGGCCCCTTCTCGAACTGGAAGCCCTCGCGGGGGCCTTCTTCCTTGATGTGGATTGCCTTGGGCAGGTCGGACACTGCGTTCTCCTGTGATCAGCGGGCCGCGGCTGCGGCTTCCTGTTTGAGCAGCTGCATCATGCCGCCGGCGGCGACGATGCGCACGAGTTCGGGCGGCAGGGGCGTGCCGGCGAGTTCGGTGCCGCGCGTGAGGTTCTTCACCAGCGACCGGTCGAAGTCGAGCTCCAGCTGCTCGCCCTCCTCGAAAGCCCTGGAGATGCCCTTGCAGATCAGCACCGGGAAGGCGATCGCGATGCTGTTGCGCAGGAAGATCCGGCCGAAGGATTCGGCCACCACGCAGCCCACCTCGAGACGCTTCAGGTTGGCCGGCGCGGCTTCGCGGCTGGAGCCGCAGCCGAAATTCTCGCCCGCGACGATCACGTCGCCCGGCCTGAAACCCGCGGTGAATCCCGGATGCACGTGCAGGATGGCCTTCTTCACGAGTTCCCACGGCTGGTTCTTGACGAACCCCGGCGCCATGTAGTCGGTGTTGATGTCGTCGCCGAACTTCCACGCGCGGCCCCTGACCACCAGGCTCATTGCATGCCTCCGGGCAGGTATTTTCTCGGGTCGGCGATGCGGCCCTCGATCGCGGACGCGGCCACAGTTTCCGGCGAGGCGAGGTACAGGAAGCTTTCGGTGCTCCCGCCGCGGCCCTTGAAGTTGCGGTTGGTGCTGGCGATCCCGGTTTCGCCCGGCCCGAGGACCCCCGTGGAGCCGCCCGCGCAGGGGCCGCAGCCGGGTGTGCCGACCATCGCGCCCGCCTCCACGAGCACGGCCAGCGACCCGTTCTTCATCGCCTCCACCATCACTTCATGCGAGGCGGGGATGACGAGGAAGCGTGTGCCCGCGGCCACCTTGCGGCCCTTCATGATGGCCGCGGCGCGCTGCAGGTCCCCGGCGTGCGCGTTGGTGCACGAGCCGATGAACGCCTGGTCCACGCGGACCGAGGCGAATTCGGAGACGTTCTTCACGTTGTCCGGTTTGTGCGGCGCCGCGACCTGCGGCTCGACCGTCGAACAGTCGATGCCGTGCACCGCCTCGTATTCCGCGTCATCCTCCGGCCCGAACGCATGCACCGGCGCCTCGGTGCGGGCGTGCAGGTAGGCGAGGGTCGTGGCATCGGCCGCGAACATGGAGAACTTCGCGCCCATTTCCGAGGAGATGTTGGCCAGCGTCAGCCGCCCTTCCATGTCCATCGCCGCGGCGGCGGGCCCGCCGAACTCCACCGACTTGTACTGCGCCACCTGCGTGGTGTGGCGGGCCAGCAGGGCCAGCATGAGGTCCTTGGGCGAAACGCCGCGCGCGAGGCGCCCCGTGAGGTTGAAGCGGATCGTCGGCGGCACCTGGAACCAGAGCTTGCCCGTGTACATCACGTAGGCGAGTTCCGTGAGGCCGATGCCGGTGGACGCCGCGCCCAGCGCGCCGTAGGTGGTCGAATGCGAGTCGCTGCCCACGATCAGCTGCCCCGGCAACGCGTGCCCTTTTTCCGGGATCACCTTGTGTTCGATGCCCACGCCCGCGTCGTAGAAATGCCGGATGCCGAGCTCCTTCACCTGCGCGCGGATGCCGCGGTGCATTTCGGCCACCATCGGCGTGTTGGCCGGCACCCAGTGGTCGATCACGACCACGATCCGGTCGGGGTCGAAGACCTTCTTGAGGCCGATGTCCTCCAGCGCCTTGCAGGACTGCGGGAACTGCGCGTCGTTGGCCATCACCAGGTCGACCTTCGCGGTGACGAACTCGCCGGGCTTCACCCGCGCGCGGCCCGCGGCCCGCGCCAGGATCCTTTCCGCCATCGTCATGCCCGCTTTCGCCGCCATCAACACCGCCCCCAGCACAGATGAACCTATTAGATGCGCAGCGCCGCACCGGCACAAGGCCCTGCTGCAAAACGCGTCCGGTCAGCCGCGCCCTTTCGGCGCCGCGAGGTGGCGGTAGATCTCGGTATGGTCGGCGTCCCGCGGCAAAGCGCGCTTGGCTGCGTTCCACACCTGCCGCGTCCTGCGCACGAGGGGCGCATCGACGCCCAGCGCCCCGGCCAGACCCGCCGCGATGCCCACGTCCTTGGCCATCAGCGCCAGCGCGAAGCCCGATGCGAACCGGCCCGCCAGCACGTGCTGGCGGATCTTGTTCTCGGTCGTGCTGTTGCGGCCCGCCGAGCTGTTGAAGATGTCCGTCATCAGCGCGGGATCCAGCCCGAAGGCGCGCCCCACGACGAGCGCCTCGAAGGCGGCCAGCGTGCCAGCGGCCGCGATGTAGTTGTTGAGCGCCTTGACCGCGTGCCCGGCCCCCAGCGGGCCGGCCAGGTAGATCTTCTGCCCCAGCACTTCCAGCAAGGGGCGCACCCGTTTCAGCGTGGACGCCCTGCCCCCGGCCATGATGGTCAACGTGCCCTCGCGCGCGCCGTCGACCCGGCCCGAAACGGGCGCATCGAGCAGCTCGACGCCGCGCCCGGCCAGTTCGCGGCCGAGCTCGCGCGTGCGCACCGGGTCCGAGGAGCTCATGTCGACCACGACGGCGCCCCTGGCCAGGGCGAGCGCCGCCCCGTTGCGCCCCAGCAGTGCGGAGCGCACGGCCCTGCCGTCCGGGAGCATGGTGACCAGGACATGGGCGCCTGCGGCAGCCTCCCGCGGCGAGTCGCAGGTCCGGGCACCGGCAAGGTGCGCGCGCCCGGCCTTGTCATGGACCTGCAAGGTATAGCCTGCGGCGGCCAGCCTTGCCGCCATGGGCCGGCCCATGCGGCCCAGGCCGATGAATGCGACTGTCGGGAGCTTCCTCATGGCGCCACTCTGCCTGAAACCCAACGCTGATACACTCCCGGCTCGGGGCGACCACAGCCTCAGCATATCCCGGAGGAGACATGAAAGTTTTCCAGAAGATCGCCATTGCCGCCGCCATTGCGGCCGGCAGCCTCGCCGCGACGCAGGCTTCCGCGCAAACCACGCTAACGATGTCCTCGTGGGTGCCGCCCACCCACCACCTGACCGCCGTGGTTCTCAGGGGCTGGGCGGACCAGGTCGAGAAAGCCACCCAGGGCCGCGTGAAGTTCCAGATGCTGCCCAAGGCCCCCGCCGCGCCCCCCGGGACTTTCGACGCGGTGCGGGACGGGCTGGTCGATGTCTCCTATGTGACCGCGAGCTACACACCCGCGCGCCATGTCCTGCCGCTGCTGGCCGAGCTGCCGGGCGCCGGCGCGACCGCCGAGATCAACTCGGTCGCGTTCTCCCGCATCCACTGGAAGTACTTCCAGCCGATCGGCGAATACAAGGGCGTGAAGCTGCTGGCCGTGTTCACGCACGGCCCGGGCCAGATGTTCACCAAGAAGCCGATCAACAGCCTGGCGGACGTAAAGGGCCTCAAGATCCGGACCGGCGGCGGCATTGCGGAAGCGGTGGCCAACGCCCTGGGCGCCTCCGCCTTCGTGAAGCCCGCGCCGGAATCGTACGAGCTCATGAGCACCGGCGTCGCCGACGGGGTGTTCTTCCCGTTCGAATCGATCGCCTCGTTCAAGCTCGACACCGTCGTCGGCCAGGCCACCGTCTTTCCCGGCGGCATGTACAGCTCGGCGTTCGGGTTCTTCATGAACGAGGACAAGTGGAACAAGCTTTCCAAGCAGGACCAGGACGCGATCACCTCGGTCTCGGGCGAGCACCTCGCGCGCTTCGCCGGCAAGTCGTGGGACGCCGCCGACGTGATCGGCCTCGCCGCGCTGAAGAAGGCCGGGGGCAAGGTCGTCAACGCCACCCCGGCCATGGCCAAGGAGGTTTCGGAGCGCTCCGCCCCGATCATCCAGGACTGGATCAAGAAAGCCACCGCCAAGGGCGTGGACGGCGCGAAGGTCTACGCCGAGTTCCATGAGGAGCTGAAGAAGGTCGCCGCGGGCAAATGAGCCGGGGCCCCCACACAGGATGAGCGCTCCCGAGGCAGGCCCCTGGGAGCGCAGGTTCGACGCGGCGCTCGGTTTCGCCGCGTCGGTCATCCTGTTCCTCCTGATGATCGTCACGTTCGTCGACGTCGTCGGGCGCTACGTCTTCAACCACCCGCTGCGCGGCGCGTTCGAGGGCACCGAGCTGATGCTGCTCGTGCTGATCTTCGCCGGCCTGCCGCTGGTGTCGCACGCCGACGAGCACGTGACCATGGATTTCATCGACCACATGGTCGGCCCCGGCGCACGCAAGGTCATTGCGGCGCTGGCGCAGCTCGTGTGCGCGGCCACCCTGCTCGGGCTGGCGTGGCTGATCTGGCTCAAGGCCGGCAAGATCGCGGCCTACGGCGACACGACCGACGTGCTGAAGATCGTGCTCGCGCCGTTCGTCTATTTCATGGCGGCGATGATCGGCCTCTCGGGGCTGATCCACGCCTGGCGGATCTTCCGCCCCGGACGGCTGTCGGCCGGCGGCCCCACCACCTGATGCCCCCGGACACGGAATACCGATGATCGAAGCGATGGTCGGCCTGGCGGTCATGATGGTGCTCGCGTTCGTGCGCATCCCGATCGCGCTCGCAATGGGGCTCGTCGGAATCGTCGGCTACGCCTACATGCGCGACTGGAACTGGATGGTGGCCTTCGCGACCGCGCAGACCAAGATCTACGAAACCGGCCGCAACTACACGCTGTCGGTTGTGCCGCTGTTCATCCTGATGGGCAGCTTCGTGACGCGCGCCGGCATGTCGCAGGAGCTGTTCCGCGCGGCCTACGCGTTCATCGGCCACCTGCGCGGCGGGCTCGCGATGGCCACGGTCATGGCCTGCGCCGGGTTCGGCGCGATCTGCGGCTCCTCGATCGCCACCGCCGCGACCATGGCCAAGGTCGCCTACCCGTCGATGAAGAAGCTCGGCTACTCGGACGCGCTGTCCACCGGGTCGATCGCGGCCGGCGGGACGCTCGGCATCCTGATCCCGCCCTCCACCATCATGGTGATCTACGGGATCATCACCGAGACCAACATCGGCAAGCTGTTCGCGGCGGGAATCCTGCCCGGGATCCTCGCCACGTTCCTGCTGTGCCTCGCCGTCGCCTGGTCGACCTGGCGCGACCCGAATGCCGGGCCGCGCGGCGAACGCGCGAGCTGGCGCGAACGCTGGACGGCGTTCAAGGGCGTCTGGGCCGTGCTGGCGCTGTTCACGCTCGTGATGGGCGGGATCTACGTCGGTGCGTTTACGGCGACCGAGGGCGCGGCGATGGGCGCGGTAGGCGCGATGATCTTCGCGCTGGCGCGCAAGGTGCTCACCTGGAAATCACTCTACGCGTCGCTCGTCGAGAGCGCCCGCACCACCTCGATGCTGTTCATGATCCTGATCGGCGCGCTGATGTTCGCCGAGTTCGTGAACATCACCACGATGCCTTCCGACCTGACGAACTTCGTATCTCGCTTCCAGCTGCACCCGATCGTGGTCGTCGCCGCGATCATGGTGATCTACGTCATCCTCGGCACGGCCATGGAGGAGCTGTCCATGATCCTGCTGACGCTGCCGGTGTTCTTCCCGATCATCGTGAAGCTGGGGTTCGACCCGATCTGGTTCGGCGTCCTCATCGTCGTGGTGGTCGAGATCGGCCTGATCAGCCCGCCGGTGGGCATGAACCTGTTCGTGCTCTCCACGCTGCTGCCGGAAGTGCCGACCCGCACCGTGTTCCGGGGCGTCATGCCGTTCATCGTCGCGGACGTCGTCCGGCTCGCGATCCTGGTCGCGTTCCCGGTCATCTCGCTCTACCTGCCCAGTCTGATGAAATAGTCCGCGGCGCACGGCCGCGTCACAAAAGGGGGATCACAGTCATGGCCAACCATCACCACCAGGTGCTGATCGTCGGCGGCGGCACGGCCGGCATCACCGTCGCCGCCAGCCTGCGGCGCCGCGCGCCCCAGCTCGACATCGCGATCGTCGAGCCGGCCGAGCACCACTACTACCAGCCCGCGTTCACGCTCGTGGGCGCCGGGGAGACGCAGCTCGAGGCGACGCGGCGTTCGGTGGCCGGCCTCGTGCCGTCCGGCGTGAAGCTGATCCGCGCAGCGGCCGGCGCGTTCCGTCCGGAAGCCAATGCGGTAGACCTCGCCAGCGGCGACAGCGTGGGCTACGACTGGCTCGTGGTCGCCACGGGCATAGGCCTCGACTTCGACCGTGTCGCCGGCCTGAAGGAGGCGCTCGGCGCCAACGGCGTGTGCAGCAACTATTCGCCCGCCCACGCGCCGTACACCTGGCGCTGCGTGCAGGACCTCAAGCCCGGCGCGCGCGCCGTATTCACCCAGCCCCCGCTGCCGTTCAAGTGCCCCGGGGCCCCGCAAAAGGCCGTCTACATGACCGCGGACTACCTGCAGCGCAAGGGGCAGCTCGCCGGCAGCACGCTCGAGTACTACGTGCACGGCCCGGCGATCTTCGGCGTGCCCTTCTTCGCCAAGGAACTGACCAAGGTGATCGCGCGCTACGGTGTCGCGGCCAAATTCCAGCACAACCTGGTCGCGGTCGACGGACCCGGCAAACGCGCCACGTTCGAAGTCGTCGGCGGCGACAAGCAGGGCGAGCGCATCGAGGTCGGTTTCGACATGCTGCACGTGTCCCCGCCGCAGAGCCCGCCGGCCGTCATCAAGGGCAGCGCGCTCGCCAACCCGGCGGGCTGGGTGGACGTCAACCAGAACACCATGCAGCACACCCGCTTTGCCAACGTGTTCTCGCTCGGCGACGTCTGCTCGACGCCCAACTCCAAGACAGCCGCCGCCGTGCGCAAGCAATCCCCGGTGGTCGTGCGCAACCTGCTGCGCGCCATGGCCGGCGGCGAGCTGGAGCCGGGCTACGACGGCTACGCGTCCTGCCCGCTGACGACCGCGCGAGGCAAGGCCATCCTGGCCGAATTCATCTACGGCGGGAAGGTCACGCCCACGCTGCCGCTCAACCCGGCCCTGGAGCGCTGGGTGAACTGGTGGATCAAGAAGACCGGCCTGCCGGTCTTCTACTGGAACTACATGCTCAAGGGCCACGAATGGTTCCCGAAGCACGACACCTCGTTCGAGAGCGCCAACCCGCCGTCCTGACGTGGAATCGCCCCCCGAGGTGCCGGCACGGCCGAAGCTCCGGGTCTCGCACCTCCTGCTGGTCCTGCTCGCCGGGGTCCTGTTGTTCCTTGCCAGGCCGTACCTGGTCCTGCTGGAGGACAGGCTTTCCGCCGGGGAGGTCCAGCCCGCTGCAGCCGTCGACCCGTGCCCCCGCGTGCGGCCATCCCGCCTCGCGACGAAGTACCTCGAGAACCTCCACGGAATCGAGATCGGCGCATCTACCCAGAATTCGTTCGACCTGAAGAGGTCCATCAACGTCGATTTTTCCGACGAGCAGGGCGGGCTGTGGCAACTCAAGACCTGCGCGCCGGCCGTGGTGAACATCGTCGCGCTGGGCGACAACCTGCCCTTCAAGGACAACACGCTGGACTACGTCCTCTCGTCGCATGTGATCGAGCATTTCTTCGACCCGGTCAGGGCCCTGAAGGAGTGGCACCGGGTGATCCGGCCCGGGGGCTACATCTTCATCATCGCGCCGCACATGGACAGGACTTTCGACAAGCACCGGGAGTCTACGCCGGTCGCCGAACTGATCGACCGGTCCACAGGCAAGTTGAAGGTCTCGGACTACGCCCAGCCGCTCAACCAGGACGCCCTGAAGCGCTTGGGCATGGACAAGTTCGGGGTGTACTACCAGGTCCTGCCCCAGCGGCTGGTCCGGGACAAGCGCGCCGTCACGCTGGAAGAGGGCTGGGCCTACTACGACAAGGACGACCACCATCACTGGTCCGCCTGGCGGACGGCCGACTTTGTCGAACTCGTGAAGAAGCTCGGCTACAGGATCGTCGAAACCCAGGATGTCGACGACAAGATCGGCAACGGGTTCACCGTCGTGATCCGGAAATAGCGCTCAGGCGTCCGCAAGCACCAGGTCTGCGCCCTTCTCGGCGATCGCAATGGTGGCCGCGTTGGTATTGCCCGAGACCACTCCCGGCATGATGGAAGCGTCGATCACGCGAATCCCCGCCAGCCCGCGCACACGCAGGTTCGCGTCGACCACCGAACCCGCGTCGGCGCCCATGCGGCAGGTCGAGGTGGGATGGAACACGGTCTCGCCCGACTCCCGGCAAAAGGCCAGCCAGTCCGCGTCGCTTGCCACACGGGCGCCGGGATGTTCTTCGCCTGCAACGTATTGGCTTATCGGCGCGGTGTTCACCAGCCTGCGCAGCAGCTTCAAACCGTCCACCATCATGCGCCGGTCTTCTTCGGTGGAGAGATAGTTGTACTGGATGGCCGGGGCATCGCCCGGGTCGGCCGAGCGGATCCGCACCCAGCCGCGCGACTCGGGGCGCAACTGGGAGAGCGAGCAAGTGAACGCCGAAAACGGGTGCAGCAGCCCGCCCCGTTTCATGCTCGCGAAGTTGATGAAGTAGTACTGCGCATCCGGCCGCGCAAGGTCGGGCCGCGTGCGCGTGAACGCCGCCGCCATCCCGGCGCTCACGGTGAGCGGGCCGCGCCGCCGCAAGAGGTAGTTCAGGCCGACCCCCGCCTGGCGCCACAGGCTCATCATGTCGTCGTTCAGCGTGATCGGCTTGGTGCAGCGCCAGAACGTGCGCACATACAGGTGGTCCTGCAGCGCATCGCCTACGCCGGGCGCGTCCAGCACTACGGGGATGCCAAGCCCGTCCAGCAATCCGCGCGGCCCCACGCCCGACAACTGCAAGAGCTGCGGCGAGTTGAACGCGCCGCCAGAGAGGATCACCTCGCGCGCCGCCCGCGCCGTATGCAGCTGCCCGCCCTGGCGGTACTCCACGCCCGTTGCACGCGCGCCCTCGAACAGCACGCGCGTGGCCAGTGCTTCGGTCTCGACCCGCAGGTTCGGCCGCTTGAGCGCCGGGCGCAGGTAACCCACCGCCGTGCTGACCCGGCGCCCGTTGCGCGTGGTCGCCTGGTAGTAGCCGGCGCCTTCCTGGGAGGCCCCGTTGAAATCGTCGTTGCCCGGGATCCCGAGCGCCTTCGCCGATGCGATGAACGCGTCGGCGAGTTCGTGGCGGTCGGGCAGGTCGCCCACCGCCTGCGGGCCGCCCACGCCGTGCCATTCGCTTGCGCCGCGCTGCTGGTCCTCGGACTTGATGAAATACGGCAGCAGCCCCTTGTAGTCCCAGCCGGGGACGCCCCACTCGTCGAAATCCTCGCGCTGGCCGCGGATGTACACCAGCCCGTTGATCGAGGACGACCCGCCGAGCACCTTGCCGCGCGGCGTGAAGATCCTGCGCCCGTTCAGGCCCGGCTCGGGCTCGGACTCGTAGCTCCAGTTGGTCCGCGCCTTGGTGAAGAGCTTGCCGTAGCCCAGCGGGATGTGGATCCAGGGGTCCGTGTCGCGCGGCCCTGCCTCGAGCAGCAGCACCGTGTGGCGGCCGCTCGCGGTCAGGCGGTTGGCCAGCACGCAGCCGGCCGAACCCGCCCCTACGACGATGTAGTCGAACGTGCGCAAATTCAGCGGGGGACGGCCATGTGCGTGCCCCCGTCCACGTACACGAGCTGGCCGGTGGTCTTCGGCGCCCCCTCGATCAGCCAGACGATGGATTCGGCCACGTCCTCGGCCGAGCATGCCGCCTGCAGCGGGTTGTGCGACGCGTAGCGCGCCGCGTGCGCCGCGGCCTTTTCCGCGCCATGGGCGTTGCGCTGCCACGGCGTATCCACGTATCCGGGCAGGACTGCGTTCACGCGCACCTCGGGCCCCAGCACGCGGGCGAGCGAGTAGGTCATCGAATTGAGCGCGCCCTTGGAGGCCCCGTACGCGATCGAGGAGCCCGTCCCCCACTGGGCCGCGATCGAGGACACGTTGACGATGGCGCCGTGCCCGGTGTCCTTCAGCGCGGCGGCGCAGGCGCGCGACATCTGGAACGCGGACACCACGTTGGTCGAATAGATGCGCAGGAAGTCCTCGCCTGACAGGTCCTCGAGCTTGTTGTGCGCCACAAACTTGGTGCTGCCCGCGTTGTTCACCAGCGCGTCGATCCGCCCCCACTTGTCGAGGGCGGACTGCGCAAGGCGCCGGCAGTCCGCGTCGACCGAGACGTCGCCCTGCACCGCGATCGCCCCGGCGCCCTTGGCCACGCACGCCGCAACGACCTTCTGCGCGGCCTCCACGCTCTTGGAGTAGTTGACGACCACGTTCCAGCCGCGGCCGGCAAGCGCGAGCACGGTGGCTTCGCCGATCCCCGAGGAGGACCCGGTGACGATGGCTACGCGTTTTTCCTTGGACATTTGGATCCTTTCAGACTGTGGCTACGGCGGCGGACGGGGATCCGACCGCGCCGGGAAGGCGCAACGGCGGAGCCGTAAGTAAGAACCGGTTGCGCTTGTGCGCGCGAAGCCAGTTGGCGAGTTCGGTGAGGTACCACATCTCGCCGAGGTGGATGCCGTTCTTGAACAGGCAGTGCTCGTGCAGCGGCATGGCGGCGTGCGGCCGCGGCGAGAAGATGCTGGTCGGGATGATCTCCACCGCGTAGTTGTCCGAGATCAGCACCGCGAGCCCCGAGTCGCTGACCCACTGCAGGAGCTTCGCGTCGCGCCCGTCCAGGCCCGTGCCGGTGTTGTTGAGGAGCTTCGCGTCCGGCGCCTTGGCGAGTTCGAGGATCACGTCGGCGAAACCCGTGTAGATGCACACCATGTCGCCTTTCTCGACCTCGACCTTGTCGGCTTCGAGCACGCGCATCAGGTCGTCGTAGCCGATGGGCTTCCGTTCGCGGCCGTAGTGCGCGTGCAGGTCGATCATGACGCCGCGGCCCTGCGCGCCGTGCTCGGCGAGGATCTCGATGCCCAGCGCATTGGCCTTCGCGCCCTCGTACTGGGCCCAGGGTTCCACGCCGTCCTTCTTAGGCGCGGGCCTGATGTGTTCCTTCGCACGGTACCCGTTGTAGAACACGATCTCCGGGGTGCCGTCGCCGTCGGCGTCGAACAGGCTGCCCACGTGCGCGAAGCTGTCCCACTGCGTGGAATACTGCAGGGTCATCAGCACCACGTCGTCGCAGACCACGTCGGTCACGTCGGGGTTGTCCTCGGCCATCGGGTAGCAGAAATTCTGCATCCCCTTGCCCTTGCCGGAGTCGCGCACGGTGGCGAACTGGCGCGGCGGCAGGCGGCGCGGATTGAGCACGTTGCCGCCCGGGAAGTCGAGCGGCAGCGACAGGCAGAAGGAGATGCCTTCCTTCACCTCCGCCACGCCCTGCAGGACTTTCTCCTTCGTGACGTAGTTCATCCGGCCGCGTTGGTCGTCCGGGCCGAATTCGCCCCAGTTCGACCCGGGCGGGCGTTGCTTCCAGCGTTGCGCCACTTTCGACTCCCTATGAATAGCTGCGGGTGAGCCACTCGGCGTAGAGCACGGGCTTGTCCCCGCCCTCGCGCTCCACCGACACGGCCCAGGTATTCTGCACGCCGTTGCCTTCGATTTTCTCGAATTTCGCCAGGACGAACCGCGCGCGGATCCGCGACCCCGAAGGCAGAGGTGCGGTGAAGCGCACCTTGTTCAGGCCGTAGTTGATGCCCATCCTGCGCTCGTCGAACGCGAACGTGGTCTCGATCAGGTGCGAAAGGAGCGACAGCGTGAGAAAGCCGTGCGCGATGGTCGTGCCGAAGGGGCCGGTCTTCGCCTTCTCCGGGTCGACGTGGATCCATTGCGGGTCGTCGATCGCCTTGGCGAAAAGGTCGATCCGGTCCTGGCTGACCTCGAGCCAGGGCGATACGCCGATCTCCTCCCCCACCCGGCCCGACAGGTCGCCCACGCGCAGCTTGCTCATGCCCTTCCTTTCGAAATGAAGCGCCGGATTTCCGCGTTCACGAGGTCGGGCTTCTCGTCCATCACCCAGTGCGTGGCGTCCGGCACGCGCACCACCTCCACCCCGGGCACGGTTTCCCCGATCCCGTCCAGGATCGACGGCAGCAGGGCCTTGTCCCGCTCTCCCCAGATCACCAGCGTCGGCACGCGCACCACGAAGTCTTTTGGGTCGAGCTTGAGCTTTGCGGCGCCCGCATCACCCGGCGCGGGGGGATACAAGGGTGAAGCCCGATAGTAGTTCAGGCTGCCCGTAAGCGCACCCGGCTGCGACCAGGCTTTGAGGTACGCCGCGCGGTCGGCCTCCAGCGCCGGGCCCTCCTCGCGGCCGGCAAAGCGCATCTTCAGCAGCCGCTCGAAATTGTTCTCCGCCAGGACACGCTCGGCCTTGGGATTGCGCAGGAGCAGCATGTAGTCGCTCGCCTTCTGCTGCGCCGGGTTGGTGGCGAGTTCGCGCCAGAACCCGTACGGAGGCGGCGAGTTGATGATGATGAGATGGGAAAGCAGTTCCGGGTGCGCGATTGCGAACGACCAGGCTACCGCGCCGCCCCAGTCGTGCGCCACCAGCACGAACTTGTCCTGGGTGAACCCGGCCGCAAGCTGGCGGATGTCCTCGACCAGCAGCTTGGCGCGGTACTGCGCAACGTCCGCGGGGCACTCCGAGAGGTTGTAGCCGCGCATGTCGGGCGCCACGGCCAGGTGGTCCGCGCCGAAATGCTCGAGCTGCCGCTTCCAGCAGCGCCAGAATTCGGGGAAGCCGTGCAGGAACAGCACGAGCCTGCCGCTGCCCGCGGCCTGGTAATGCAGGCGCACGCCGTTGGCCTGGGCAAAACCGGATCTCA
>JAFEDL010000074.1:18763-27925 GCA_018241645.1 Pseudomonadota bacterium
GGCAGCGCGTACGGCAGGCTGCGCCAGCCTCGCCTCCTCCTCCGGATTGACGATCACGCCCGCCTCCAAGAGCAGCGCGGGCATCGTTGCAGTCTTCGCCACCGCGAGGTTGTCGAAATAGTGCACGCCGTTCGTCTCGTCCGCAAAGGGGCGGCGCTCGCCGAGCACCGGATCCGCATGGTAACGGGACGGGACGAAACCGGCGCGCCGCATCGCAGCACCGATCGCGGATGCGCACGCCAGGCTTTGCTTCGCCCCGGGGTTGAGGCGCGACACGAAGATCGAGAATCCCGCGAACCGGCGCGCCACCGGCAGGTAGCGCTCGCGGACCGAATCGTGATGGATCGAGACGAAGAGGTCGGCGCCGCGGGCAGCCGCGGTCCGCGCACCCAGCGCCGCAAAATCGCCCTTCTCGCCGATCATGCGCACGCGCAGGCCTGCCGCCTCGAGGGACACGCGCACGCCGGACGCCAGCGCCTGGTTGAACTCCAGTTCGGGCACCCCGCTCGCCGAGGTCACGCCGGGCTTTTCTAGGTAATGGCCGACATCCACGGCGACTTCTGCGGACTGAGCCTCGGCGGCTGCAGCGCACAGCGCCAGCGCTTGCAGCCACCGGCGCACTTCAGAACTTCGAGAAGTCGGGCTTGCGCTTCTCGAAGAACGCGGTCATCGCCTCCTTGGCCTCCGCCGAGGACAGCTGCGCGCGGAATTTCTCGCCTTCGCCCGCCATCGCCGCGGCCACGGCGCTGGCGCGCGGCGCCTTCATGAGGGCCTTGGTCATGCGCAGCGACGCGGGCGGCAGCGCGGCGAGCGCAGACGCGGCCTCGAGCGCGTAGCCGAGCAGCTCGTCCTCGGGAACGATTTCGGTGACGATTCCCGCGGCCTGCGCCTTCTCGGCCGTGAACGGCTTGCCGAGCATCAGCAGCTCGGCGGCCCGCTGGTAGCCCGCGAGCATCGGCAGCAGCAGGCTCGACCCCGCCTCCGGCACCAGGCCGAGCGGCACGAACGGCAGCTGGAAGCGCGCGTTCGGCGCGGCGTAGACGAAATCGCAGTGCAGGAGCATCGTCGTGCCTATGCCCACCGCCGGCCCGCCCACCGCCGCCACCAGCGGCTTGGCCGCGGTGGAAATCCCCTGCAGGAACTGGAACACCGGCGAGTTCTCGCCGTGCGGCGGCCGGTCGAGGAAATCCTTCAGGTCGTTGCCGGCGGTGAAACAGTCGCTCTTGCCGTGGATCAGCACCACCCGCACCTGCGGGTCGGATTCGGCCGCGCGCAGCGCATCGGCCATCGCCTGGTACATGTCCGCGGTGATGGCGTTCTTCTTGTCGGCGCGGTTGAGCTCGATCAAGGTGATGCGGTCGCGGGTGGAGGTGAGGATGTGGGGCATATCAGTCCCTATTCAGGCGCCATCTTGAATTTGACCTTCCATGTCTCCCTACTTTGCGCAGTTTCTTCGTTTGCGCGGACGCGCAAACGATCAAGCTGCGCAAAGTAGGGAGATTCATGACTTCAAAACCGGCAAGCCCTACGTATTGGGTAGTTTGTAATCCTTCATCTCCCCGCGCAGCGTGAGCTTGGAGAGCTTGCCGGTCGCCGTGTGGGGCAGCTGGTCGACGAACACCACGTCGTCGGGCATCCACCACTTGGCGATCTTGCCCTCGTAGAACTTCAGCAGGTCTTCCTTGGTCACCTTGGCGCCGGGCTTCTTGATCGCGACGACGATGGGACGCTCGTCCCATTTCGGGTGGCGCACGCCGATGACGGCCGCCTCGACGATGTCGGGATGGGCCACGGCGATGTTCTCGAGGTCGATGGAGCTGATCCATTCGCCGCCGGACTTGATGACGTCCTTGGAGCGGTCGGTGATCTGCATGTATCCGTCGGGGTCGATGGTGGCCACGTCGCCGGTCGGGAACCACCCGTCGCGCAGCGGGTCGCCGCCCTCGCCCTTGAAGTAGGAATTGGTGATCCACGGCCCCTTGACCAGCAGGTCGCCGAACGCCTTGCCGTCGTTCGGCAGGGTCTTGCCCTCGGCGTCGACGATCTTCATGTCGACGCCGAAGATCACGCGGCCCTGCTTGTACTGCACCGCGTACTTCGTCTCCTTGTCGGCCCCGGTGTGCTTGCCCTTGAAGGTGGCGACGGTGCCCAGCGGGCTCATTTCGGTCATGCCCCAGGCGTGCAGCACCTTGACGCCGTACTCCTCCTGGAAGGTGCGGATCATGGCCGGGGGGCAGGCGGAGCCGCCGATCACCGTGGACTTCAGCGTGGAGAACTTGAGCTTGGCCTCTTTCATGTAGTTGAGCAGCCCCAGCCACACGGTGGGCACGCCGGCGCTCATGGTCACCTTCTCCTGCTCGAACATGTCGTGCAGGCTCTTGCCGTCGAGGTGCTGGCCCGGAAACACCAGTTTCGCCCCCATGAGCGCGCAGCTGTAGGGCAGGCCCCAGGCGTTGACGTGGAACATGGGCACCACGGGCAGGATGGCGTCCGCGGCGGAAAGGTTCAACGCGTCGGGCAGCGCCGCCGCGTAGGCGTGCAGCATGGTGCTGCGGTGGCTGTAGAGCACGCCCTTGGGGTTGCCGGTGGTGCCCGAGGTGTAGCACAGGCACGAGGCGGTCTTCTCGTCGAAGGTCGGCCACTCGAACTTGTCGTCCTCCGCCTCGATGAGGTCCTCGTAGCACAGGGCGTTGGCCATCGGCGACGCGGGCGTGACCGTGGGCATGTGCGCCCGGTCGGTCATCACGACGATGTGCTTTACCGACTTGAGGCTGGCGGCGACCTTCTCCACCAGCGGCACGAAGGTCAGGTCGACGAACAGGACCTTGTCCTCGGCATGGTTGGCGATGTAGATCACCTGCTCGGGGAACAGGCGCGGGTTGATCGTGTGGATCACCGCGCCGGAGCCGGCGACGGCGTAGTAGATCTCGAAGTGCCGGTAGCCGTTCCACGCGAGCGTCGCCACCCGGTCGTTCATCTTCACGCCCAGCTTCGCCAGCGCCTTGGCGAGGCGCCGGGAACGGGTGTGGGCATCGCGGTAGGTGTAGCGGTGGAAGTCCCCCTCCACGCGCTTGGATACGATCTCGGTGTCGCCGTGGTGCCGGTCGGCGTGGCGGATGAGGTCGCTGATCAGCAGCGGCATGTCCATCATCAGGCCGTTCATGGTGTCTCCTTGAGTGCTGTTCTGGGTGCCGCCTTTGTATGACTGCGGGGAGGAATAAGTATAGCTTGGCGCGCGGGGTCCACGGCTTGACCCGCCCTCTGGCCTTGACTACCATGCTCCGCATCGGGAAACAGCGGCCTGCAGCGAAACTGCGCAGAAAGCCAGACCAACACGCTGGCCCCCTACACCATAGGAGAAGACAATGAACCGCCTCATCCGCGCGGCCGCCCTGGGCGCCGCCACTACCCTGCTCGCATTTGGTGCGCAGGCGCAAACCGTGAAAATCGGTTTCATCGATCCGCTGTCCGGCCTGATGGCGCCGGTCGGCCAGAACCAGCTGCACAGCTGGCAGTACATTGCCGAAATCGCCAACCAGAAGAACTGGGCCGGCGGGCCGAAGTTCGAGATCGTCGGCTTCGACAACAAGCTCTCCCCGCAGGAATCGCTCACGGTCCTGAAGCAGGTCGTCGACCAGGGCATCCGCTACATCGTCCAGGGCAACGGCTCCTCGGTGGCCCTGGCGCTGGCCGACGCGGTCGCCAAGCACAACGAGCGCAACCCCGGAAAGGAAATCGTTTACCTGAACTACGCCGCGGTCGACCCCGACCTGACCAACAGCAAGTGCAATTTCTGGCATTTCCGGCTCGACGCGAACTCGGACATGAAGATGGAGGCGCTGACCACCTTCCTCGCCAAGGACAAGAACATCAAGAACGTGTACCTGCTGAACCAGAACTACTCGTTCGGCCAGGCGGTGGCCAAGGCCGCCAAGGACTACCTCGCGAAAAAGCGCCCCGACATCAAGATCGTCGGCGAGGACCTGCACCCGCTCGCGCAGATCAAGGACTTCGCCCCGTACGTCTCGAAGATGAAGGCCGCGGGCACCGACACCGTGATCACCGGCAACTGGGGCAGCGACCTCGCGCTGCTGATCAAGGCGGCCAAGGACGCGGGCCTGAACGCCAACTTCTACACCTACTACGCCGCCACGACCGGCGTGCCCACTGCGATGGGCGCGGCCGGCGAGGACAAGGTCCGGTTCGTGGGCTACTGGAACGTCAACAACGAGAAATTCGTGGGCGCCGACGTGGCCATGGGCTACCAGAAGAAGTTCAACGACGACTACTACACGATGGCCACGTACACCGGCATCGCGCTCCTCGCCAAGGCCTTCAAGGAGACCAAGTCCACCGACCCGGTGAAAGTCGCCCATGCGCTCGAGGGCATGAAGGTCGAGAGCCTCAACGGCGAGGTCGAGATGCGCAAGTCCGACCACCAGGCGCTGCAGCCGCTGGTCGTGGCCAAGTGGGTCAAGGTCGACGGCAAGACGGTCAAGTACGACCAGGAGAAGACCGGCTACGGCTGGAAGACCGAGGCCCTGCTGCCGACCTACCTGGCCACGCAGCCCACCTCGTGCCAGATGCAACGGCCGAAGTGAGTTTCCGCCGCGCGCTGCGCGGCATCGGTTGATCGGGAGGCCGGGCCTGCGCCCGGCCTTCGTTTGGGTCCCCTCCGCATGGAATTCTTCGTCATCTCGCTGCTGAACGGCGTGTCCTACGGGCTGCTGCTGTTCATGCTTTCCTCGGGCCTGACGCTGATCTTCAGCATGATGGGGGTGCTGAATTTCGCCCATGCGGCGTTCTACATGGTGGGCGCCTACGTCGCCTACTCGGTCGGCCTCAAGATCGGCTTCTTCCCGGCCCTGTTCGTCGCCCCGGTGGTGGTGGGGCTGCTGGGCGCCGCGGTGGAGCGCTACGGCCTGCGCACTGTGCACCGCTGGGGCCACGTCGCGGAACTGCTCTTCACCTTCGGCCTCGCCTACCTGATCGAGGAAACGGTCAAGGTCATCTGGGGCCTGGCCGCGGTCCCGTACCGCGTGCCCGCAGCGCTCGACGGCCACCTCTTCACGCTGTACTCGACCTCCTTTCCCAAGCTGCGCGGCTTCATGATGCTGGTGGCGCTGCTGATGCTGCTCTCCGTCTGGCTGCTGCTGAAGCGCACTCGCATCGGCCTGGTGATCCAGGCGGCCCTGACCCACCCGCACATGGCCGAGGCCCTCGGCCACAACGTACCGCGCGTGTTCATGCTGGTGTTCGGCGGCGGCTGCGCCCTGGCGGGCCTGGCCGGCGTGATCGGCGGGGTGGCGTTCATCACCGAGCCTTCGATGGCCGCCTCCGTCGGCCCGATCGTGTTCGTGGTCGCGGTGGTGGGCGGCATGGGTTCGCTCGCCGGCGCGTTCCTCGCGTCGCTCCTGATCGGCGTGATGCAGACCTTCGCGATCGCGCTCGACTGGTCGCTGGCCGGCATGCTCGGCGCGATCGGCATCAGCGTGAACGAAGCCACGCCGCTGTACTCGCTGTGGAAGCTGCAGATCTCGCAGGTGGCCCCGGTGCTGCCCTACCTGCTGCTGGTGCTGATGCTGATCTTCCGGCCCAAGGGCCTGCTCGGGACGCGGGCCGACTGATGCAAACCACGGCCAGGACCCTGCGCTACCAGCCGCTCGACCTCGCCCGCTGGGTGATCTGGGGCTCGACGGCCCTGCTGATGGCGGCGCTGCCGGTGTTCTTCACCCAGGGCTTCGCGATCACGCTCATGTCGCAGATGGGCGTGGCGATCATCTTCACGCTGTCCTACAACATGCTGCTCGGCCAGAGCGGGATGCTGTCCTTCGGGCACGCGGTCTACTCGGGCCTGGGCGCCTACTTCGCGGTGCACACGCTCAACCTGGCCTCCAAGGGCCAGCTGTGGATGCCGGTGCCGCTGCTGCCGCTGGTCGGCGGCCTCGCGGGGGCGGTGTTCGGCGTGCTGTTCGGCTACGTCACGACCAAGCGGGCGGGCACCACCTTCGCGATGATCACGCTCGGCATCGGCGAGCTGGTGTTCTCGTGCTCGCTGATGTTCCCGGATTTCTTCGGCGGCGAAGGCGGGGTCACCACCAACCGCGTGTTCGGCAAGCCCTTCCTCGGCATCACGTTCGGGCCCGCCGTCCAGGTGTACTACCTGATCGCGTTCTGGTGCCTTGTGTCGATGGCGCTGATGTACGCATGGTCCCACACCCCCCTCGGGCGCATGGCCAACGCGGTGCGCGACAATCCCGAGCGCGCCGAGTTCGTGGGCTACGACACGCAGAAGGTGCGCTGGTACACCCTGATCATCTCCTCGTTCTTCGCCGGCATCGCCGGCGCGCTCGGCGTGATCAACTTCGAGATCGTCACCGCCGAAAACGTGAGCGCGGTGCGCTCCGGCGGCGTGCTGCTCGCCGCCTTCATCGGCGGGGTCGGATTCTTCTTCGGGCCGATCATCGGCGCCTGCGTGTTCGTGTACTTCGTGGTGGCCCTGTCCGACCACACCAAGGCGTGGCTGCTGTACCTGGGCATGTTCTTCATGCTGATGGTGATGTTCGCCCCGGGCGGGATCGCCAGCCTGATCATGATGCAGGTGCAGCTCATCGCGCGCAAACGCTTCGGGCGGATCTGGCGCCAGTACCTCGCCGCGGGGGCGAGCGGCCTGCTCGTGCTCGCCGCGGTGATCCTGACCGTGGAAATGACGTACAAGGTGTCGGTCGACAGTTCCGGCGGCACGCTGATGAAGCTCTTCGGCGTGGAGTTCGACGCCGCCGCGGCCGGCCCGTGGGCGGTGGCGATCGGCCTGTGGATCGTGGGCGGGTGGCTCTTCAACGCCGCGCGCAAGCGCGTGGCCCACACCTACGGCGAGATCCAGGCCGAATTCCTGCAGGGGCGGCCATGACCAGCGCCCTGCACCTGGAGGCGGTGCGCAAGTCCTTCGGCAACACCGAGATCATCCGCGGCGTGGATCTCGAAATCCCCAAGGGCGAGCGGCACGCCATCATCGGCCCCAACGGCGCGGGCAAGTCCACGCTGTTCAACCTGATCAGCGGGCGCTTCCCGATGACCTCCGGCTCGATCCGCCTCAACGGCGAGGAAACCGGCGGCCTGAAGCCCTTCGAGATCAACAGGAAGGGCCTGTCGCGCTCGTTCCAGATCACCAACATCTTCCACAACCTCTCGGTGTTCGAGAACGTGCGCTGCGCGGTGCTGTGGTCGCTGGGCTACAAGTATTCGTTCTGGCACCGGCTGGACGGCCTGCGGGACGCCAGGCTGCGCGCCGAGGAGGTGATCGAATCGATCGGCCTCGCGCACCTCGGCAAGCGCCCGGCCGGCCTGCTCACCTACGCCGAGCAGCGCGCCCTGGAAATCGGCATCACCATCGCAGGCGGCGCGGAGGTCATCCTGCTGGACGAACCCACGGCCGGCATGAGCCGCTCGGAGACCGCCAACGTGGTGGAGCTGATCCGCCGCGTGACCGCCGGCAGGACGCTGGTGATGGTCGAGCACGACATGGGCGTGGTGTTCGGCCTCGCCGACCGCATTTCGGTGCTGGTGTACGGCGAAGTGATCGCCACCGGCACGCCCGAGGCGATCCGCGCCAACCCGGCCGTGCAGGAAGCCTACCTCGGCGGCCTGCACAAGGACGCGGGACCGGAAAGCGCGGAGGACGCGCATGCTTGAAGTCCGCGACCTCCACGCCTTCTACGGCAAGAGCCACATCCTGCACGGCGTGCACATGACGGTGGGCGACGGCGAGATCGTCAGCCTGCTCGGCAGGAACGGCGTGGGCCGCTCGACCACGATCAAGGCCGTCATGGGCATGGTCGAGTGCCGCGGCTCGGTGAAGTTCAAGGGCGAGGAGATGGTCGGGCTCAAGGCCTACCAGGTGGCGCACAAGGGCCTGGGCTACGTGCCGGAGAACCGCGACATCTTCCCCTCGCTGACGGTGCGCCAGAACCTGCTGCTCGGGCAGAAGGGCAAGCTCGAGTCGGAGCGCTGGGGCATGGAGGACATGTTCGCGCTGTTCCCGCGCCTCAAGGAGCGCGCCGACAACGAGGCCGGGGTGCTGTCCGGCGGCGAGCAGCAGATGCTGACGCTGTGCCGCACGCTGATGGGCGACCCGTCCCTGGTGATGATCGACGAGCCCACCGAGGGCCTCGCGCCCAAGATCGTCGAGCAGGTGGCGCGCCTGTTCGAGGAGATCAGGAAGCGCGGCGTTTCGATCCTGCTGGTGGAGCAGAAGCTTGCCATCGCGCTCGACATTTCGGAGCGCCTGTACGTGATGGGCCACGGCCACATCGTCTTCGAGGGCAAGCCGCGCGACGTGCGCGAGGATGCCGCGATGCGAAAGGAGTGGCTCGAAGTCTAGCCCCAAGAGATTAGAATCAGCGGTTCCCTACCCGGAGTATCCCCATGAGCGACGCAACCACCTATTCCGTACGCGACGGCATCGCCGTCATCGTCATGAACAACCCGCCCGTCAACGGCCTGGGCAGCGTGCTGCGCCCCGGCATCGTCGACGGCATGAAGAAGGCGGAAGCCGACCCGGCCGTCAAGGCGCTGGTGATCATGGGCTCGGCCAAGGCGTTCTCGGGCGGCGCGGACATCCGCGAATTCAACACGCCCAAGTCGTCGATGTCGCCCACCCTCCCCGAGATCAACGACGCGCAGGACAACTTCAAGAAGCCCATGGTCGCCGCGATCGGCGGCTTCGCGCTCGGCGGCGGCCTTGAGCTCGCGCTCGGCTGCCACTACCGCGTAGCGGCCCCCAAGACGCTGCTTGGGCTTCCCGAGGTGAAGCTCGGCATCCTGCCCGGCTCGGGCGGCACGCAGCGCCTGCCGCGCGTGGTCGGCGCCACCGAAGCGGTGAAGATGATGACGACCGGCAACCCCGTGCCGGCCGAGAAGGGCCTGCAGGTCGGGCTGGTGGACGAGGTCGTGCAGGGCGACCTGCTCGAGGGCGCCATCGCGTTCGCGAAGAAGCTGGTGGCCGAAGGCAAGGGCCCGCGCCGCATCCGGGACCTCACGGTCAAGGTCGACGGCGACCCGAAAGCCTTCTTCGAGGCCGCCCGCGCCGAAGTGGGCAAGGCGTCGCGCGGCTATCCTGCCCCGCTCGAGATCGTCGCGTGCGTCGAGGCCGCGGTGAACCTG
>JAFEDL010000075.1:0-3775 GCA_018241645.1 Pseudomonadota bacterium
GCATGGCGTCAAATTCGTCCTGAACGCGGGCGGGCTCAACCCCCACGGGGCGCGCGAGGCGATCGCGCGCGCGTTCCACGCCAAGGGCTGGAAAGCGAGCATCGCCGTAGTCACCGGCGACTCGGTCACGGACCGCGTCGACGAGCTGCGCGCCGCGGGCCAGCCCCTTGCGCACCTCGATACCGGGGCGGACATCACAACGGTGCGCGACCGGCTGGTGTTCGCCAACGCCTACCTCGGGGCGCAGCCGATCGCCGAAGCGCTCGCGCGCGGCGCCGACATCGTCCTGACCGGGCGGGTCGCGGATGCGGCCCTGTTCCTCGGCCCGCTGGCCCACGAGTTCGGCTGGCGCTGGGACGACTGGGAGCGCCTCGCGCAGGGCCTGACGGTCGGCCACCTGCTCGAATGCTCGGGCCAGGCCAGCGGCGGCAATTTCGGGTCCGCTGGCGAGTGGGAGCACATCCCGGACTTCCTGCACCTGGGCTACGCGATTGCGGAGGTCGGCGTAGACGGCTCAGCCGTGATCACCAAGGCCCCGGGCACCGGCGGGCGGGTGTCCTTCGACACCGTGCGCCAGCAATTGCTGTACGAAGTGCACAACCCGCACGCGTATTACTCGCCCGACGTGGTGCTCGACATGGGCACGTTGAAGCTCGAGGACCAGGGTGGCGACCGGGTCCGGGTGACCGGCGCGGGTGGCGCGCCGCGCACGGACACGCTCAAGGTGGTGGCGGGCTACCGCGATGGCTGGATGGGCACCGGCGTGATCGGCTACTCGTGGCCGGACGCATACCGCAAGTGCGAGGCGAGCGTGGACATCGTCAAGGGAATGATGGCCGAGCGCGGCATCGCGGTCGAGGAACTGAACGTCGAGTACATAGGCTACAACTCGCTGCTCGGCGCCAACGCCGACCCGGCGCATCGCGACCAGCTGAACGAGTGCTTCCTGCGCATGACCATCCGCACCCCGGACAAGCGGATCGCCGACGGGTTCGGCCGCAACTTTCCCTGGCTTGCCCTTTCGGGGCCGCCCTTCCTCGGCGGGTTCCACGGCATCCAGGGCGCCAAGGAACTGCTGGGGCTCTGGCCCACGCTGGTGAAGCGCGACCTGGTCGAGTCGCGCGTCGAGGTCAACGTGGAGGCGGTCGCGTGAAGGTCGGCCTGTGGAAGATCGCGCACGCGAGGAGCGGCGACAAGGCGGACCGCGCGGACATCGGCCTGTTCGCCTGGGACGCGCCGACCTACGCCGTGCTCAAGCGCGAAGTCACCCGGGAGCGGCTGGCGGAGCACTTTCGCGCGATCTGCACCGGGCCGGTGGAGATCTGGCCGCTGGACAACCTCCTCGCGCTCAAGATCGTGCTCAACAGCGCGCTGCAGGGCGGCGCGGCGCGCAGCCTGCGCACCGACAACCTCGGCAAGATCGTCGCGGCGCAGCTGCTGCGCATGGAAATCGAAGCCCCGGAAGACCTGCCCCGCCTGCGCCCTAAATGAGGGCGACCGCGAAGAAGAGGGCCGCGCCCCGCCGCAGCGAGGGAAACCGGCGCGCGGAACTGCTCGCGGTCTGCGCGCGGCTGTTTCGCGAGAAGGGTTTCGACGGCACCACCATCCGCGACATTTCCTCCGCGGCGGGCATGCATTCGGGCAGCCCGTTCTATCACTTCAAGTCCAAGCAGGAGATGCTGGTCGCGGTGATGGAGGAAGGCCTCGCCGAAGGGCTGAAGCGCTCGCAGGCGGTCTTCGCCCTGAAACTGCCGCCGGCCGAGCGCTTCAGGCGCCTGGTGCGCATCCACCTGGGGACCATCCTCGAGGACGGCAACGACTTCATCCCGGTGCTGCTTTACGAAATCCGCTCGCTCACGCCCGCCAACCGGCGCCGCATCATTGCGGTGAAAGACGGCTACGACGCGCTGTGGCAGAAGATGATCGACGAGCTCGAAGAAGCCGGCCTGCTCGCGGGAGACCGGCGAGTTGCGCGCCTGTTCGTGCTCGGCGCGCTCAACTGGACGGCGCAGTGGTACCGGCCCGCGGGACGGCTTTCGGTGGACAGGATCGCCGAGGAGACCGCCGCGGTGTTCCTGAAATCAGTCCCGTAGCGCGCCGCTGGCCAGCGCCGCCTCGCGATCGGCGGCATGCTGGAACTGCGGCGTCTCGTCGCGCGGCTGGCGCGTATCGCCGCCCCTGGGCCGCCCGGCATCATCTTCCCACCCGCCCTCGGCGTCCCATCGATTGGACAACCGCTGGACCTGGCCCGGCACCGTCATGGCCTCGAATCCGCGCAGCGCGGACCGGAGCACGTCGAGCTGGTCGGCCGGGTCGAACGGCTTGCCGGCCGAATGCCCCAGCGGGTAGTCAACGAAGGTGGCGCGCGGCGGGCGGCCGCTTTCGAAGATGTCGAGCGCGCTGCCCAGGCACATGGTCGGGATGCCGTTGGCCTCGAGGTGCCTCGCAACCAGACACACGGTCTGGTGGCAAACCGGTCACATCGATACAAGGAGCGCCGCGTCTACCTGCTGTGCCCTGAAAGCCGCGAGCAGCGCGGGCGCAAGTTCCTCCCGTGCGCGGCGCTGCGAATAGATGGCGCCCATGCACGAAAACACCTGGTCGGCGAGCTGGCCGATGGCCCCTTCGGCCGCCAGCGCGCGCAATGCGCGCAGCGGAAAAATGCAGCCGGGGTCGCGCCTCGCGTCGACCAGGTAGTTCTCGGTCAGGTGAGAGAAGCGCAGGTCCCGGTCGGCTGTCCCCGCAGGGATCGGCCGGAACGAGGCGTCGTCCTTGTAGTGGTATGCGACCTGGCCCAGCGCATACGCCCCGGAGGTGGACAGCATGCCGATGCGCGCGGCGGCCAGCGGCTTCGCCAGGGGCTGCCATGCAGGCGGCTCCTCCGCCTTGAACCAGCGATAAGGGGCGTACCCGAGCCGCTGGTAGCGCTCGGCTATGGACTGCATGTACGCGACGGGCATTGCCGTCAGCCCGCGAAACGCTCCAGGTGGTGGTCCTGGTCGCCGAACTGCTGGGCGATCATGGTGAGCCGCCGGAACGTGTGGCTGACCTTCATTTCCTCGGTCATGCCCATGCCGCCGTGCAGCTGGATGGACTCCTGGCTCACGTGCCGGCAGGCCTCCGAAATCCGCACCTTGGCGGCCGACACCAGGCGCTTCCTCTCGGCCGGATCCTTCTCCGAATCCGCCTTGTCGCAGGCGAGGCACGCCATCGACTTCGCCTGCTCGTAGCTGATCACCATGTCGACCATGCGGTGCTGCAGCGCCTGGAAGGCGCCGATCGGCACGCCGAACTGCTTGCGGGTCTTGATGTACTCGAGCGTGGCGTCGTTGGCCGACTTGATGGCCCCGACCGCCTCGGCGCAGACCAGGGCGGTGCCGTAGTCGACCACTTCCTCGATCAGCGCGAGGCCTTCGCCTTCCTTGCCGACCAGCGCGTCGGCGGGGACCGACACGCCCTTGAGCGTGAGGTCGCAGGCGCGCAGCTCGTCCACGGTGCGATAGCTCTTCATCGTGATGCCCGCAGCCTTGGCATCGACCAGGAACAGGCTGATCCCCCTGGCGTCCGTGTCCGCCCCGGAGGTGCGGGCCGAGACCACCAGCTTGTCCGCGCAGGGGCCGTGCACGACCACGCACTTCTCGCCGTCGATCACGTAGCCCGCGCCGGATTTCTTCGCCTTGGCCGCGACATGCGCGAGGTTGTAGCGCGCGCCCTTCTCGGTCTGCGCGAACGCCATCTTGAGCTTGCCCTCGACCACCAGCGGCAGGATGGCCTT
>JAFEDL010000075.1:3810-11354 GCA_018241645.1 Pseudomonadota bacterium
GGCTCGACCACCAGGCCTTCGCCGATCGATTCCATGATGCCCATCATGTCGAGCGCTCCGCCGCCGAAGCCGTCGTAGTCGGGCGAGACCGGCAGGCCGAGCAGGCCCATTTCGGCAAACGTGGCCCACACGGCGTCGCTGTAGCCGTTTGCCGAGCCGACGATCTTCTTGCGCGACTCGAAATCGTAGTCCTTGCCGATGAAGCGCTTGACCGAGTCGGCGAGCAGCTGCTGTTCTTCGTTGTAATCGAAATTCATGGTCGTCTCCTTACAGGCCCAGGGACATCTTCGAGATGATGTTGCGCTGGATTTCGTTCGAACCGGCGTAGATGGTGGTCTTGCGCGTGTTGGCGTAGCGCGGCGCGAGCGATGCGGTGAACGCGTCGAACGCATCGGCGTGGTCCACCGGCTTGAACGGCTGCGCCATCGGCCCCACCGCCTGCATCGCGAGCTCGGTCAGCGACTGCTGGATCTCGGTGCCCTTGATCTTCAGCATCGAGACGTCCGCGCCCGGGGGCTGGCCGGTGCGGCGCATCTGGTCGAGGAACCGCAGGTTGGTGATCTCAAGCGCCATCAGCTCGATCTCGACGCGCGACAGCTTGTCGCGGAAGCGCACGTCATCGATCAGCGGCTTGCCGCCCTTCACCTGCTTTGCGGCGAACTCCTTCAGCTTGGCGAGTTCGCGCTTGGAGACGCCGATGCGCCCGGTGTTCATGCGCTCGTGCCCGAGCAGGTACTTGGCCACCGTCCAGCCCTTGTTCTCCTCGTACACGAGGTTCTCCACCGGCACCTTGACGTTCTCGAAGAACACCTCGTTCACCTCGTGGCCGCCGTCCATCAGGATCAGCGGGCGCACCGTGACGCCGGGGGTCTTCATGTCGATCAGCAGGAACGAGATCCCCTCCTGCCGCTTGGAAGCCTGCGAGTCAGTGCGCACCAGGCAGAAGATCCAGTCGGCGTAGTGGCCGAGCGTGGTCCAGATCTTCTGGCCGTTTACGACGTAGTGGTCACCCTGCCGCTCGGCCTTGGTCTTGAGCGACGCCAGGTCCGAGCCGGAGCCCGGCTCGGAATAGCCCTGGCACCAGAAGTCGTCGGCGTTGTAGATCCGCGGCAGGAAACGCTTCTTCTGCGCATCGGTGCCGAACTTGTGCAGCACCGGGGCGCACATCGACAGCCCGAAGGGCACCAGCGGAGGGGCGCCCGCGTACCCGCACTCCTCTTCGAAGATGTAGCGCTGCACGACGTTCCAGCCCGTGCCGCCCCACTCCTTGGGCCAGGCCGGCGCGATCCAGCCCTGCTTGGCGAGGATCTTGTGCCAGCGCACCAGGTCGTCCTTCGACAGGTGCTCGTGGTCGCCGACCTTGTCGGACAGGTCGGCGGGCAGGTTCTTGGCGAGCCAGCCGCGCACTTCGTCGCGGAACGCGAGCTCTTCGTTCGAATAGTTGAGGTCCATGGGTGTCTCCTGGCGGGTCTCGGGATTCCGGTCAGGCGCGGCCTTGTTCTGGCGTGCGGCGCTGCCTGCAAAGGATGAGTTAGTTTAGCCCAGAGAGAAGTCCACGACCATCCTTCCCACCGCTTTTGCCGCGATCAGGTCGTCGAACGCCTGCGGCAGGTCCGCAAACCGGATCCGGCGGGCGATCCTGTCCAGGTGGCGCGGCCGGAGGTCGCCGGCCAAGCGCTGCCAGATCCGGCTGCGCAGCGGCATAGGGCTATTGGCATTCACCCCGATCAGGCGCACCCCGCGCAGGATGTAGGGCAGCACGCTGCCCTTGAATTCGATGCCGCCTGCGTTTCCGAAAGCGGCAATCACCCCGTCGTTCTGCATGCTGCGCGCGAGCCACGCCAGCTGCTCTCCCCCGACGGAATCGACCGCGCCCTGCCACATCGGCTTTTCCAGCGGCCGGGTGCCGAATTCGTAGCTTTTGCGGTCGATCACCTCCGCCGCGCCCAGGGCGCGCAGGTAGTCCGCGGCCTCCGGCTTGCCCGACAGCGCCACCACCTCGTAGCCGCGTCCGGCCAGCAGGTCGATGGCCACGGAGGCGGCCCCGCCGGTGGCGCCGTTGACGAGCACCCGGCCCTTGCCGGGCGCGAGGCCGTTGAGTTCCATGAGGTCCACCGACAGCGCCGCCGTGTACCCCGCCACGCCGATCGCCGCCGTTTCAAACGGGGTGAGCGCCGCATCGGGCCCGTCCGGCACTTTCACCAGCCAGTCGGCCGGGAAGCGATTCACCGCCTGGTAGCCGCCGTCATGGTCGGCGCCGATCCCGAAGCCGTGCGCGATCACCCGGTCGCCCGGCTTGAAGCGCGGATCGGCCGACTCAGACACCTCGCCGCACACGTCGATGCCGGCGGTGCACGGGAAGCGCGTGACGATCTTCGCCTTCCCCAGCGCCGTCAGGGCGTCCTTGTAGTTCACGCTCGCGAAGAGCGACCGGATCACCACGTTGCCGGCGTCGAGTTCCCCGTCGGCCATGTCGGCAAACCGGCCGACGCCGAACTTGCCGCCTTCGAACACCCGGAACGCCCGGTTGGCTGCCATGTGCGCGCTCACAGGATGGTCACGCCGCCGTCGGCGACGATGCACTGCCCGGTCATGAACGCCGCAGCCCGCGAAGCGAGGAACACCGCGATCCCGCCGATGTCCCGCGGCTCGCCGATGCGCCGCAGCGGGGTCGCCGCTTCGCGCGCGCTGCGCAGCTTGTCGTCCTCCCACAGCGCCTTGGCGAAGTCGGTCTTGACCAGCCCCGGCGCGATCGCGTTCACGCGCACGTTCTTCGGGCCCCACTCGGCAGCGAGGTTCTTCACCAGCATGTGGTCGGCGGCCTTGGAAATGCCGTAGGCCCCGATGATGGTGTTGGCCTTCAGCCCGGCGATCGAACCGACCATGATCACGCTGCCGCCGCCGCGCTCGGCCATGCCCGGGATCACCAGGTTCGCCAGCCACAGGTTGGACTTCACGTTCGAGTTCATGACCTTGTCGAAGGTCTCGTCGCTCAGGCCGCCGAGCGGCCCGTAGTACGGGTTCACGGCCGCATTGCAGACCATGATGTCCACGCGGCCCCAGGCCTTGGTGGTGGCGGCCACGAGGGCCTGCACCTCCTCCTTGCGGCCCACGTTGCAGGGCTGGGCCAGCACCGTGAGGCCCATGCCGGCAAGCTCGGCGCGCGTCGCCTCGCAGGCGTCGGCCTTGCGGCTCGAAATCATCACCTTGGCGCCGGCCCGGCCGAGCTCTTCGGCGATGGACTTGCCGATCCCCTTGGTTGAGCCGGTGACTATGGCCACCTGGCCGGTGAGGTCGAAGAGTGAGGAGGCCATCGCGGAATCCCTTTTGGCTGGGTTTGGAAGAGGCGTAAGGGTAGCCAATCCGCACCCGCCCCGTCGGTCCGCCCCGCACATGTTTCACCTTGCGCGCGGCTTCATGCCGATTTTGCATTGGTGTTTCATTATGTGATACACAATATGACTAAGTTGACAGAGGGCGGGGCCTGCCAAACAATCGAATTGCGAAACAAGTTCCACAAAGAGTTTCACCCATCGTTTCGCGAAACCGGCTGAAGTTTCAAATCCGCTGACCCGGTTTCAAACCGAAAGCCTAGCGTCCGCGCCGTGCCAAGGCATGCGCGGGCTACTGCAACCGCTTCTCCAGGGGGAGACCATGGGCGCATCAGAGTCCAACGCACCGCTTTCCGTACCGGCATCCGCGCCGGCCTACAGCTACGAACACGAGGGCGACCGCCAGTTCGCCACCACCCTGGCACGCGGGCTCGAAGTGCTGCGCTGCTTCACCCCGCTCGAGCCCATGCTTGGCAACAAGGAAATCTCGGTGCGCACGGGCTTGCCCAAGCCCACGGTGTCCCGGCTGACCTACACGCTCACCAAGCTCGGGTACCTGCGCCACAACATGCGGCTGGGCAAGTACCAGCTCGGTTCGGCAGTGCTGTCGATCGGCTACCCGCTGCTGGCGAGCATGAGCGCCCGGCAGGTCGCCCGGCCCTACATGAAGGAGCTTGCCGACCACGCCAATGCATCGGTCTCCATGGGCATCCGCGACCGCCTCAACGTGGTGTTCGTCGAGAGCTGCCGCTCGGCGAGCGGCACGCCCACGCTGCCCGACATCGGCACCTCGATCCCCATCGCGCAGGCTTCGGTCGGCCGTGCCTTCCTCGCAGCCTGCACCCCGGCTGAACGCGAAGCCCTGCTGAACCAGATGAAGGTCAAGGAGCCGGAGATGCACCGCAAGTACCGCGCCCAGATCGACAAGAGCCTGCAGGAGATCCGCGACCGGGGCTTCTGCGTCTCGTACGGGGACCTGCGCCGCGAGATCCACGCGGTGGGCGTGCCGATGCGCCGCACGGTGGACGGCGAGATCGTCGCCTTCAACTGCAGCATCCCGGCGTTCATGCTGAAAAAGGGCCAGATCGAGGACGACATCGGGCCGCGCCTCGTGCAGATGGTGCGCAACATCGAGGCCGCGCTGGGAATGCACTGATGGCGGCGGGCGCCGCCGGGGTGAAGGTCGCCGCCACGCGCCACGGGCGGGTCCTGCAGCTTGCGATCCACAACCCGTCGCAACGCAACGCGATCAAGCCGGAAATCTCGGCCGAGCTGGCGCGCCAGCTGCGGCTTGCCTCTGCCGACGCCGAGGTCGGCGCGATCGTGCTGCACGGCGAGGGGGAGCACTTCTGCGCCGGCGGCGACCTGCTGACGCTCGGCACCAGCCGCCGCACGAACCCGCCGCAGCACCATTTCGACCGGGTCAGCAAGCTGAACGAGCTGGTGCGATCGCTGCGCGACTGCGCCAAGCCGGTCATCGCCGCGGTGGAGGGCCACGCGGCAGGCGCCGGGTTCTCGGTCGCGCTGGGCTGCGACCTCATCGTTGCCGCCGAGGACGCGCAATTCACGATGGCGTACGTGAAGATCGGACTCAACCCGGACGGGGACGGGTCCTATTTCCTCGCGCGGGCCCTGCCGATGCAGCTCGCCAGCGAGCTGATGATGACCGGCGCGCCCGTCGGCGCGCCCCGGCTCCAGGCGGCGGGCCTGGTCAATCGCTGCGTCCCGGCCGGCAGCGCGGTGGCCGAAGCGCTGCGCTGGGCGGCCGAGCTCGCCAACGGCGCGACGCGGGCCATCGGGCGGATCAAGCGCCTCGCCAACGCCGCGCAGGCAAACGACTACAGCCAGCACCTCGAACTGGAACGAACGCTGTTCGTCGAGGCGCTGCATGGCGAGGAGGCCGGCGAAGGCATCGGCGCCTTCCTCGAAAAGCGCAAAGCCCGCTTCCATCCCTGACCGAGGTCCCATGATCCGAGACGAGAAACGCCTGGCTGCGCTGCTGGACAGCGTGCGCCGCTTCATGAACGAGGTCGCCATCCCGAACGAGGAGCGGGTCGAGCGCGAGAACGCGATCCCGGCGGAGATCGTCGACCGCATGCGCAGCCTCGGCTTCTTCGGCTGGAGCATCCCCGAGGAATACGGCGGCGCCGGCCTCACCACCGAGGAACTGTGCCTCGCCAACATGGAGATCTCGCAGTGCGCGGTGGCCTATCGGGCGCGCGCCGGCACCAACACGGGCATCGGCTCGGAAGCGATCATCCAGGACGGCACGGAGGCGCAGAAGCGGCGGTACCTGCCGCGCCTCGCCACCGGCGAGATCACCGGCTGCCTGGCGGTCACCGAACCCGAGGCAGGCTCGGACCTGCTGGGCGGCCTCGCGACCGTCGCGGTGGAGGACGGCGACCATTACGTGCTGAACGGCACCAAGCGCTACATCACCAACGCGCCGATCGCCGACCTCTTCACCGTGCTTGCGCGCACCGATCCCTCGAACCGCGGGGGCTCTGGAACGACCACCTTCCTCGTCGAGCGCGGCACGCCGGGGCTGTCCACCGGCCCGGAACACAAGAAGATGGGGCAGGAAGGCTCGCCGGTCTCCGAGGTCTATTTCAGGGACTGCCGGGTGCCAAAATCCGCCGTGCTCGGCGGCTCCACGGGCAAGGGATTCGGCGCGGTGATGCGGTCGCTGAACAAGCAGCGCATCAACCTCGCCTCGCTGTGCACGGGACCGGCCATCCGCCTGCTGGACGAAGGCCTGCGCCACGCGCGCACGCGCAAGCAGTCCGGCCACGCCATCGGGGAATTCCAGCTCGTGCAGGCCATGCTCGCCGACTGCAAGGTCGAGATTTCCGCGGCGCGCGCGCTGATCCTCGAGACCGCGCGCAAGCGCGACCGCGGCGAAGACGTCACCATGGACGTGTCGATGTGCAAGTATTACGCCTCGGAAATGGCCGGGCGCGTCGCGGATCGCGTGGTGCAGATCTTCGGCGGCGCCGGCTATTGCGAGGACATCGGCGGCTCGGTGCCGCGCTTTTACCGCGACGTGCGGCTGTTCAGGCTGTATGAAGGCACCAGCCAGATCCACCAGCTGAACATCGCGAAAGCGCTGCTGCGCGGCGGCTGAAAACTAAAAAAGCAGGAGGAGTGCATGAACAAGGTCTTCACCAGCCTCTGGGCTGCCGTCTTGGTATTTTCCGCCGGTACGGCAATGGCGCAGGCGTGGCCCGCCAAGCCGATCCGCATCATCGCGCCCTACGCCGCGGGCGGAACCAACGACATTGCGGCCCGCATCCTCGCCGAGCGGCTGTCGCAGCGTTTCGGCCAGCAGGCGATCGTCGAGAACAAGCCCGGCGCGAACACCCGCATCGCCACCGAGTTCGTCGCCAAGAGCGCGCCCGACGGTTACACGCTGTTCTTCTGCGCCGCGCCCCACTCGACCAACCCGGGGCTCTACGGGAAGCTGCCATACGACACGGTGAAGGACTTCGCGCCGGTCGTGCAGGCCGTTACCGTGCCGCTGTTCTTCCTCGTGCCTGCCGCATCCCCGGCAAGGAACGCGAAGGACCTGGTCGAACTCGCTAAGAAGGATCCGGCCTATGCCAACGTCGGCAGCCCGGGCAACGGCAGCGCGCCGCACCTCGCCATCGAGCTCCTCAACTCGGTGTCGGGAGCGGCCCTCGCGCATATCCCATACAAGGGCGACGCACCGGCCATCCAGGACCTGCTCGGCGGACGCCTGGGCGCCTCGGTCGACCCGGTGGCGCCCGCCCTGCCGCACATCAAGGCCGGCAAGCTGCGCGCGATCTCGGTGGCCAGCCCGCAGCGCTATTCGCTGCTGCCCGAGGTCCCCACCCTCGACGAGCAGGGCTTCAAGGGCGCGGAGGCGTTTGCGTGGTTCGGGCTGCTCGCCCCGGCCGGCACGCCGGCCGAAGTGGTCGCGAAGCTCAATGCCGAAGTCAACCTCGCGCTCAAGCAGCCCGAGGTAGCCGAGAAGCTCGTGGGCCTGGGCATGACGCCCGTCGGCGGCACGCCGGAGCAGTTCGGCTCGTTCATCCGTGCCGACATCGACAAGTGGACGAAGCTGATCCGCGCCCGCAACATCAAGCCGGACTGAGCCATGGGCGGTCCGCTGCAGGGGCTGAAGGTCCTCGATATCGCAACCATCGTCGCGGCGCCGTTCGCCGCGTCGCTGCTCGCGGATTACGGCGCCGA
>JAFEDL010000076.1 GCA_018241645.1 Pseudomonadota bacterium
CGGACTGGGTGTGGTGTGGACCGCCGGCCAGGACGAGACGGCCCTCGTGCACGACATCGACCCGGAAGCACGCTACACCTCCTTCGCCGGCCGGCTCGACCTCGCGCAGCTCTGGCACCTGCTTGCCGGGGCGCGCCTCGCAGTGACGCTCGATACGGGCATCGCCCACATGGCCAAGCTGACTTGCACGCCCGTGGCTGCACTGTTCGGCCCCGGGTCCGCGGTATTGTTCGGCAAGGGCCGGTTCTGGCGGGACAACGCGTTCGCCGAGGTGACCGTGCACGGATTTCCGTGCCGGGACCAGAGGCACCTGTTCAAGCGCGAAATCGATTGGGTCCGGCGCTGCAACCGGACCACCGCCGATTGTCCGCGGGCACGCTGCATGGAAGCGATCCGGCCCGGACAGGTCCTTGCCGCGCTCCAAGTAGAATAGAGCCCATGATCCTTGTCACTGGAGGCGCCGGATTCATCGGCGCCAATTTCATTCTCGATTTCCTGGCCGCGACGGACGAGCCTGTCCTCAACCTGGACAAGCTCACCTATGCGGGCAATCCGCACAACCTTGACGCGTTGCAGGGCGATTCGCGTTATACGCTGGTGCGCGGCGACATCAATGACCGTTCCCTGGTGCGGCAACTGCTTTCCGGCCGCCGTCCGAGGGCGGTCGTGCACTTCGCCGCCGAAAGCCATGTGGACCGGTCCATCCACGGCCCCGGCGAGTTCGTCCAGACCAACATGGTCGGGACCTTCAGCCTGCTGGAAGAAACCCGCGCCTGGTGGTCCGCGCTCCCCGCGGGCGAGAAGGATGCATTCCGTTTCCTGCACGTGTCGACAGACGAGGTCTACGGGTCGCTCGGGCCGAACGATCCGGCGTTCAGCGAGACCACGCCTTACGCGCCGAACAGCCCGTACAGCGCTTCCAAGGCAGGCTCCGACCACCTGGTGCGGGCCTACCACCACACTTATGGCCTGCCGACGGTCACCACCAACTGCTCGAACAACTACGGGCCGTACCAGTTCCCGGAAAAGCTGATCCCGCTGATGATCCACAATGCGCTTGCCGGCAAGCCGCTGCCGGTCTATGGCGACGGCAGCAACGTGCGCGACTGGCTGTATGTCGGCGATCATTGCGCCGCGATCCGGGAGGTGCTGGCGCGCGGGCGCATCGGGGAAACCTACAACATCGGCGGCGGCGCCGAGATGAAGAACATCGATGTTGTGCACACGCTGTGCGCACTCCTCGATGCGGCAAGGCCCCGAGCAGAAGGGGGATATGCCTCCCTCGTCACTTTTGTGACGGACCGGCCGGGCCATGACCGCAGGTACGCCATCGACGCGTCCAAGATCCGCGCCGAAATCGGCTGGGTGCCGCGCGAGAGTTTCGGGTCAGGCCTCGCCAAGACCGTGCGCTGGTACCTCGACCACGCGGACTGGGTGGAGGATGTGGCGAGCGGCGCGTACCGGACCTGGGTGGAACAAAACTACGCTGCGCGGGGCGCGGCTTGAGGCCTGCCTTGCAAGGGGAGTGAAGTGAAAGGAATTATTCTCGCCGGCGGGTCCGGCACGCGCCTGTACCCGGTCACCCAGGTGGTGTCCAAGCAGCTGCTGCCGATCTACGACAAGCCGATGATCTATTACCCGCTGTCCACGCTGATGATGGCGGGCATCCGCGAGATCCTGGTGATTTCCACGCCGCAGGACCTGCCGCGCTTCGAGCAGTTGCTGGGCGACGGGGCGCAGTGGGGCATCCGCCTGAGTTATGCCGTCCAGCCGGCTCCGGAGGGCCTGGCGCAGGCGTTCATCATCGGGCGCGACTTCATCGGCGGGGATCCGGTGGCGCTCGTGCTGGGCGACAACATCTTCTACGGCCACGAGCTGACCACGCTGCTCAGGCGGGCAATTGCGCACAAGAGCGGCGCCTCCGTGTTCGCCTACCTCGTGAAGGACCCGGAGCGCTACGGCGTGGTCGAGTTCGACTCCGGCGGCCGCGCCATCAGCATCGAGGAAAAGCCCAGCCAGCCCAAATCGCGCTATGCGGTGGTCGGCCTGTACTTCTACGACTCGCGCGTGGTCGAGTTTGCCTCGCGCCTGAAGCCTTCCGTGCGCGGGGAACTCGAGATCACCGACCTGAACCGCGCCTATCTCGAGCGCGGCGAACTCGAGGTCATCCCGATGGGGCGCGGCCTCGCCTGGCTCGACACCGGCACGCATGAGTCGCTGCTCGAGGCCTCCCAGTTCATCGAGACCATCGAGCGCCGGCAGGGCCTGAAGATCGCATGCCCCGAGGAAATTGCCTACCGCAACGGCTACATCAGCGCCGCGCAGCTCGAGGCGCTGGCCAAGCCGCTTGCGAAAAGCGGGTACGGCGAGTACCTGCTGCGCGTGCTCTCCGAGAAGGTGTACGAATGAAAGTGGTGCCAACCCGCATCCCCGACGTCCTGCTCCTCGAGCCCAAGGTGTTCGGCGACGAACGCGGGTTCTTTCTCGAGCGTTACAACAAGCGGACGTTTGCGGCCGATACCGGCCTCGACATCGATTTCGTGCAGGACAACCACTCGCGTTCCATGCGAAACGTGCTGCGGGGCCTGCACTACCAGATTCGGCAGCCGCAGGGAAAGCTGGTCTGGGTGGTCGCCGGGGAAATCTACGACGTGGCGGTGGACCTGCGCAGGCGTTCTCCCACATTCGGGCAATGGGCCGGGTTTACATTGTCGGCGCAGGGCCGGCAGATGGCGTGGGTGCCGCCGGGATTTGCGCATGGGTTCCTGGTCGTATCCGAAGCCGCGGAAGTGCTCTACAAGACCACCGATTATTACGCCCCCGAGCACGAACGCACGCTGCTCTGGAACGACGCGGACCTCGGCATCGCCTGGCCGCAGGCCGCGGGGGCCGAACCCCTGCTCGCCCAGAAGGACCGCAATGGCCTGCCGTTGCGGTCCTGCGAACTCTTCGACTGACCGCCGGATCCCATGGTGATCGACGACCTCGTCGCGAAGCTGGGCGACCGCACCGCCGTAATCGGCATAGTGGGACTGGGGTATGTCGGCCTGCCCCTGATGCTGCGGTTCGCCGAGGTGGGCTATCGCGTCATCGGCATCGATATCGATCCCGCGAAGGTCGCAATGCTGCAGCGGGGCGAAAGCTACATCGAGCGCATTCCGGCAGCCTCGATCGCCGCGGCGCGGGCGAAGGGCTTCGCGGCCACATCCGACTTCGCGCACGCGGCCGAGGCCGACGCGCTGATCATCTGCGTGCCGACGCCGCTCAACCGCCATCGCGAGCCGGACCTGTCGTTCGTTACCGGCACGACCGATTCGCTCGTTCCGTACCTGCGTCCCGGCCAGATCGTGAGCCTGGAAAGCACCACTTATCCCGGCACCACGGAAGAGGAGCTGCAGCCGAGGATCGAGGCCCGCGGCCTTGCAGTAGGGCGGGACGTGTTCCTGTGTTTTTCGCCGGAACGCGAGGATCCCGGCAACCCGGAGTACGTGACACGCACCATCCCGAAGATCTGCGGGGGCGTTACGCAGGCCTGCCTCAGGGCCGGGGTGGCGTTGTACGGCCAGGCCATCGACCGGGTCGTCCCCGTCAGCTCAACACGTGCCGCCGAGATGACCAAGCTGCTGGAGAACATCCACCGCGCGGTGAACATCGGCCTCGCCAACGAGATGAAGATCATCTGCGACCGGATGGGGATCGACGTGCACGAGGTCATCCGCGCCGCGGCGACCAAGCCGTTCGGATTCGTGCCCTATTGGCCCGGCCCGGGACTGGGCGGGCACTGCATCCCGATCGACCCGTTCTACCTCACCTGGAAGGCGCGCGAGTACGGGTTGCATACCCGGTTCATCGAACTGGCCGGGGAGATCAACCGGGCCATGCCTGAATGGGTGGTGGGCAAAGTAGCCGACGCCCTCAACGACCGGGGCCGCTCGATCAAGGGCAGCAGGATCCTCGTACTGGGGATCGCCTACAAGAAGAACGTCGACGACATGCGCGAATCACCCGCGGTCGAGCTGATGGAACTGCTGGTTGCGCGGGGAGCCGATGTCCAGTACTCCGATCCGCACGTGCCGGTGTTCCCGAAAATGCGCGAGCATCATTTCGACCTGCGCAGCGTCGAGCTTACGCCGCAGGCGGTCGCGGCCTGTGACGTCGTGCTGCTCGCAACGAATCACGACGCGTTCGACTACGCGATGATCGCCAGGCATGCCGGGCTGATCGTCGACACGCGCGGCGTCTACCTCGATCCGGCGGCAAACGTCGTCAAGGCCTGACGGCAACCCGCCGGCGCGCGCGCAGGCCGAGCGCGATGCGCGGCCGCGACGCCAGGAATCGCGCCGCGCTGCGCAGGTGCCACGCCGCATAGCGCAGGTTCCTGCGGCTTTCGCGGCGCGCGGCATGGATCACCGAAGCCCCCGTGCAGACCGCTACTTCAAGGCCGCGATCCCGGATTCGCGCGCACAAATCGACGTCCTCGTAATACAGGAAGTACCGCTCGTCGAACCCGCCCAGCGCGCGCAGCGTTTCGCAGCGAACCAGCATGAACATCCCGGCCACCCAGTCCGGGTGGAAAACGGCCTCGCCTGCAGGCGATGGCAGATGCGGCCGATGCCCGAAAGCCTTGGCGAGAAGCGTGAATACGCTGGGAAATTCCCGGGCATGGTCTTCCGGCTCGAGATCCGGACCGGTGACCGCCGGGGCTACGACGCCAATGCGCGGGTCCCGCGCAACCGCGAGCAAGGCGGGAAACGGATCGCTCGAGAGCCGGATGTCCGGGTTCAGCACGCAGAACCAGCCGTCCCCCGCGCGTGCGAGGGCCGCATTGTGGTTCGCGCCGAACCCTTTGCGGTTCTCGTTGCGGATGACGTCGATCGGGAACGCGTAGTCGGCCACCGGGAATTCGGGCGTCTCCGGTACGTTCTCCGTCAATATCAGGCGGAACCGGGTCCGGACGTGGCGCTGCAGGTCACCGAGCAGGCCGAGCACGAGCTCGCGTTGCCCGTGGCTGACCACGGAGATGACCAGGGAAGCGTCGCCTGACATCCGGGAGTCCGGACCTAGCGCCGGTAGCGGTCTTCGAACCGCACGATGTCGTCCTCGCTGATCCGGTCGCCCGACTGGACTTCGATCAGGTGCAGCGGCTCGTCGGTGGAAGGGTTTTCCAGGCGGTGTGTGGCGCCCTGCGGGATATATACCGACTCGTTGCGTTGGATAAGCGAAATCTCTTCGCCGCGGGTGACGCGGGCAGTGCCGCTCACGACCACCCAGTGCTCGGCGCGGTGGTGGTGCATCTGGAGCGACAGCGCCGCGCCCGGATTCACCATGATCCGCTTCACGAGAAAGCCCGGGCCCGAGTCGAGGTTCTCGAAATACCCCCAGGGACGATAGACACGGGTGTGGCTCAAGTGTTCGGTCCGGCCGGTGCCGTGCATACCCTCGACTATGTCGCGCACCTCCTGGCTGCGCGACCGGTCCGCCACCAGCAGGGCATCGGCGGTTTCGACGATCACGAGGTTCTCCACGCCGAGCGTGGCCACGAGCCTGCGATTGCTGAATACCAGCGAGTTCCGCGTGTCCTGCAGCCGGACATCCCCGTGCACTGCATTGCCGTCGGCATCCTTGGGGGAAAGCTCCCATAGCGCCATCCAGGAGCCGACATCGCTCCAGGCGAATTCCGCCGGGATGACTGCGGCCCGGTCGGTGCGCTCCATGACCGCCCGGTCGATCGCCTCGGACGGGCAGGCAAGGAAAGCCTCGCGTCCCAGGCGAAGGAACCCGAGGTCCCGGGAGGATTCGGCCACGGAATTGCGCGCGGCGGCCAGGATGTCGGGACGGAACTTCTGCATTTCCTCGATCAACCTGCGCGCACGGAAGGCGAACATGCCGCTGTTCCAGTACGCGCGCCCGGTGCCGATGAGCGCCTGCGCGCGTTCGGCGGGCGGCTTCTCCACGAACCGCGCGATGTGATAAGCCGCTGAAATCCCCGCTATCGGCTCGCCACGCTCGATATATCCGAACCCGGTTTCAGGATGCGTCGGATGGATTCCGAACGTGACCAGGTATCCGGCATCGGCGAGTTCGGCGGCCCGCTTTACGGCATCGCCGAATGCCTCGAGATTGCCGATCGCGTGATCGGAGGAAAGCACGAGCAGTACCGGATCCTCGGCTTCGGCCGCCACCGCCGCGACCGCGACCGCAGCGGCGGTGTTGCGGCCCGCGGGTTCCAGCACCTGCAGGGCCGGCGCGTGAATGGTCGCGAGCTGGTCGGCGACGAGAAAGCGATGCTCCTCGTTGCAGACTACAATCGCATCCGTCCCCCCGGAGACCGCATTTGCCCGCAGCATCGTGTCCTGCAAGAGGCTGCGGTCCCCGGATACCAGGGGGAGGAACTGCTTAGGGAGCAGCTTGCGCGACATCGGCCAGAGGCGCGTGCCGCTGCCGCCGCAAAGGATGACGGGCTTGATGTGAGGGGATGCACTGTTCATGGGCGGGTCCTGCGCGGTCGCGCCACGGAAGCGGCGTCGAATCGCTCGGAGTGCGCGAGTGTAGCGCGCCGCGTTGCGGGCAACAAACCGGCCGGGCGGGCGCGGTGACCCGGCGGATCCTCGTCACCGGCGCCAGCGGGTTCGTCGCGCGCGCGCTGATTTCGGGCAAATGCGCGGACGCCGAATATGTGGCTGCCTCGCGCCAGGACGCGGGCGTTGAAGGCGTGGCGTGGCGACGCAGCCCCGCACTCTCTGGCTCGGCCGACTGGAAGGGGATAGTCGAGGGGATCGATGCGGTGGTGCATCTCGCTGGCCGGGTGCACCTGCCTGCGGGTGAGGATGCCTCGCCTTATTTTGTCGAGAATTGCGACGGCACTTTCAAGCTCGCCCGCGACGCGACCGCCGCCGGGGTGCGGAAGTTCATATTCCTCAGCAGTGCAAAAGTGCTGGGCGACGAATCCGGCGCGACGCCCCTTGCCGAGGACGCCCCCGCGCGCCCGGGGGACCCGTATGCTGCTTCGAAGCTGGCGGCGGAGCAGGCGCTCGCCGGCCTCGGCGGCGCCATGCATGTCACCGTGCTGAGGCCGCCGCTCGTCTATGGCCCGGGCGTGAAAGCCAATTTCCTGGCCCTTCTTTCCGCGGTCGCGCGAGGTGTGCCGTTGCCGTTCGCCGCAATCCGCAACCGACGCAGCCTGCTGGGTGTCGACAACCTTGCTGCGGCGATCACTGCCTGCATCGAATCACCGGCAGCTGCCGGGCGTACCTACAACGTAACCGACGGTGCCCCGGTGTCCACCCCCGAGCTCGTGCGTGCCATCGCAACTGGCCTCGGCAGGCCGCCGCGGTTGTTCCCGGTGCCGCCCGGCTTGCTCGAGGCTTGCGGCGCGGCCTTGGGCCGCGGGGAAATGGTCAAGCGCCTGACCCGTTCGCTCGAACTGGATGACAGCGCAATCCGCGCGGAACTGGCGTGGCGGCCAGTTTGCACTTTCGAGGCCGGTATAGCGCAAACGGCACGGTGGTACCGGAGCCACGCAGACAAGCCTGGTTAGCCGCGCAGCAGTTGGGACACTGCGCCAGCTGCATCTTCGACCGGGATGTCCTGCACCCTGCGGGTAGGCGCCTGCAGCACGATGTGTCGGACGCCCCAAGGCCGCCAGCGGTCCACGGGAGAGTCGCCAAAAAAGCACGCGACCGGCTTGCCGAGCGCGGCGGCCAGGTGCATGGCGCCCCCGTCGCTGCAGACCACCGCGTCGCATTGCGCAAGTCCAGCGATCAGGTCCTCGAGCGCGGCCGTCGGGCAGGGCAGCAGCGCCGCCTCGCCGCCAACCAGGTCCATGACGGCTTTCGCTTTGCCATCATCACCCGGGTGCTGCGGGTGGTCTTCCCCCCCCGGGGACCAGAACAGAAGCGTCGCCGCGCCATGTAGCTTGCGCAGGGTGCGGACAAGGTGCGCGAAGCGCTCTGCCGGCCAGCGCTGGGCCTCGCGGCGGGCGCTGATGTGCACGCCGATCACGGGGGACTTGAGCCCGGCCTTGCTGATCGCGGAGCGAATGCGGCCCTCGGGCAGGGCGCCGGGGACGACCTTCATTGGCGGTATCGGGCCTTCGCAGCCAAGGGCGCGAGCGGCGGTGAATGTGCGCTCGACTTCGTGCTGGCCGGCCGCAGGCGGCGCGGACCGGACTGTGCGCCCGGGCGAAAGCAGCTTGGCGAACCTTTCCCCACGCGTGTCCAGTTCGCCCGCAGCTATGATCGCCAGATCCAGCCTGCGCCTGCGCAGGTCCCACAGCATGGCGGCCCGACCCGCGAGCGCGGCAATCAAGCTCTCATCCTTGCCGAGGTGCTTCAGCTTGCGATAGGCGAACACCGCATCGACATCAGGGTTGCCGGCGAGCACCGGCGCGTTGTAGCTGTTGGCCAGCACGCCGATCCACGACTGCGGGAACCGGGAGCGAAGCGCAGCCAGCAACGGGGTAGTGCAGACGAGGTCGCCGATGTTGTCGCGGCGGATGACCAGGATGCTTCGGGTGTCGCGCATGGCCGGCCGCTATCCGCGGGCCTGCGGAAATTCGCGTTCGAGGAAAGCGAGCATCGCCCTGGTACGCCCGACCATTGCATCGAACGAGAACTTCGCCAAGTGTTCCTGGGCGTCTCGCGGGTCGGGACGGGGCCGGCCGTCCACCAGCGAGGCCAGGAGTCCCGCGAAATCGCTGCCGCCGTCGAGCCTCGGGTCGCGATACAGGAAACCGCTCCGGCCGTCCAGGACGGTCTCGGTAAAGGGCGGCGCGTCGGGTGCGAGCACCGGCGTGCCCAGCGCTTGCGCTTCGAGCGCATTCAGGCCCAGGGCTTCCTTCTCCGGCAGGCCAGTCATCAGGTAGTCCAGGTTCGGGTAGATGCTCTGCACGGCCGACTGGTATCCCCAGAAGCGCACCTTGCGCGCGAGCGGCGCAAGCGACCGGCGCAGGTCGCGCACCTGAGCATATCCGCCATTACCGAAGACCTCGAGATTCACCTGGGGAAATCGGGCAATCACCGGGGCAAGCACCGCGAACAGCGCCGGGAACTGCTTGATGGGCGACAGGAGCGACACGATTCCGAGCGTCAGGCCGGGCTTGCGGACAAATACAGGCCGCTGAAGGAATGTCCGCGCCAGCGGTTCGAGCATCGAATACAGCCGGTCACGGCCCTTGCGCCTGTCCCAGTGGTAGGGAGAGGCAGCACGGATCGGGACGCCTGCCCCGGCGGCACGATCGAGCTGGTACGTGCCGTACATCGGCTCTTGGTACACCTGCCGGATGCCGGCCTTGCGCAACAGGCCGACGCAATATGCAGACACGGTGAATACCGCCGCGTAGCGCGCAAAGCCGGAGGCGCTGCGATCGATCATGGGCATGTGCGCGAAGCCCGTGAGCACGTGATCCCGCGCGGCAACCTCGTGCAATTCACCGGAGATGCCGCTCTGGGTAACGATCAGCGCGCCCTTTTCCGGGAGCCGGCGGACGATGTCATTCCCGTCCCTGACGCCCACTACCGTGATCCGGTCGGTGGCCAGCCCGTCCCAGAAGCCGTTCGCCTGGTCCACGTAGAGCGTCACTGACGCGCCGGCCTGCTCCAGCGCCCGGGTAAACCAGCGCGTATAGACCTCGCCTCCGCCCACGGCCGGCTGCAGGTTGATCTGGTGGATGTGAATCACTGTGTTGCCGGCTCTTGATTCTTGAGTGCAAGCCACCCACCAAGTAACAGCATGCTGATCAAGGCGTGCTCGTGATGCAACGTTGTGTTAACCATGCCAACGATCGTGGCAATCAGCCAAGCGCCTAGCGCCCCTCCCCAGTAGGCCCACTGGATTGCCGGGCTATTGGGTCGAGGAACCCGTCTCGCCAGATCCCATGCCCACATTGCAAGCACTGCGAGCAATGCCAGCAATCCCACAGCTCCGCGCTCCGCCAGCGTATTCACGTAGAGGCTATGGCCGTGCGATGCCAAGGAGATCTGCTTGCTGTCCAATACCCCGCCCCGCGCGTGACTCCACTCCTCAAGTAGCTGCAAGTCAATCCGTCCGAAATTTCCCATTCCGACGCCGAACACCGGGAATTGGCGCCAAGCCTCGAAGCCGGCGCGCCATATACCGTCACGATAGGCGAGGAAGAGGTTCTCTTTCACGCGCGCCTCGTTCTTTTCAATGACTTGCGGCTTGGCGACAAGGACTATTCCGACCGAGATTGCCGCGATCACCAGTACCGATTTCAAGTGTTTACCTGCCCGCATTGAATAAACTACGAGAAAAGCCAGCGCGGCGATGAATGCGGCGCCCACCGCGCCGCGGCTCGCCATGACGAAGAGCGCGAGTACGAACCCCGCATTCAGAATGAGGCCGAGTATGCGACCCGCGAGGGATGCGTGCCCCCATGCTGCTCGCGACCACGCGACAGTCGCGATAAAGGTGATTGCGACATAGATTGCGCTATGGTTGACGTGACCCACGGAATTCAATCCGAGGGTGGCATGCTCCTTGGTGAACCATAGTTCATAACCGCCACGCGCAAGCGCCGCCGCAGTGCCTGCGATGATGCAAAACAGCAAGCGATTCAACGCGGCGGGGTCGTATCCGGATCGTTTCAGCATCCACAGAACGGTTCCATATCGGAGGATGTCGAACGCTGAAAGCCATTCGCTGTTATGGACACCGGCAAATGCGGCAGCACCGTACCCGGAAACTATCCAAACCAGTATTGCCGTGTCCCACCTCGTCCATGCCCCGCCAAATCCGCCTTTACGTGCGCGATTGACGATCCATAGCACCGCGTACAGGACCCATAGGAGGTTCTTTGGCGCCTCGAGCATGGGCAGCACCAGGGCAAACGCGTAGAGGGTGATCAGCTCGAGTTGCAACATTCGAAGCAGTGCCTGCGCTTAATGGTGGCGCGATTATAATCGGGCCTTCCCATGCCACGCAGAGTTCTCTTCGTCATTCGCGGCAAGCTCGGCGACACTCTGGTGGCATACGCCACCGTGCGCCGATATGCCGACGCGTTCCCGGCGGATGAAGTGACCCTGCTGACCCGTGCGGGCTACGCGGAACTGCTCTCTCGCGAAGCGGGTGTCCGCGTGATCGGCTTCGCCAGCCGGATCGGGATGCTCGTGCAACTCGTGAAGCTGAGGTTTGAGCCGCGGTTCGATGCACTGCTCGTGCTGTGGGGGTTCGGCACGCCCATCGAATGGATCGGCCGGCTGGTACGGTCGCGTCGCAAGGTGTATCTCGACGCACGCTATCCGCGCGTTTTCCCAGAGCATGCAGACCTTGCGCCGCATCGCCTGCAGTCCGAACCCATGTGGCGAGTTGCAACGATATTCGAGCCGACGCTGCCCCAGCCCAGCCGGCTGGCGGTGCCGAGCCTCGCCGCGAGGCGCGGTAGCAGCCCCACAGTCATCGGCGTGGCCCCGCTTGCCGATGAGCCAAGGCGCATCCTTTCACCGCAAATGCTGGCGGAGCTGCTCGGCGCCATCGAGCAGCGCCATCCCGGTGCGCCGGTGCGCGTGTTCGTGAATCCGTCGGACCGGGGCGCCGGTGAATTGCTTGCGGCCGGACTGCCGCCGGGTGCGGAGTTCTGCTTCTTTCCGCAGCTTGCAGACCTGCTGCGGGGGTTCGCCGAACTTGCCTGCCTGTACTGCACCGATACGGGCCTATACCACCTGGCTGCGTCGATGGGAATTCCGGCGACGGTGTTCTTCGGGCCCACGCAGCCGTGGCGGATCATCATGCCGGGCCAGCCGGCCACGCGCGGCATCAGGTTGGCGGTCCTGGGCGGGGAGCACTGCGAAGAGAAATCCTGCGATAACCCGCTGTGCATTGAGGCGGCGCTCCGCTCCTTTGGCGGCAGACCGCCCCTGGCGGCGCTGACCGGGGCGCCTGGCGGCTGCCCCCTGCGCGATTTTCCGATCGAGAAGCTGGCCGAGGTTTCGGTGCATGAAGATACTCGTCATCAAGCGTGACAAGCTGGGCGACCTGCTGCTGGCCACGCCGATGCTCGCGCACCTCAAGGCCAGCCTGCCGCAGGCGGAGGTCCATTTGCTCGCCAGCGACTACAACGCCTGGGTGGTCGACGGGAGCCCGGATATCGACCGTCGCTGGATCTATCGCCGGGTGCGGAACGGAAACCGGGTGAGCATCGCGGCGGCCTTGGGGCTGGTGGCGCAGGGATTCGCCCTGCGCCACCAGAAATTCGATTGGGCCGTGGTCGCCAACGGTGAAGATTCGCCTCGCGCCACGGCGCGCGGGCTGTCGGTGCGCGCGGCGCGCACGGTGGCCTACTGCGCGGACGCATCCCGCTATCCGCGGCTCACCGATCCGCTCCCGGTGCAGCCGAAAATGCACGAGATGGACCGGATGCTGGCCATGCTCGCGCCTCTCGGCGTCGCACCGCCTCGAGAGCCGCTCTTTCCCCGGTACGTACTGCCGGAGGATGCGGCCGGGTTTGCGCGCGACTGGCTTGCCGGCCGTGGCCTGCGGGCGGGCGGGTACATCGTACTGGGACTCGGCGCGCGGCGTCCGAAGAAGCAGCCGTCTACTGCGCAGGTCCTGCGCTGGAGCGCGTATTTCAGGCAGGCCTGGGGGCTCGAGACGGTGTTCATGTGGACACCCGGAAAATCCGACAACGCGCTATACCCGGGGGATGACGATGTCGCCCAGCCGGTGCTCGAGGCGAACTCGGTGCACATCCATCCATTCCGCGGGCCGTTGCGCGAAGCGCTCGGCCTGGTATGGAGTGCGCGCACAAGCCTCTTTCCCGACAGCGGGCTGATGCATTTTGCCGCCGCGAGTCCGGGCGGAGTCCTGGGTTTTTTTGCCGAGACCGACGTGTCGCCGAGCCCCGTGCACTGGGCGCCGCGCGGCCGTTCGGTCGATTATCTCGAAGCTCAAAACAGCGTTGCGGATCTGCCCGACGACCTGGTCTTCCAGCGCCTCCGGCGACTGGTCGGCTAGCGCTTTTCCCCGTACACGGCGGGATTCAGGGCCGGGTCGTTGTACATCTTGAACTGGCGGTACACCTTGAACCACGCATCGCCCCGTGCCGCCTCGGCGAGCAGCCGGTCAAAGCACCCGGCGAGGTCGCGGCGCTGCTCCAGGAAACGAGCGAGGCGCGCTGCGCAGCTTTCGACGTGCGCCTTGTCGACGTCGTTGCGCAAGGTCTGCAGCCGCATGTGGTGGATCTTGAGGCTCAGGATCGAGAGGCGATCGATCATCGAGCCGGCAGTTTCCGAGTTCAGGCGCGCGCCCGTCCGGCGTTGCACCCCGGCCAGGCCGTCGAGCAAGGACTCGTCCATGCGCTCGATGGCGTCGTTTCGCTTCTGGTTGTAGCCGTCGATGGCGCGTTTGTTGGCGGCAATCTCCGCGTCGGGAACCTGCTTTCTGCGCGCGAGGTCTTCCTCGTCCCACAACAGGCAGTTATGGCGATGGTTCAATTCGACACAGTGCCACAGGCCTGATGCGTGGCGCCGGGCCGATTCCCGGGCCCAGCCCGGCGTTGCGTGGCAGTTGTCGTGGAACGCGAGAATTTCCGCGGAGGTCTGCAGGCTGTTCATGCTCATCCCTTGCGTTGCGCCGAAAGCAGGCCGACAGGCCCGGACCCCGGCTGGACTTGGACCGTGTAACCCGCGTCCGCGATGTACCGGGAAACCGGTTGCGGGCCGCGGTGGTATTCCATGCGAATCTCGCGCGGCCTGAGGTGGGCGAGGAAGCGCGGGTCCGCAAGCAGGTGGTACTCGGCGCCCTCGCAGTCCAGCTTTAGCAGGTCCACTCCCTGCGGCAGGTGCTCCAGAGCATAGGCGACGCCTTCCACGAACCGCAGCCGGTCGTTCCGCACGGCCACTTCGTCCGCGCGGTCCGAGAGGCCCACTTCGTGCAGCGTGACGCGCTGCGCGAGCGAATTTTCATCGAGGTTGCGGCGGATGAATCCGCAGAACGCAACCGACGGCTCGAAGGCGTGCACGGTCGCGCCGCGGCGCGCAAACGCGATTGTGCTGTCGCCCACGTAGGCGCCGACATCTACCACGACCTGGCCGGTCAGGTCGCGGTGCTTCACCCCGTAGGCGTCGTCGATCAGGACTTCCTTGTAATAGCTCGCCTCGTCGCGGCTCCACAGCGGCGAGTAAAGCGTCAGCCCGTCGACCGTCACCCGCTTGGCGTCGTCGAGGAACTCGAATTCGGCGCCGATGCCGTCAAGCCGGCATGCGGTGGGCAGCAGCGGCCAGCATGAGGCACGGATCCGGAAGCGCCGGCCCGAAGCCATGTGCATTTCGACTTGCATTTTCCCGGGCAGAAGCGGCAGCCACACGGCCACGGACGGCGAGGCAAGCCGACCGCGGAACAACGCAGAGGACTTGTAGTAGAGCCGCAGCCGCCGGATGCCTTCGCGCAGGGACATCTCAGGCGTCCTTTTTTTGCATGCGCTGGAGCTCGATCAGCTTGGCATACTTCATGAAGCTGTTCATGCAGCCGATAGTGGTGTGCGCAAGGCCCGCCAGGCCGTCGAGGAAGCCGAGCCTGAACAAGTAGAACTTGATGAAGCGCACGAGCGGGCTGACCAGCAGGTGGAGGACGGTGGCTGACCGCCCGCGCTCGAAGAGGTCCTGGGCGGCGAGCGTCGTGTAGCGATTCTGCTTGTCGAGGTAGTCGCGCAGGCTTTCAGCGGACTCGTGCAGCAGGTCGCCCTGCAGCGTGCCTGGCGTGACCGCATAGAGCACCTTCTCGTGCACCGGGTCGTCGCTCCATCGCGCCGAGCGGCGGTCGAACAAGCGCGCGCTCCAGTCCGGATAGCCTTCCCCGTGACCGAGCCACCGGCCAAGGAACCGGTTGCGGCGGGGCATCCGGTAGACCGGCGATACGGGCGCCTCGATAGCGCTCGCGATGCTGGCGGCTAGTAGCGGCGACACGCGTTCGTCGGCGTCGATGCAGAGCACCCAGTCGTGGCGCGCCTGCTCGACGGCAAACTGCTTCTGCCGACCGAAGCCGAGCCAGTCCTTCGCGATCAGGCGTGCGCCGGCCTTCTGCGCAATCTCGCAGGTACGGTCCGAGCTGCCGGAGTCGACGACGAGGATTTCGTCGCAGAACGCCAGCGAGGCGAGGCACGCCTCGAGCTGGTCCGCTGCGTTCCGGGTGATGAGCACTGCCGAGAGGCCGGCGCGCGGGTGATCGCTCAAGGGGTTATCCCGTATAATCTTCCGAGGTTGCAAGCCGCATTTTAGCCCACCCCCACGGGTCGACCCCGTGAAGCGCGGCGCGGCGATCTCTCATAGTCCCCGTCGAGCGTCATGCGCATCCTGTTCGTCAAAACGTCCTCGCTCGGCGATGTCATCCACAACTGCCCGGCGGTGAGCGATGTCCGCCGCCGCTTTCCGGATGCCGTGATCGACTGGGTGGTGGAGGAGTCTTTTGCCGGGATCGTGGGCATGCACCCGGCAGTGCGGCGTGCAATTCCCGTCGCAATTCGCCGGTGGAGAAGGACCATGCTGCATGCATCCACCTGGCGGGAGGCGCAGGCGTTCCGGCGCGCGCTGCGCGAGGAAGGGTATGACGTGGTGATCGATACCCAGGGACTGCTCAAGAGCGCGCTGATCGCCGCCTCCGCCCGCGGCGTGAGGCACGGGTTCGACGCCCGTAGCGCACGCGAGGCCATCGCCAGCCGCTTCTACGACGTGCGGCACGCCGTGTCCGGGGAAATGCACGCGGTCGAGCGGAACCGGCTTCTGACCGCATCCTCGCTGGGCATCACTTCCACCGGGGGTTGCGACTACGGCCTCGAATCACCCGGGGGCAGCCCGATTCCAATGCAAAGGCCGTTCTGCGTACTGCTGTGTATGACCAGCCGCGCGGACAAGCTCTGGCCCGAAGAGCGCTGGGCTGCCCTGGTCCGGGCGATTGCGGCGCGCGGCTGGGAGAGCATCCTGCCGTGGGGCAGCCCGGCCGAGCAGGCGCGGTGCGGCAGGATCGCGGCGTCGGCCGGCGCCGGAATCGTGCCCCGCGCAATGTCGTTGGCCGAACTTGCGAGCCTGATGAAGGATGCAAAGGCGGCGATCGGCGTCGATACTGGCCTCGCACACCTCGCGGCTGCACTCGGCGCGCCCGCAATCGGCCTGTACTGCGGCAGCGAACCGGCGCTTACCGGGCTGCATGGCGGCGCCACGGCCGTGAACCTCGGTGGCCCCGGCCGCGTGCCGTCGGCACAGGAGGTACTGACCGCCCTGGAGGCGATAGCCTGATGCTGCGCGCGATCTACTCGATGCTGCTGTGGCTCGGCTTGCCCCTGATCGTGACCAGGCTCTGGCTGCGCGCGAGGCGCGAACCCGGCTACTCGAAAGGAATCGGCGAGCGGTTCGGCCGCTACGCCGCCCGCGCGGACCTGCCCGTCCTCTGGGTACACGCGGTGTCGGTCGGCGAAGTGCGCGCAAGCGCGCCTCTTGTCAACGCGTTGCGCGCGCGATACCCGGGCCACACAGTGCTGGTGACCTGCATGACAGCGGCCGGGCGCGAGGCAATCGACCAGGTCTTCGGCGCGACAGTGCTTGGCGCGTTCCTGCCGTACGATTTTCCGTTTGCCGTGCGGCGATTCCTCGATCATTTCCGTCCCCGCCTGGGCGTGCTGGTGGAAACCGAAATATGGATCAATCTGCTCGCCGAGTGTCGCCGTCGCGGGCTTCCTGTCGTGCTCGCCAGCGGGCGGATGTCGCAGGGGTCTGCACGCGCCTACCGCCGGTTGTCCGGGCTGACGCGGCCTGCGTTTGAAGGCCTGGCGGTTGTTTGCGCGCAAAGCGAGGCAGATGCGAACCGCATCGCGTCACTCGGAGCCCACCAGGTCAGCGTGGCGGGGAACCTCAAATTCGATGTGGTGCCCGACCCGGCGCTCCTAGACGCAGGCGCAGCCCTCAAACGCGCGATGGGGACAAGGAATGCAATTGTGCTGGCGAGCACGCGCGAAGGCGAAGAGGCCCTGCTGCTGGATGCGTTCAGGACCCGCGTCCGGGGAGAAGCGTTGCTGATCGTCGTCCCGCGCCATCCGCAGCGATTCGAGTCCGTCGCGGCGCTCGTCACCGCTTCCGGGTTGTCGTGCGCGCGACGCAGCCTGGGGGAGCCGGCGGCGGCAGTGGACGTTCTCCTCGGCGACACGATGGGGGAAATGCCGGCGTATTACGCGGCTGCGGATGTGGCGGTGGTCGGGGGAAGCCTGCTGCCCTACGGCGGGCAGAACCTGATCGAAGCGTGCGCCATCGGCGTGCCGGTGATAATCGGCCCGCATGTGCACAATTTCAGCGAGGTCGTGCGTATGGCAGTGGACGCCGGCGCCGCAATGCAGGTCGAAGACGCAGTTGAGGCAGCTGATGCTGCACTGGCATTGCTGGATAACCCCGGGCGCCGCGCGGCCATGGGTTCGGCCGGCGCAGCGCTATGCCTGGCCCACCGCGGTGCGACGGACAGGCACATTGCTGCCATAGAACGGCTCCTGCAGCGCTAGAACTGCAGCGCCTTGTTCACCTCGGCGAGGTCCTCTTCCCTGAGGCTGCCGGCGGCCGCTTTCAGCTTCAGGTAGTTGGTGATCGTGTTGTAGCGGGCGGTCGCAAGGTCGCGACGGGTGGAAAAAAGCTGTTGCTGCGCATTCAGCACGTCGATGTTGATGCGCACCCCGACTTCGTAGCCGAGCTTGTTCGAGTCCAGGGCGCTCTGGCTCGAGACCAGCGCCGCTTCGAGGGCCGAAACCTGCGCGATCCCGTTGATCACGCCGAGGTACGACTGACGCGACGAAAGTGCGCTCGCGCGACGCGCATTTTCCAGGTCCTGCTTGGACTTTTCGAAATTCGCGGCAGCCTCCCGCTCGCGCGAATTGATCGCGCCGCCCTGGTAAAGCGGCACAGCAAGCTGAACTCCGACCGCTGTGGGGGTCAACAGGCTGCCGGTTGCGGAAATGTTCGAGCCGGTCTGGTTGGTCTGGCCGATGCTGGCCACCAGGTCGACGGTCGGGTAGTTGGCGGCGCGCGCGCGCTTGACCTCGAGGCCCGCGATTTCGCTCGCCGCCTCCTGGATCAGGACCGGGAAGCTCTGCTTTTCGGCGATCTCGACCCAGCTCTGCATGTTGTTCGGGTTGGGCGGCGACAGCTTCACGTCGCTGCGCAGCGGCCTGAGCTTGTCATAGGCCTTGCCGGTGACCTGCTGCAGGGTCCGCTGTTTGACTTCCAGGTCGCTTTGCGCCGAGATTTCCTGCGCGGTACTGAGGTCGTAACGCGCCTGCGCTTCGTGCGTATCGGTGATCGTGGCCGTGCCGACCTCGAAATTGCGCTTTGCCTGCGCCAGCTGCTCCGAGATCGCGGCTTTCTGCGCCCGGACCAATGCAAGCGTGTCCTGCGCCGACAACACGTCGAAGTAGGCCTGCGCGGAACGCACCGCCAGGTCCTGTGCCGCCTGGCCAAAGACTGCTTCCGCCTGCCGGACCTGGTACTCCGCCTGGCTGTACTGGGCACTGTTTTGCGGCCGGTAGATCGGCTGGGAGAGCGTGAACTGGTAGGTAGCCGTGTTGAACGTGCGCGTCGTCGAGGGGGACGGGTTGTTACCGCGGCCCTCGATGTCGAGGTTTGTCCGGGTGAAACTCGAGGTCAGCCCGAGCGTAGGCAGGATCAGCGCCCGTCCTTGGGGCAGCTTCTCCAGGCCTGCCTGCAATGCAAACCGGGCGGCGCCGAACTGCGCGTCGTAGCTGCGTGCATCGCGAAAGACCTGCAGCAGGTCCTCCGCGCGCACCGCCGAGGGCAGCAGCACGGACGCTGCCGCCAAGGTCAATGCAACGGCACTCCAGGGGCGATGTTTCATGGGCGGATTCTATTCAGGTTCAGTAGACCGGCATCGAAGGATCGACCGTCCGGGCCCACGCATCGACGCCGCCGGTCAGGTTGATCACGCTTGAGAATCCCCGGCGCTCCAGCAGCCCGGCGACTTGCATGCTGCGCCCGCCGTGGTGGCAGATCACCACCGTCTCGGCCGCCGGATCCAGCTCCGCGACGCGGGCGGCAACCTGGCCCATGGGCATCAGCAGCGCGCCGTCGATACAGGCAGTCTGGTGCTCCCACGCCTCGCGCACGTCGAGGAGCTGGAGCTTGTCTCCGGCGGCAAGCCTTGCCTTCAGTTCGGCCGGTGCAATGTGTTTCATGCTCAGAACTCGAATCGCGATACGCGCTCGGCATTCATGAGGGGGGCGATGACGGTGTCGAAGAGCTCGACACTGGCGAAACTGCCGGGCGCGCTGCACGTGAAAAGCTTCGCAACCATGGCCGGGGCGTTCCCGACGATTGCAAACAGCCTGCCCCCGGGGGCGAGCTGGCCGAGGATGGAGGCCGGGAGCACCGGCGTCGATCCGGTCAGCACGATCACGTCATAGGGCGCCTGGGCAGGCCAGCCCCGTGCCGCATCCCCCGTCTCGAGGGTGACGTTGTCGACCCCGTGGCGGTTCAGGTTGCCGCGGCCGAATTCGGCCAGGCGGCCCTTGATCTCGACGGAATGGACGCGCGCGGCCCGGTGGGCAAGCAGAGCGGTCAGGTAGCCGCTGCCGGTGCCGACTTCGAGGACGTGGTCGGACTTCTTCACCGCGAGGTCCTGCAGGATCCGGGCTTCCATCTTGGGGGGCATCATGCGCTCGCCCTCGCCGATCGGGATTTCCATGTCGGTGAAGGCCAGCGCCTTGTAGGCGGGCGGGACGAAATCCTCCCGCGGCACGGCGTACAGGAGGTCGAGCACGTCCTGGTCCAGCACCTCCCAGGGGCGAATCTGCTGCTCGACCATGTTGAAACGCGCCTGCTCGAAATTCATGGAAGCCATGGTTCGGATGGTCATTGCGAGGGTAGGGCGTCTAGTTTACCAAAGCGCCGCTTGGCCCAGTCGGAGAGATCGTCGAGATAGGTGTATATGACCGGGACGACCACCAGGGTGAGGAGGCTGGAGGTGATCACCCCGCCGATCACGGCCTGGCCCATCGGGGCGCGCTGCTCGCCGCCTTCCCCCAGCCCCAGAGCGAGCGGGATCATTCCGAAGATCATGGCCAGGGTGGTCATCAGGATCGGGCGCAGCCGGATCCGCCCGGCCGCGAGCACCGCGGCGCTGCGGCCCGAGCCGGCCTTGCGTTCCTGGTTGACGAAATCGACCAGCAGGATCGCGTTCTTGGTCACCAGGCCCATCAGCATGATGAACCCGATGATCGAGAAGATGTTCAGCGTCGAGCGAAACACCATGAGGGCCAGGATCACGCCGATCAGGGACAGGGGGAGCGACATCATGATCGCCACCGGCTGCAGGAAGCTGGCGAACTGCGAGGCAAGGATCAGGTAGATGAACACGATGGCCAGCACCAGCGCCTGCCCGGCAAAGCTCATCGACTCCTGCATGTCCTTCGACGATCCGCCCATGGTGTACCGGTACCCCGGGGGGAGGGGAATTGCGTCGAGCTTGGCGCGAACCTCCCGGGCGGCGTCGCCCGCCGGACGGTTGAAGACGTTGGCCGTCACCAATACTTCGCGCAACTGCTCCTTGCGGTTGATCTGCTGCGCCCCGCTCCCCGCGCCGATGGTGGCGATTTCGCGGACCGTGACCATCCGCGGGGCGCCGTTGGCGTCGGTCTGGCTGCTCGCAAGGGGCACCCGCGCGAGGTCCTCGGGACGGGCCCGGTCGGCACGCGCCAGGCGCACCTGCACGTCGTAGTACTGGTCGTCGGGGCCACGCCAGTTCCCTACCGCTTCGCCGGCGAGCAACGGGCGCAGCGCTGCCGCGACCTGGCCGATGCCGATGCCCAGGTCGCTGGCCAGCTCGCGCTTCACATCCACCGTCAGCTGCGGCTTGGCCGCCTTGTTCGACGACTCTATGTCCACCGCGCCCGGCACCTCGCGCATGGCCTGCATCACCTGGCGCGCAATTCCGTCCATCAGGTCGCGATCCTGGCCGAGGATCGAGACCTGCAGCGGCTTTCCGCTCGAAACCGATTTGTATGCGCCGATCTGCGTCAGCTCGATGCCGGCGAGCCGGCCCAGGCGCTCCCTCATGGGCTGCGTGAGCGCCGCCTGCGAACGGCTGCGCTCGCTTCGCGGCACCAGCTGGACGAAGATGTTCACGTTGTTCTTGCCCTGCGCGAATCCGGTGTTGATGGTGGCGTAGGTGTACCGGACCTCGGGAAACCCGCGCAGGGCCTGTTCCGCCTGGCGGGCTTTTTGCGTGGAGAGTTCGAGCGAGGCTCCCACCGGCGTGGTGAACTGGACCTGCAGCTCGGACAGGTCCGGCTCGGGCACGAATTCGGTGCCGACGAACCTCATCAGGGGGAAGCTGCCGAAGAATGCGGCAAGTGCGATCGCCAGGACCGCCTTCCTGTGCGCGAGGCTCCATGCGAGCAGCCGCTCGTACCGCGCCGAGAAGCCCTCCATCAGCCCGTGGAACCAGCCCAGAAGCCGCCCGAGCGGGCCGGTGCTGAACTTGCCCTCGGCCTGGGGGTCGCGCCAGATCGACGAGAGCATCGGGTCGAGAGTAAAGCTCACGAACATCGATATCAGGACCGCCGCAACGACCGTGAGGCCGAACTGGTGGAAGAACCGCCCGATGATCCCGCCCATGAATCCCACCGGCAGGAAGACTGCCACGATCGAGAACGTCGTGGCGAGCACGGCAAGGCCGATCTCCTGCGTCCCCTCCAGGGCGGCGGCCGTGTGGGTCTTGCCCATGGCCACGTGGCGCACGATGTTTTCGCGGACCACGATTGCATCGTCGATGAGCAGGCCCACGGAAAGCGACAGGGCCATGAGGGTCAGGACGTTCAGGGTAAAGCCGAACGCGTAGATGAACAGGAAGGTCCCGATCAGCGCGATCGGGAGCGTAAGGCCGGTGATCACGGTGCTGCGCCATGAGGCGAGGAACAGGAACACGATCGCAATGGTCAGGAGCGCGCCTTCGATGAGGGTCGCCTTGACGTCTGCCACCGAATTGCGGATGCCGACCGAGGCATCCCGCACGATGCCGACTTTGACGTCCGGAGGGACGAGGCCTTTGAGTTCGCCGACCACCCGGCGGACGCCGTCGACCACGCCGATGGTGTTTTCGCCCTGCGCCTTGATGATGTCGATCGAGATTGCGCGCTCCCCGTTCACGAGGGCGATGCTTTCCTCTTCCTGCTGGCCGTCCTCGATATCGGCGATCTGTCCCAGCGTCACGGCCTTGCCGCCGCGCCGCGCCACGATCAGGTTCTGGAAGTCACGCGGATTGGCGAGGCGGGCCTTTATCTGGACGATCTTTTCCTGGCTCTGGGTCACGATGGCGCCGGCCGGGAGTTCCTGGTTTTCGCTTTGCAGGGCGCGGATGACCTGGTCGGCGCCGATCTTCTGCGCCTCCATCTCCTCCAGCCTGAGGTAGACCTTGACCTCGCGTTTCACGCCGCCCACCAGAGTGGCCTGACCGACGCCGCCGACGTTCTCGAGCCGCTTCTTGATCACCTGGTCCGCGAGTGTGGTGAGTTCGCGCAGGCTCCGTCCGGGAGCGGTCACGGACACCGAAACGATCGGGTAGTCGTCGGGATTGAAGCGCGAAACGCGCGGCTCCTTGATCTCGTCGCGAAACAGCGGCTTCAGGATGGCAATCTTCTCGCGCACATCCTGGGCGGCGATCTTGGGCTCGACGTTGAGGTCGAACTCGATGATCACCACCGAGAGCCCTTCGTAGGAGCGCGAGGACAGGGTCTTGATCCCGCTGATGGTGTTGACGTTCTCCTCGACCTTGCGGGTCACCTCTTCCTCGACGTTCTCGGGCGACGCGCCTGGATACTCCGTCTGCACCACGACCACCGGGAAGCTGACGTCCGGGAACTGTTCGACCGGCAGGCGGTTGTATGAAAACAGCCCCAGCACCAGGAGCGCGGCCATCATCATGGTCGCGAATACCGGGTTGTGGATGCTTACGCGGGTGAACCACATGGCGGGCCGCTATTTCCCGGCTGCCGCGGCCGCGGCGCGGCCCCCGACCAGCACCGGGGAGCCGTCGCGCAACTGGCCGAGGTTGTTCTTCACCACGCTGTCTCCCGCCGCGAGACCGGACAGCACCTGCAGCATCCCGTCCGAGTCCGACTGGCCGACCCGGACCGGCCGCTTGCGCAGCGTCCCGGCGTCGATGGCGTAAACGAAGGTCTGGCCGATTTCCTCGCGCACCGCGGTCGCCGGCACGATCACCGCGTTCTCGATCTTCTCGAGGATCAGGTCGCCTTGCGCGAACAACCCGCCCCGCAACAGCGCTTCCTTGTTTTCTATGATCGCGTACACGCTGATCGAGCGCGAGCCCGCTGCGGTTGCGGGGTTGATACGGTCAATCCGCCCGTCGAAGCGGCGCTCGCCGAAGCCATCGACGCGGAAGGCCACGGGCTGGCCGACCTTCACCTGCGCAATGGTGGACGCGGGCACGGAGGCTTCGAGGGTGAGCACGGACAGGTCCACGATCGAGACGATCTTGGCATCCAGCGGGACGCGCTCGCCGGGCTGCGCGTGGCGCTCCGAAACGATGCCCGAGAACGGCGCCACCAGGCTGGAATCCCCGAGCGTCTTTCTTGCCGACAGCAGGTCGGCCTCCGCGGCCCTCAGCCGGGCGACGGCAACGTCGTAACCGGATTGGGTGGTGTCGAACGCGTTCTGCGAAATGAAGTTCTTGTCGAGCAGCGCCTTCTGCGTGATGCGGTTCTTCTCAGCGAGCTTCAACTGCGCGCGCGCAGCCTCGGCGTCCGCGGATCGCGCGGCTACCTTGGCCTGCACTTCGGTCTGGTCGATGCGCGCAAGCAACTGGCCCTTTTGCACGGACTGGCCTTCGCGCACGGTGACCTCGACGAGTTCCCCGGCCACCTTGGCCTTGACCGTGGCGGCCGTGAGGGCCATGAGCGTTCCGGTGACCGGCAGGGTGCGCGCCAGGGTCCCCAAGCGGACCGCGTAAAGGTCGTCCGGGACGAACTCAAGCGTGGGGCTCTTGGCGGCAGCAGCGGCCTTCGCCTCTGCGTCCCGACCGCGCAACGCGCCCATCCCGGCGACGCCGGCAAGCGCCAGGGCAACGAGAATCAAGCCGATCAGCAGGGCCCGGCGGGAAGGAAATTTCATTGCACTCATGTCTTGTCCTGCTCCAGTTCAGCCCGGGTCGGGGGCCAGGCCCCGGCGGAGCATCTCGAGGTGCTCGTCAATGACGCGCAGGGGATCCATGCCGTCAGGATCAAACGGGGCAAGCGAATTGCACCAGCACGCCACGAGGAGCGTCGGGGCGAACACGAGTTGCGCGATATGCACGGCCTCAACGCGGCGGAATTCGCCTGCCTGTACCCCGCGCTCGATGATGCGGCTGATGGCCTCCAGGCCGGGCCGCACGACTTCCGCCAGATAGAACTCGGCAATTTCGGGAAAGTTGCGCGCCTCGGCCAGGATCAGTTTTGGGATGCCGGAGATGGGGGTCGAACCGATGCGTTGCCACCACCCATGGAGGACCATTCCGAGCAGGTCGAACGCGCGCCCTTCGTACTGGTCGATCATTCCCTGCACTTCGGCAATTGGCGAAGCCAGACCCTCGCGGACCACCGCCTTGAACAGTTCCTGCTTGTTGGCAAAATACAGGTAGAGCGTGCCCTTGCTGACCCCAGCCCGGGCGGCGACATCTTCAAGCCGGGTATTGGCATAGCCGCGTTCGACGAAGAGATTCAGCGCCGCGGCTGTGATTTCTTCCGGGCGGGCGTCTTTGCGTCGAACCCAGCGGGGTTCCGGTTTGGGGGCTGTCGGGTTGGGTTTCACGGAAATTCAATATTACTGACTGGTCAGTAATATATTTGCTTGGGTCTGATCCGTCAACAATTATTGCGGCGCAAAAAAATGCTTGCGAATCGGGACCTTGCTGTCCCGTATAATCAAATCAGTCAGCGTAGGGGTCCTGGGGGCTGCTTCCCCGGGTGAGAGAGTCCCTTCGAACCTGATGCGGGTAATGCCGCCGCAGGGAAGCGTTGGCCGCCCATGTGCCGTCGGGCGTCCTCGCTCCCATTATTTGCCACAGGAGCGAACATGAGTGCCAATCCGAAATTCCTCGCCGCCACGGCCCAGGTAGACGAAGCGGCGGTGAAATCGCTGCCCAATTCCAGGAAGGTCTACGTCACGGGTTCGCGTCCGGACATCCGCGTCCCGATGCGCGAGATTTCCCAGGCGGACACGCCGGCCGACTTCGGGGCGGAAAAGAACCCTCCGATCTGGGTCTACGACACCTCCGGACCCTACTCCGATCCCGCGGTCAAGATCGATATCCGGTCGGGGCTGGTGCCGTTGCGCACCGGGTGGATCGAGGAACGCGGCGATGTCGAGGAACTCACCGGCCCGAGCTCGCGCTTCGGCGTCGAACGGATGAACGACCCCAAGCTTGGCGAACTGCGCTTCAACCTGAGCCGCAAACCGCGGCGGGCGCTGGCCGGCAAGAACGTGACGCAGATGCACTATGCCCGCCGCGGCATCATCACGCCGGAAATGGAGTACATCGCCATTCGCGAGAATCTGCGCCGCGCCGAGTACATCCAAAGCCTGAAGGACACCGGGCCGATGGGCGAAAAGCTCGCCGCGCTGATGGGGCGCCAGCATCGGGGAGAGCGGTTCGGGGCGGAGATTCCCGCCGAAATCACGCCTGAGTTCGTCCGCTCCGAAGTGGCGCGCGGCAGGGCGATCATCCCGGCCAACATCAACCACCCGGAAACGGAGCCGATGATCATCGGCCGCAACTTCCTCGTGAAGATCAACGCCAACATCGGCAATTCCGCGCTGGGATCCTCCATCGGCGAGGAAGTGGAGAAGATGACGTGGTCGATCCGCTGGGGCGGCGATACCGTCATGGACCTGTCCACCGGCAAGCACATCCATGAAACGCGGGAGTGGATCATCCGCAACTCCCCGGTGCCGATCGGCACGGTGCCGATCTACCAGGCCCTCGAAAAGGTCGACGGGCGCGCCGAAAATCTCACCTGGGAAATCTTCCGCGACACGCTGATCGAGCAGGCGGAGCAGGGCGTGGACTACTTCACCATCCATGCGGGGGTGCGCCTGCAGTACGTGCCGCTCACCGCCAATCGCATGACGGGGATCGTTTCGCGCGGCGGATCCATCATGGCCAAGTGGTGCCTCGCCCACCACAAGGAAAGCTTCCTCTACACGCACTTCGAGGACATCTGCGAAATCATGAAGGCTTACGACGTGTCGTTCTCCCTCGGCGACGGACTGCGCCCGGGGTCGATCTACGATGCGAACGACGAAGCCCAGCTCGGCGAACTGAAGACGCTCGGCGAGCTTACGCAGGTCGCGTGGAAACACGATGTGCAGGTGATGATCGAGGGGCCCGGGCACGTGCCCATGCAGCTCATCAAGGAGAACATGGACCTGCAGCTCGACTGGTGCAAGGAAGCGCCCTTCTACACGCTCGGGCCGCTCACCACCGACATCGCTCCGGGTTATGACCACATCACCTCCGCGATCGGCGCGGCCCAGATCGGCTGGTACGGCACGGCCATGCTTTGCTATGTCACGCCGAAGGAACACCTGGGGCTCCCGAACAAGAAGGACGTGAAGGACGGGATCATGGCGTACAAGGTCGCCGCCCACGCGGCCGACCTTGCCAAGGGGCATCCCGGCGCGCAGATACGAGACAACGCAGTATCCAAGGCGAGGTTCGAGTTCCGCTGGGCCGACCAGTTCAACCTCGGCCTGGACCCCGATACAGCCAAGGATTTCCACGACGAAACCCTGCCGAAGGACAGCGCCAAGGTGGCGCACTTCTGCTCCATGTGCGGGCCGCATTTCTGCTCGATGAAGATCACCCAGGATGTGCGCGACTATGCCGAAAAGCACAAGGTCACGGACGAAGCGGCCCTGAAGAAAGGTATGCAGGAGAAGGCGATCGAGTTCGTCCGGAAAGGCAGCGAGATCTACCACAAGGCATAGCCGGGGCAGTCAGCCGGGTAACGGACATGTCGACCACAGTGCCGAGCACGATCGGCAAGTACACCATCCTTGGCGAGCTCGGGCGCGGCGCCACGAGCTCGGTCTATCGCGCGCGCGACACTTTCGCGGCGCGCGACGTCGCCATCAAGCTGTTCAACCATGCCACGGACGACCCTTCGTTCGGGGGCAAGCATCGCAGCGCGTTCCTGACCGAGGCTGCGCTGGTCGGCAAGCTCAACCACCCGCATATCGTCTCGCTGCTCGATGCTGCGGTCGAGGAGGAATACAGCTATGTGGTGATGGACTACGTCGCCGGGGGAACCCTGGCGCAATATGCGGTGATGGACAACCTGCTGCCGCTCGAGCGGGTGGTGGAAGTCGTGTTCAAGTGCAGCCGCGCGCTCGAATACGCGCACCGCATGGGAATCATCCACCGCGACATCAAGCCGGCGAACATCCTGGTTACCGAGGAGTTTGACGTGAAGCTCGCGGATTTCGGCGTGGCCCAGCTCGAGGAAGCAACGCATACCAACATCGGCAATGCCGGCTCTCCCGCCTATATGTCCCCGGAACAGCTGACCGATCGCGAGCTCACCCACCAGACGGACATCTATTCGCTCGGCGTCGTCATGTTCCAGCTGCTTGCCGGCCGTTTGCCGTTCAGCGCCTCCTCGCAGGCGAGCCTGATGTACCAGATCGTGAACCACGCCCCGCCGGCGCTTTCGTCCTTGCGCCAGAACCTGCCCCCGGCCATCGAGGCAATCGTTTCGCGTGCCATGCAGAAAGACTTGGCGCTGCGCTACCAGAACTGGATCGAGTTCGGCAAGGACCTTGCGGCGCTGTTCCGGGAGCTCGAGGCGCCGCGCGAGGATTTCTCCGAGACCCGCAAGTTCCACCTGCTGCGCAACCTTTCGTTCTTCCGGGATTTTCGCGATGTGGAGATCTGGGAGACGCTGAGGATTTCGGCGTGGCGCCACATTCCGGCGAATCGCCTGCTGATCCAGGAGGGGGAGCGCGGCGATGGTTTCTTCATCCTCGTGGACGGTAGCAGCGAAGTCACCCGCGAGGGACACCAGCTCGCCACGCTCGGGCCGGGCGACTGCTTCGGCGAGATGCTCTACTTCTCCACTGAGAGCGCGCTGCGCAGCACCACGATCCGTTCCACGACGCCGGTGCTGGTCCTCGAAATCAAGGCGGCCCCCCTGTCCGCGGCGAGCGACGCCTGCCAGGTGCAGTTCAACAAGTCCTTCATGCGCATCCTGATCGACCGGCTGTCGGCCGCGAACAAGAAGCTGACCGAGCGGGCGGCAGAGCGGTGAGCATGCACGAGCTGGCCAGTGCTGCGATCCTCGGCATCGTGGAGGGCCTCACCGAGTTCCTGCCCGTTTCCAGCACCGGTCACCTGATCCTCGCCGGGAATCTGCTCGGATTCGGGGACGAGCGCGGCAAGGTGTTCGACATCGTGATCCAGACCGGCGCCATGCTCGCGATCGTCTGGGAGTACCGCGCGCGTTTCATCAGGGTCATTGCGGGGGCGTTCCGCGACGCTGCGGCACAGCGGTTCCTGCTCAACCTCGTTGTCGCGTTCATGCCCGCCGCGGTGCTCGGGCTGGCCTTCGGAAAGCACATCAAGGCCTACTTGTTCAAGCCGGTTCCGGTCGCGCTGGCGTTCATCGTGGGCGGAATAATCATTCTGTGGGTCGAGCGCCGTCCGCGCGCGCCGTCCATCGATAGCGTGGATGACATGGGCTGGAAGGACGCATTGAAAGTCGGATGCGCCCAGGCATTCGCACTGATCCCCGGGACCTCGCGTTCGGGTGCGACCATCATCGGGGGAATGCTGTTCGGCCTCTCGCGCAAGGCCGCCACGGAATTCTCTTTCTTCCTGGCGGTGCCGACATTGGTGGCGGCCGGGGCCTATGACCTGTTCAAGCATCGCGCGCTGTTCGGCAGCGGCGACGTGGGGCTCTTCGGGGTCGGCGCGGTCACCGCATTCGCATCGGCCTTCCTGTGCGTGCGCTGGCTGCTCCGCTATATCGCCTCGCACGACTTCACGCTATTCGCGTGGTACCGGATTGTGTTTGGCGGTGCAGTGCTGCTGACGGCCTACACTGGCCTGGTGAACTGGTCCGCAGGCTAGCTCTGGACCCAAGGCAGGCCGGCTAGCCGCCATCCGCCCAGGGTATTACGGTGGCCATCCGGGCCTTTGTCGCCCTCGAAGCCCTGAAGCACGTTGTAGACCTCGCGGAATCCCGCCTGCGCCGCCGCGATTGCGGCATTGTGCGAACGGCCGCCCGACCGGCACAGAAACATGACCGGCACCTCCTTGCCCAAATGCGCCTCGAGTTGAGGGACGAAGTCCGGATTGGGGGTGCCCCCGGGCCAGCTGTTCCATTCCACCGCAATGGCGCCAGGCACTTGGCCGACCCACTGCAATTCAGCTTTTGTGCGGACATCGACCAGTTTGGCCCCCGCTTGCATCAGGGTATGGGCTTCCTGGGGAAGCAATGCGCCCGAGTACGGCAACTTCAGCTCTTTCGCGCGCTGGCGGGCAATATTCTTGATCGAGTCCGGGTCGGCCATGGGAGTCCTGTGAGTGTGCGAAGGATTATAAGGGCTCCCCATCCCCAGACTTGGTGCGGGATGCGCACCATAACGGGGCGTTCCGGTTTCTTGCGCATTGAAACGGTGCGTTTTCTTTCTGTAGAATTGGCGGATTCGCGCTCTGCAATCAAGGGGCACAGTCAGCCGCCTTGTTTGGCATGGAAACTGCTCGATTCTTTTCCGTCGGCCCGGGGGGCCGGTTCCGCTTTTTATTCGCAAATTCAGGAGAATTAGATGCCATCGGCAGCCGATGTACTGAAACTGGCCAAGGAAAAGGAAGTCAAATTCGTCGATTTCCGTTTTACCGACACGCTCGGCAAGGAACAGCACGTGTCCGTCCCGGCCAAGTATTTCACCATGGACAAGTTCGAGGAAGGACATGCGTTCGACGGTTCGTCGATCGCCGGCTGGAAAGGTATCCAGGCCTCCGACATGGCGCTCATGCCGGATCCGAACAGCGCGCGCCTGGATCCGTTCACCGACGAACCCGTGCTCAATATTTCCTGCGACGTGGTCGAACCGGCGGACGGGAAGCCGTATGACCGTTGCCCCCGCGGCATCGCCAAGCGCGCCGAGGCGTACCTGAAGTCTTCCGGCCTGGGCGATACCGCCTACTTCGGCCCTGAGCCCGAGTTTTTCATCTTCGACGGCGTGACGTGGCAGGTGGACATGTCGGGCTGCTCGGTGAAGATCCGCTCGGAGGAGGCTCCGTGGTCCTCGGGCATCGACTACGAGTCGGGCAACATGGGTCACCGTGCGCCGGTCAAGGGCGGCTATTTCCCCGTGCCCCCGGCGGATACGCTGCAGGACATCCGCAATGCCATGTGCATCGCCCTTGAACAGCAGGGCGTGGAAGTCGAGGTCCACCACCACGAAGTGGCCGCGCCGGGGCAATGCGAGATCGGGACGAAATTCGCGCCGCTCGTTCAACGCGCCGACTGGACTCAGATCCTCAAGTACACGGTCTGGAACGTGGCCGCGTCGTACGGCAAGACGGCGACCTTCATGCCCAAGCCGGTCGTGGGCGACAACGGTTCGGGCATGCACGTTCACCAGTCGGTCTGGAAGGGCGGCGAGAACCTGTTCGCCGGCAATGGATACGCGGGACTGTCCGAATTTGCGCTGTATTACATCGGCGGGGTGATCAAGCACGCCAAGGCGCTGAACGCGATCACCAATCCGGGCACCAACAGCTACAAGCGCCTGGTCCCGGGATTTGAAGCGCCGATCAACCTCGCGTACTCGTCGCGGAATCGCTCCGCCTCCTGCCGCATCCCGTTCGTGAACAGCGCCAAGGCCCGGCGCGTGGAAGTGCGTTTCCCGGACCCTACGGCCAACTCGTACATGGCGTTCGCGGCGTTGCTGATGGCGGGTCTTGATGGAGTGCAGAACAAGATCCACCCGGGCGACCCCGTAGACAAGAACCTCTACGACCTCCCGCCGGAAGAGGCGAAGAAGGTCCCGAACGTGTGCTCGTCGCTGGACCAGGCGCTCGAATGCCTGGACAAGGATCGGGCGTTCCTGACCAAGGGCGGCGTGTTCTCCGACGACTTCATCGATGCGTACATCGAACTGAAGATGAACGAAGTCACGCGGTTCCGCATGACGACCCACCCGGTCGAGTTCGACATGTATTACTCGTCGTAACCTGAACGCCTAAGCCCGGATCCGGGTTCATGCGTTAATAGAAGGACGGGCATTGCCCGTCCTTTTTGCTTTTTCGGGCCGCATTGTAAAAGTCCGATTAGTAACATACACTTGGCTGTTCAATTTAAGGCTCGTTCTCGATGAGACTTGGCGGCAGCGTAGCGACCGTGGCGATTCTTGCCGGCTTGGCCGGCGCAGCTCCGCTCGCGTTTGCGCAAGGGGGCGGCGAAATCCAGACCATCTGGCGATGCGTGGACTCCAGCGGCAAGACCCACGTTACGAACGTCAAGGACGAAACGGCCGGCAAGGACTGCAAGGTAATCCAGACCCAGCGCGTAAACGTAGTACCTCCGCAGGCGCCGATCCCGAAGTCAGCGGCAAAATCACCGGCAGGATTCCCGAAAGAAAGCTCGGGTGAACGCGCCAACGCCCGCGACCGGCAGAAAGCCACGCTCGAGTCCGAATTGGCGAGCGAGGAAGCCCTGCTCGCCAAGGCGAAGGCCGAACTGGCGGAGCAGGAATCCATTCGGCTTGGCGACGAAAAGAACTATGCGAAGGTGCTCGAGCGGTTGCAGAAATACAAGGACAACGTCGAATTGCATGAGAAGAATGTCGGCGAGCTCCGCAAGGAACTTGGCAAGCTGAAGTAGCCGCTCCCGGGGCGACCTTCGGATTCCGCATGAACGCCCCCTTTTCCGGGTTGGAATTGCTGCCCACTGCAGTGGCGGTGCTTGATGCGGATTTAGTCGTCCGCTACGTCAATCCCGCCGCGGAAAGCCTCCTCGCCACCGCGGTCAAGGGTTTGCTCGGGCAGCCCTTCGTCCCGCTGTTTGATGAACAGTCGGAGCTGGCCAAGACGCTGGCCGACGCACTTGCCAGCCACTGGGATTATTCGGCGCAGAGCCTTACCTTCCTGCGCCCGGGCCACGAGCCCCTCGCGCTGGTCGCCATGGTCGCGCATATCGCGCTGCCCGGGACGCCGTTGCTGGTCGAGCTGCGGCCGATCGAGCAGCAGCTCCGGATTGCGCGGGAAGAGCGCATGGTGGATCAGCAGGCGGCAAACCGCGAACTCATCCGGAACCTCGCCCATGAGATCAAGAACCCGCTTGGCGGGCTGCGCGGCTCGGCCCAGCTGCTCGAGCGCGAGCTCGACAAGGCCGAGCTCAAGGAATACACGCAGGTCATCATCAAGGAGGCGGACCGCCTCCAGGCGCTGATGGACCGCCTTCTGACGCCGCACCGCACTCCGCGGCTCGCGCCGCTGAATGTCCACGAGATCCTCGAGCGCGTGCGGAGCCTGATCCTGGCCGAATTTTCAGAGGGGATCGCGATCCGGCGCAATTACGACGTCAGCGTGCCCGAGCTGATCGGGGACAAGGAGCAGCTGATCCAGGCGATCCTCAACATCGCGCGCAACGCAGCCCAGGCGCTGCGCGCGGGCCGGGCGGCCGGTGTCGGCCCGGCCCGCGGCACGATTGAATTTCGCACGCGGATCGCCCGCCAGGTCACCATCGTGCGGCGCCGCCACAGGCTGGCACTAGAATTGCAAGTAATCGACGACGGACCCGGCGTCGCGGAGGATATCCGCGACAAGATTTTCAATCCCCTCGTGTCCGGGCGCGAGGGGGGCAGCGGCCTCGGCCTGTCGCTGGCGCAAACCTTCGTCCAGTATCACCAGGGGATGATCGAATGCGACAGCCGGCCCGGCCGTACTGTGTTCACAATTCTGCTGCCCCTGGGGTAGTCCTCCTCGAGCGGCATTTATCTGGAAACTGATGAAGCCAGTCTGGATCGTCGATGATGATCGCTCCATCCGGTGGGTGTTCGAGAAAGCGCTCGGCCGCGAGGGGATCGCATTCAACTCCTTTTCCTCCGCCTCCGAGGCGCTGGATGCCCTGAGCAACGGCCCCCCGCAGGTTCTGGTCTCGGATATCCGGATGCCGGGTCCGTCGGGCTTGCAGTTGCTGCAGACCGTAAAGGAGCGCCATCCCACGGTGCCGGTCATCGTCATGACCGCCTATTCCGACCTCGAGTCAGCCGTCGCGGCATTCCAGGGAGGGGCATATGAGTACCTCCCCAAGCCATTCGACGTCGACCAGGCGGTGGACCTCATCCGGCGCGCGCTCGACGAGAGCCAGCGCGAAGCGGCCGCCCTTGAGCCGGTGGCCGAAGCGCCCGAGATCCTGGGCCAGGCGCCGGCGATGCAGGAGGTCTTCCGGGCAATCGGCCGGTTGTCCCAATCCACCGCTACGGTACTCATCACGGGGGAATCCGGTTCAGGCAAGGAACTGGTGGCGCGGGCATTGCACCGTCATAGTGCGCGCGCATCCAAGCCGTTTGTCGCGATCAATACCGCGGCCATGCCCAAGGATCTCCTCGAGTCCGAACTGTTCGGCCACGAGCGGGGCTCCTTTACGGGGGCGCAGGCGCAGCGGCGCGGCCGTTTCGAGCAGGCCGAAGGGGGCACGCTCTTTCTGGACGAGATCGGGGACATGCCTGCCGATCTCCAGACGCGCCTGCTGCGAGTGTTGTCCGACGGAAGTTTTTACCGGGTGGGCGGTCACCAGCAAATCAAGACCAACGTGCGCGTCATCGCCGCGACCCACCAGAACCTGGATGCGCGGGTCCGCGAAGGGAGTTTTCGCGAAGACTTGTACCACCGGCTGAACGTGATTCGCATCCGGCTGCCGGCCATGCGCGAACGCCGTGAAGACATCCCATTGCTTGCCCGGCATTTCCTCGCCCACAGCGCGGGGCAGCTCGGGGTAGACCCGAAGCGCCTGTCGGATGAAGTGGTCGACCACATTTCGCGCCTGGATTTTCCGGGCAACGTGCGCCAGCTCGAGAACCTGTGCCATTGGCTGACGGTAATGGCACCGGGACAAGTGATCGAAGTCGGGGACCTGCCGGCCGAGTTTCGGGAGCCGGCTTCCGCCGCAACGGCGTCCGACTGGGTGTCCGCCCTCGAGCAGGAAGTCGAACGCCGCCTGGGAAGGGGCGAGAGCGGAATCCTGGATCTTCTCGGTCGGCAGTTCGAAAAATCGTTGATCGTCAAAGCCTTGGCGAAGACTGGCGGACGACGGATCGAGGCTGCCAACCTGCTTGGCATGGGGCGCAATACGATCACGAGGAAGATCCAGGAACTGGGGATCGAGGGCAAAGACGCTGATTAGGCCGGAGCCTTGACCTGAAAATTCCACCATGTGGAATTTTCAGGTTGTACAATCCAGCTTATTTTGTGCAAAGCAATAAAGGAATCCCCATGCCCACAGCCTTTCCCGCCGGCGTGCAGGTCAGCGCCGCCATCACCCCTGAATTTGCTCAGATTCTGACCCCGGAAGCGCTTGGCTTGGTGGCTTTGCTGCACCGCGCTTTCGAGCCGCGACGCGCTGACCTCCTGGCCCGCCGTGCTGCACGGCAAAAAGAGTTCGATGCAGGGAAACTTCCCGATTTCCTGCCGGAAACCAAATCCATTCGCGATGCGGAATGGAAGATAGCCCCGCAACCTGCGGACATGCTCGACCGCCGGGTGGAGATCACCGGCCCGACCGATCGCAAGATGGTGATCAATGCGCTGAACTGCGGCGCGTCCACCTTCATGGCGGACTTCGAGGACGCCAACTGCCCGACCTGGTTCAACATGATCGACGGGCAGATCAACATCCGGGACGCGGTCCGCCGCACGATAGCGCTCGAGCAGAACGGCAAGCAGTACAAGTTGAACGACAAGACCGCCGTGCTGATCCCGCGCCCGCGCGGCTGGCACCTGGACGAGAAACACGTCACCGTCGACGGCAAGCCGGTGGCTGGTGGGATTTTCGATTTCGCGCTGCTGTTCTTCCACAACGCGAAGGAACTCCTCAAACGCGGCAGCGGCCCGTACTACTACCTGCCGAAGATGGAGTCGCACCTCGAAGCCCGGCTGTGGAACGACATCTTCACGCTGGCGCAGAAGGAGGTCGGTGTCCCGCACGGGACGATCCGCGCGACCGTGCTGATCGAAACGGTGGTCGCCGCATTCGAGATGGACGAAATCCTGTGGGAGCTGAAGGACCACTCCGCCGGCCTCAACATCGGCCGCTGGGACTACATCTTTTCCTGCATCAAGAAGTTCCGCTCGAACAAGGATTTCTGCCTTGCCGACCGCTCGCAGGTCACGATGACCTCGCCTTTTATGCGCGCCTACGCCCTCACGCTGGTGAAGACCTGCCACAAGCGCGGCGCCCCGGCGATGGGCGGGATGGCCGCCCAGATCCCGATCAAGAACGATCCTGCCGCAAACGAAGCGGCGCTCGAGAAGGTGCGCCAGGACAAGCTGCGAGAAGTGACGGACGGGTGCGACGGCACGTGGGTTGCGCATCCGGCGCTGGTGCCGATCGCGAAGGAAGTGTTCGACAAGCACATGCCTGCGCCCAACCAGTATGGCAAGCAGCGTCCGGACGTGAACTACGGCGCGAAGGATCTGCTCGATTTCAAGCCGGAGGCGCCGATCACGGAGGCCGGCCTGCGCAACAATATCTCGGTCGGCATCCAATACCTGGGTGCCTGGCTCGCCGGGAACGGATGCGTGCCCGTATTCAACCTCATGGAGGATGCCGCGACGGCGGAGATCTCGCGCTCGCAGATCTGGCAGTGGATCCGCAGCGAGAAGGGCCGGCTCGACGATGGCCGCAAGGTCACAACCGAGCTCTTCCGCACCTTGCTTGCCGACGAATTGCCGAAAGTGAAGACCTACCTGGGCGAGGCTGCCTGGAAGGAAGGGAGGTACGAGGAGGGCGCGAAGCTGTTCGACAGGATCACCACCGGCGATTACGTCGAATTCCTCACCTTGCCGGCCTACGCGGCAATCGACTAGCCGGCACCCCTACGCAAGCTCGGCGATGACCGGGGTGTGGTCGCTGGGCCGCTCGAGCTTGCGCGGGGCCTTGTCGATGGTGCACGCGGTGCAACGCGCCGCAAGCGCCGGCGACAGCAGCACGAAGTCGATGCGCAAACCGGCATTCCTGCGAAAGCCCATCATCCGGTAGTCCCACCAGGAATAGCTCTTCTCCGGCTGCTCGAACAGGCGGAACGAATCCTTGAGCCCCAGCCCTAGGAGCGCGCGAAATGCCTCGCGCTCCGGCCCGGACACGTGGACCTGGCCTTCCCAGGCCTTGGGGTCGTGGACGTCGCGGTCCTCGGGGGCAATATTCAGGTCGCCGAGTACCGCCAGGTGCGGGTGGCGCGCGAGTTCAGAGCCCAGCCACTCGCGCAGCGCCGCGTACCACCGGAGCTTGTACTCGTACTTGTCCGATCCGACCGCCTGGCCGTTCGGCGCGTATAGGCATACAACCCGCGCCCCACCCACCGTTGCTGCAATCACGCGCCTTTGCTCATCCTCGAATCCGGGTATGCCGGTTTGCACATCGTCAAGCGGAGTCCGGGCGAGGATCGCCACCCCGTTGTAGGTCTTCTGCCCCGAACATGCCGCCGAGTAGCCGGCGGCTGCGAGCTCGTCACGCGGGAATTTCGCATCCTCCAGCTTGAGTTCCTGCAGGCAGACCACGTCGGGTTGCGCGGCCTGCAGCCAATCGGTGAGATGCGGGAGCCGGACCTTGAGCGAGTTGACGTTCCAGGTCGCCAGTTTCATTTCTGCGCGGCGGGCGGGGCCGCGGTCCCGTTTGCCGCCGGCTTGTAGTCTTCGGGCATCGGCGGGGCGGCCTGCTTCAACGGCGGCACCATCCCGGTCTTCGGGTAGCCGCCAATATCGAGCGCGCGATCGAATGCGCCCTGCTCAAATCCTGTCTGCACCCTGCTGCCGACCACCAGCACCGGAACCTCCCTGCCATTGGAGATCTTGCGCAATTCGGCATTGGTGTTCTCGTCCCACACCTGCACTTCCTTGAACGGGACGCCCCGCGCGTTCAGGGCTTCGCGCGCCTTGTCGCAGCTCACGCCGCAGGGCGGCGAAGTGTAAAGCGTCACGGGGGCGTCCTTGACGGCGCGCGTAAGCTCAAAGGGCACCACCGTGCCGACCACGCTGCCCTTGAGGTTCTTCTTCTGGACGTCCTTCGCGGAAGGCGGCGGCGGCGTATCCGAATACTGGACCCGGCCCTTCTCGTCCACCCACCTGTACTGCTGGGCAATCGAGGGCATTGCGGCCGCCAACAAAAGGAGCGCGCCGAGCGCTGAAAGCCGGATTGATATGGACGGCTGCATGTCAATTGCTCCGCAGAGTCACGCGGGAATCATACCATTGTGACGCAGCAGGGCATCGACCTGCGGGTCCCGGCCGCGGAACGCGCGGAACGACTCTGCCGCCGGCCGGCTTCCCCCGACAGCCAGCACCTCGTCGCGGAAGCGCGCCCCGGTCAGTCCGTCCAGGACACCGCGCAGCGCGCGCATTTCCTCGAACGCGCTGAACGCATCTGCCGAGAGAACTTCGGCCCATTTGTAGCTGTAGTAGCCGGCGGCATAACCGCCCGCGAAGATATGGGAGAAGTTGTTAGGGAAGCGGTTGTAGGCCGGCGGCAACACCACCGCGACTTCCTTCCTGACAGCATCGAGCACGTCCTGCGCACTGCGGCCCGAGCCGGGTGCAAAGTCGTAATGCAGGTGCATGTCGAACAACGAGAACTCGATCTGGCGCAGCATGCCCAGGCCGGACTGGAAATTCTTGGCCGCCAGCATCTTGTCGAACAACTCGCGGGGCAGCGGCGCGCCCGAGTCTACATGCTTCGTCATGTGCTCGAGCACTTCCCATTCCCAGCAGAAATTCTCCATGAACTGGCTCGGCAACTCGACCGCGTCCCACTCCACGCCGTTGATCCCCGAGACGCCGAGGTCCTCGATTTTCGTCAGCAGGTGGTGGAGGCCGTGGCCGAACTCGTGGAACAGGGTGATGACGTCGTCATGCGTGAAGAGAGCCGGCTTTGCGCCCACCGGCCCGGAAAAATTGCAGTTGAGGTACGCGACCGGGGTCTGGATGCCCGCGCCCTTGCGGCGGCGCGTGATCGCGCCGTCCATCCAGGCTCCGCCGCGCTTGGTTTCGCGCGCGTAAAGGTCCATGTAGAACTGCCCGATCAGGCTGCCGGATTCGTTGCGGATGTCGAAGAAGCGCACATCCTTGTGCCAGACGGGCGCGGCGGACTCGGCGATGCGGATGCCGTAGAGCGTCTCCACGAGCTTGAACATTCCCGGCACCACCTGGGATTCCGGGAAATACTGCTTCACTTCCTGGTCCGAGAACGAGTAACGCTCGGCGCGCAGCTTCTCTGAGGCGTAGGCCATGTCCCAGGCCTCGAGCGTCGACAAGCCCAGCTCGCGGCGCGCGTATTCCCTGAGCTCGGCAAGGTCGCGCTCGGCGAACGGCCGTGCGCGGCGGGCCAGGTCGTGCAGGAACTCCAGCACCTGAGCCGGAGTCCGGGCCATTTTCGGCACCAGGGAGACCTCGGCGAAATTGGCATAGCCCAGCAGCGCAGCATCCTCCTTGCGCAACTCAAGGATGCGCGCGATCAAGGGAGTATTGTCCCATTCGGGCTTGCCGAATTCCGAGGCGCGGGTGGCGTTGGCGCGATAGAACATCTCGCGCAGGGCGCGATCGTCGGCGTATTGCATCACCGGGAGGTAGGACGGCATCTGCAGCGTGAATTTCCAGCCGGGCTTGCCGTCCTTCCCGGCGGCCTCTCGGGCAGTCTGGATCGCATCGGCCGGAATGCCCGCCAGGCGCTTCTCGTCCTCGAGCACGACCGAGTAGGCGTTGGTCGCGTCCAGCACGTTTTCGGAGAACTTCGCCGACAGCGAGGCAAGCTCGTCCTGGATCGCGGCATATCGCGGCTTCTGCTCGGCCGGCAGTTCGGCCCCGCCGAGGCGGAAATCGCGCAGCGCGTTGTCCACCAGCTTCTTGCGCGCGGGCACGAGGGCCGCGAATTCCGCGGAATCCTTCAACGCGCGGTACTTGTCGAACAAGCGCTGGTTCTGGCCGAGTTCGGTCCAGAACTGGGTGATCTTCGGCAGGTCGGCGTTGTATGCGGCGCGCAGTTCGGGGCTGTCCATTACCGAGTGCAGATGCTCCACCTGGCCCCAGGCTCGCGATAGCCGCTCGGTCGCATCCTCCAGCGGGCCCACGAATGCGTCCCAGGTCGCCGCAACGCCGTCGGCGGAAATCCGCCCGATCGTGGCGCGCGCCTCCGCGAGCAGCTGGTCCATGGCCGGCGAAACGTGGGCGGGCTTGAACTCCGCAAAGCGCGGCAGTCCGGAAAAATCGAGGAGCGGGTTTGCGATTGCGGTATTCACGGTCGATTCCTGCTTCAGTACTGCTTGCGTTGTTGGGCGGCGTGCAGCGTATTGGCCACCAGCATCGCCACCGTCATCGGCCCTACGCCGCCCGGGACCGGAGTGATACTGCCGGCCACTGCCCTCACCGCCTCGAAGTCCACGTCTCCGCGAAGCTTCCCATCGGGCTGCCGGTTGGTGCCCACGTCGATCACGCAGGCGCCTGGTTTGACCATGTCCGCGCCGATCAGGTTCGTGCGGCCTACGGCCGCGACGAGGATATCCGCCCTGCGCGTGTGAGCTGCGAGTTCGGGTGTCTTGGAATGGCAGATGGTGACGGTAGCGTCCTTTTGCAAGAGCAGCAGTGCCATGGGCTTGCCCACGATGTTGCTGCGGCCGACCACCACCGCATGCCGTCCTGCGATCGGAATAGCCTCCTTCTCGAGCAGGTACATGATCCCGGCGGGCGTGCACGGCACGAAATGCGGTGCGCCGATGAGCAGCGCCCCGGCGCTGTGCACATGGAATCCGTCGACATCCTTTTCCGGAACCACCGCCGCGAGCACCCGCGCCTCGTCTATGTGAGGGGGCAGGGGAAGCTGGACCAGGATGCCGTCGATGCGCGGATCGGCGTTCAGTTCCCGTACTCGCGCGAGGAGCGCGGACTCGTCGGCATCCGCGGGGAATTCGTGCAACTGCGAAAGCACGCCGGCTTCCTCGCAGGCGCGCACCTTGTTGCGCACGTAAGTGCGCGATGCGGGATTGTCCCCGACCATGATGACGGCCAGGCCCGGCTGCACGCCGCGCGCTGCGAGGGCGGCAACGGAGGACTTCAGTTCGGCGCGCAGTGCGGCAGCGTGCGCCTTTCCATCAATGATGCGAGCGGTCATGCGCAGGGTGTGGACGGGAGCCGAAAAGGGCCCGAAGTTTAGCATTCGGCCGGTTGCATATAACGGAATCGTATTTTACAATATGAAAAATCGGAAATCGACCCGGCTTCCGGTGCGGCAACGCGGGTATCGCGACCGGCGTTTGCGCGTTTGTGCGGGTCACTTGAACGTATTAAGCTTCGACGGAAATTCCAGAGCGGTACGGGTTCGAGAAATCCGCGTCCGCGCCCTCGATCGACAGAGCAAAGCCGCAAGCTGGAGGACTCATGTCTGCCGTTCCCCAATTCCCCGCCGCCAACGATCCGGATTCCCAGGAAACCCGGGAATGGCTCGATGCCCTCGAGGCAGTCATGGAGCGGGAGGGCCCGGAGCGAGCCCACTTCCTGCTCCAGAAGCTGATCGACACGGCACGCCGCGCCGGGGCCTACCTGCCGTTTTCGGCCAACACCGCCTACCTCAACACCATTCCGCCGCACATGGAGGAGCGCTCGCCCGGGGATCATGCGCTCGAGGAGCGCATCCGCTCGTACGCCCGCTGGAATGCGATGGTGATGGTGGCGAAGGCCAACAAGGTCGAGGGGGACCTTGGCGGGCACATCGCGAGCTTTGCGTCGGTAGGCACGCTGTTCGGCATCGGGTTCAACCATTTCTGGCACGCGCCTTCGGAGAACCACGGCGGCGACCTCATCTATTTCCAGGGGCATTCGGCGCCCGGCATCTATGCCCGCGCATACATGGAAGGCCGCCTCACCGAGGAGCAGCTGCTCAATTTCCGCCGCGACGTCGACGGCAAGGGCATCACTTCCTACCCGCACCCCTGGCTCATGCCGGATTTCTGGCAGTTCCCGACGGTGTCGATGGGCCTGGGACCGCTGCAGGCGATCTACCAGGCGCGCTTCCTGAAATACATGCACGCTAGGGGACTGGCGAACACCGAGAACCGCAAGGTCTGGGTGTTCTGCGGCGACGGCGAGATGGATGAGCCCGAGTCGCTGGGCGCGATCGGCATGGCGGTGCGCGAGAAGCTCGACAACCTGATCTTCGTCGTCAACTGCAACCTGCAACGGCTCGACGGCCCGGTGCGCGGCAACGGCAAGATCGTCCAGGAGCTCGAAGCCGACTTTCGCGGCGCCGGCTGGAACGTGATCAAGCTGCTCTGGGGCTCGTACTGGGATCCGCTGCTTGCGCGCGACAAGGACGGCGCGCTGCAGAAGGTGATGCAGGACACCGTGGACGGCGAATACCAGAACTTCAAGGCCAATGACGGCGCCTTTGTCAGGAAGCATTTCTTCGGCAAGGACCCGCGCCTGCTGGAAATGGTGTCGCGCATGAGCGACGACGACATCTGGCGACTGAATCGAGGCGGCCACGACCCGCACAAGATCTACGCGGCTTATGCCGCGGCGGTGAAGCACAAGGGCCAGCCTACCGTGATCCTTGCCAAGACCGTGAAGGGCTACGGCATGGGCAAGATCGGCGAGGGCAAGAACACCACGCACCAGCAAAAGAAGATGGACATCGATTCCATCCGCCAGATGCGCGACCGGTTCAACATCCCGATCCCGGACGACAAGCTCGGGGACCTGCCGTTCTACAAGCCGGCGCCGGACTCGCCCGAGATGAAGTACCTGCTGGAGCGCCGCGCCGCGCTGGGCGGGTTCCTGCCGCAGCGCCGCCGCCAGGCGTTCCAGGCGCTCCCCGTCCCCAAGCTCGAGGTATTCGAGGCGCAGCTCAAGAGCTCCGAGGGCCGCGAGATCTCGACCACGATGGCTTTCGTGCGCATCCTCACAACGCTGCTGCGCGACAAGCACCTGGGCAGGCAGATCGTCCCCATCGTCCCCGACGAGGCCCGTACTTTCGGCATGGAAGGCATGTTCCGCCAGCTCGGCATCTTTTCGCAGGAAGGCCAGAAATACGAGCCGGTCGACAAGGACCAGGTCATGTACTACCGGGAGGACAAGGCGGGACAGGTCCTGGAGGAGGGCATCAACGAAGCCGGCGCGTTCTCCTCATGGATTGCGGCCGCGACCGCCTACTCCACGAGCGGGGTGAACATGATCCCCTTCTATATCTTCTACTCGATGTTCGGCATGCAGAGGATCGGCGACCTCGCCTGGGCGGCGGCGGACCAGCGCGCGCGCGGCTTCCTGCTCGGCGGCACCGCGGGCCGCACGACCCTGAACGGCGAGGGACTGCAGCACGAGGACGGCCACAGCCACATCCTCTCTTCGGTGATACCGAATTGCGTATCCTACGACCCGACCTTCGCGTACGAGCTTGCCGTGATCATCCAGAACGGCCTGTCGCGCATGATCGCGAAGCAGGAGGACGTGTACTACTACATCACCGTGATGAACGAGAACTACGAGCATCCGGCGATGCCCGAGGGAGTGGAGGAGGGGATCCTGAAGGGGCTGTACCCGTTCTCGGAATCGGCTTCCAAATCCAAGACCCGGGTGCAGCTGCTCGGTTCGGGCACGATCCTGCGCGAGGTGATAGCCGCCGCTGAACTCCTGGAAAAGGACTGGGGCGTGGCTGCGGACGTATGGAGCGCGCCGAGCTTCACCGAACTCAGGCGCGAAGGCCTCGCGACCGATCGCTGGAACCTCCTGCACCCCGAAGACAAGCCCCGCATGTCCCACGTCGAGCAGTGCCTGGCGAAGCGCGCGGGCCCGGTGGTTGCCGCATCGGACTACATGAAGACCTTTGCCGAGCAGATCCGCCCGTTTGTGCCGAAAGGCAAGGTCTACCGGGTGCTCGGTACCGACGGCTTCGGCCGGTCGGACACGCGCGCGCAGCTGCGCCATTTCTTCGAGGTCAACCGCTACTGGGTGACGATCGCCGCGCTGAAGGCGCTCGTGGACCAGGGCGAGCTCAAGGCGAAGACGGTGTCCGAAGCCATCGCCAAGTACGGCATCGATCCGGCGAAACCCGATCCAACGACGGTCTAGAAAAGGCAAACCCCGACAATGGCTGGTTCGATCGAAGTAAAGGTTCCGGATATCGGCGACTTCAAGGAAGTCGGCGTGATCGAGGTGCTCGTATCCCCCGGCGATCGCGTCGAGAAGGAAGGCTCGCTGATCACGGTGGAATCGGACAAGGCGACGATGGAGATTCCTTCACCGGTGGCCGGCGTGGTGAAGGAGCTGAAGATCAAGGTCGGCGACAAGGTGGCCGAAGGCTCGCTGATCCTGATCCTCGAGGAAGCGGCCGGTTCGGCACCGGCTCCTGCCCCGGCCCCGGCCCAGAAAGCGGCGGCCCAAGCCGCAGTGGCGCCTGCCGCCCCGGCGCCTGCTTCCCCTGCGCCGGTCACGCCCGAAAGCCTGCCGATCGCAAAGGCCGATCCGGTGCCGCTCGAGCCGCAGGACCTCACAGTCTCCAAGCCGCACGCGAGCCCCTCGATCCGGTTGTTCGCGCGCGAGCTCGGCGTCGACCTGGGCAAGGTCAGGGGCAGCGGCCTCAAGGGTCGGGTTACGCGCGAGGACGTGCAGGCCTACGTCAAGGGTGCGTTGGCGGGGGCAAAGCCCGCCGCCGCGCCGGCGGCGCCGGGCGGCATGCCGTTCGGCCTGCCCGAACTGCAGCCCGTTGATTTCGCCAAATTCGGGCCGGTGGAAATCAAGCCGCTGTCGCGCATCAAGAAGATCTCGGGCGCGTTCCTGCATCGCAACTGGATCTCGATCCCGCACATCACGCAGTTCGACGAGGCCGACATCACCGAGCTGGAGTCCTTCCGCAAGTCCAATACTGCGGACACGGAGAAGCAGGGCTTCAAGCTGACCATGCTCGCATTCCTGATCAAGGCGAGCGTCACGGCGCTGCGCCAGTACCCGGAGTTCAACGCCTCGCTCGACAAGACGGGCGAGAACCTGGTGCTGAAGAAGTACTTCCACATCGGCGTGGCGGTGGACACGCCCGAGGGCCTGGTGGTCCCGGTCATCCGGGACGCGGACCGCAAGGGCGTGTTCGACCTCGCGCGCGAGCTCGGCGAGGTTTCCAAGCTCGCCAAGGACAAGAAGCTCAAACCCGGCGACATGCAGGGCGGGACCTTCTCGATTTCAAGCCTGGGCGGGATCGGCGGGACCATGTTCACGCCCATCATCAATGCGCCGGAAGTGGCGATCCTCGGCGTTTCCCGCTCGGTCATGCGCCCGGTCTGGAACGGCAAGGAGTTCACGCCCCGGCTCGTGCTGCCGCTGTCCCTGTCCTATGACCATCGCGTGATCGACGGGGCAGCGGGTGCGCGTTTCACGACCTACCTCGTCTCGGTGCTCTCGGACATCCGCAGGTCGCTGCTCTAGCCATGGCCAAGATCATCGAAATCAAGGTCCCGGACATCGGCGACTTCAAGGAGGTCGGCGTCATCGAGGTCCTCGTGAAGCCGGGCGATGCGGTCCAGAAGGAAACCTCGCTCATCACGGTGGAGTCGGACAAGGCGACCATGGAGATTCCGTCGCCCCTGGCAGGCGTCGTCAAGGAACTCAAGGTCAAGGTCGGGGACAAGGTTGCGGAGGGTTCGCTGGTCCTCACGCTCGAGGAGGCGGGCGCGGCCCAGGCGCCGGCACCTGGGCCTGCGGCCGCCGCCGTGTCGCCCGCGCCGCCAGCCCCGGCCGCAATCGTCCCGGCACCGGCCAGCCTCCCGGCCGGTGCACCTGCCGACCTGGACTGCGACGTGGTCGTGCTGGGCTCGGGCCCGGGCGGGTATTCCGCCGCATTCCGCGCCGCGGACCTCGGCAAGAAGGTCGTGCTGGTGGAACGCTACGCGACGCTCGGGGGTGTCTGCCTGAATGTGGGATGCATCCCTTCCAAGGCCCTGCTGCACGTCGCCGCGGTCATGGAAGAGGCGCAGCACATGGCCGAGCACGGCATTTCGTTCGGCAAGCCCCAGGTGGACCTGGCGAAGCTTCGCGGGTGGAAGGAAAAGGTGGTCGGCAAGCTCACAACCGGGCTGGCCGGCATGTCCAAGCTGCGCAAGGTGACTGTGCTGCAGGGTACGGGCAGCTTTGCGGATCCCAATCACCTGGCAGTCGAAACCAAGGACGGGCGCAAGCTCGTGCGTTTCGCGAATGCGATCATCGCGGCGGGTTCGCAGGCGGCGAAGCTCCCATTCCTGCCCGAAGACCCGCGCATCGTGGACTCCACCGGCGCGCTGGAGCTGAAAAGCCTGCCGAAGCGGATGCTGGTGATCGGCGGCGGGATCATCGGGCTGGAGATGGGCACGGTGTATTCCACGCTCGGCGCCCGCCTGGACGTGGTCGAAATGATGGATTCGCTGATGCTTGGGCCGGACCGCGACCTCGTGGCCGTGTGGCAGAAATTCAACGCGGCGCGCTTCGACAACGTGATGCTGAAGACCAAAACGGTCAAGGTCGAAGCCACGCCGCAGGGCATCAAGGCCTGGTTCGAGGGCGAGAAGGCGCCGAAAGACCCGCAAACCTACGACCTCGTGCTGGTTTCGGTGGGCCGCACGCCCAACGGGAAGAGCATCGGGGCGGACAAGGCGGGCGTCGCGGTGAACGAACGCGGCTTCATCCCGGTCGACAGCCAGATGCGCACCAACGTGCCGCACATCTTCGCGATCGGCGACATCGTCGGCCAGCCCATGCTCGCGCACAAGGCGGTGCATGAGGGCCATGTGGCCGCCGAGGCCGCCGCGGGCGAAAAATCGCACTTCGACGCGAGCGTGATCCCGGGTGTGGCCTACACCGATCCGGAAGTCGCGTGGGTCGGGCTCACCGAGGACGAGGCGAAGAAGCAGGGCGTGAAGGTCGGCGTCGGCAAATTCCCGTGGGCCGCATCCGGCCGGGCCATCGCCAACGGCCGGGACGAGGGCTTCACGAAGCTCATATTCGATGCCGAAACCCACCGCATCGTCGGGGCGGGCATCGTCGGCACCGGCGCGGGCGACCTGATCAGCGAGCTGGCGCTGGCGATCGAAATGGGGGCTGACGCGGTCGACATCGGCAAGACGATCCACCCGCACCCGACGCTAGGCGAGTCGGTGGGCATGGCGGCCGAACTGTACGAGGGCGTGTGCACCGACATGCCGCCGGTGAAGAAGAAATGACCCAGGACGAACTGAAGCAGCTGGTGGCCCGCGAGGCGCTGAAGCACGTGGTGGAGGACGCGGTCGTCGGCGTGGGGTCCGGCTCGACGGTCAACTTCTTCATCGACGCCCTGGCAACCATCAAGGGCCGCATCGAGGGTGCCGTGGCGGCCTCCGAGGCGAGCGCGGAGCGCCTGAAGAAGCACGGGATCCGGGTGTTCGACCTGAACTCGGTCAACGAGCTGCCGGTGTACGTGGACGGCGCAGACGAGATCACGGAACACATGCACATGATCAAGGGCGGCGGGGGCGCGCTTACCCGCGAGAAGATCATCGCCGCGGTTGCGCGGAAATTCGTGTGCATCTGCGACGCCTCGAAGCTGGTGCCGGTCCTGGGCCGGTTCCCGCTCCCCGTGGAGGTCATCCCGATGGCGCGCAGCTACGTGGGCAGGGAACTCCTGCGCATGGGCGGCCAGCCGGCCCTGCGGGAGAACTACAAGACCGACAACGGGAACCTGATCCTCGACTGCCACGGGCTCACCATCATGGATCCGCCGGCGCTCGAGGCGCAGCTCAACAACTTGGCCGGCGTGGTCACCAACGGCCTGTTCGCGCGGCGCGCGGCCGATGTGCTGCTGCTGGGGTCCCCGGACGGGGTGAAGACGAGCACGGCCAGGCGCTGAGCGGCATTTCAGGTCACAGTCCTGTAATACGCCTGTGCTAAGCTAAATCCCTCTTTGAAGAGGGTTACTCGATGGCTGAGCACATCTCCAAGCAGTTCGACGCCGAGCTCGAAAACGTGCGGTCGCGGGTCCTGCAGATGGGCGGCCTGGTCGAGGAGCAGATCGTCCAGGCGATGGAAGGCCTGCACTCCGGCAACATGGAGGAGATCGAGCGCGTCATCGCCAGCGACCACCTGGTCAACGCTATGGAGGTGGAGCTCGACGAATCGTGCAGCCACATCATCGCGCGCCGCCAGCCCGCCGCCGGCGACCTTCGCCTGCTCATCACCGTGATCAAGACCATCACCGACCTGGAGAGGATCGGCGACGAGGCCGAGAAGATCGCGCGCATGGCCAAGCTCATCCATACCGCCGAGCGGCTGCACATGCCGCGCATGGACCTCTCGCACATCGCCGGCCGCGCCGTCCAGATGCTGCGCCAGTCCCTCGACTGCTTTGCGCGCCTCGACGTCGCGGCGGCCATGGCGGTGGTCAAGCAGGACAGCGAGGTGGACAACTCGTTCCGGGCCATCATGCGCCAGCTGATCACGTTCATGATGGAGGATCCCCGCACCATCACGCGTTCGCTCGAGATCCTGTTCATCGCCAAGGCCCTGGAGCGCGTGGGCGACCACTCCAAGAACATGGCCGAGTACGTGATCTACATGGTGAAGGGGCGGGACGTCCGCCACACCTCGATCGAAGAGGTGGAGCGGGAGCTGCTCGAGTAGGGCGTCAGCTGTTCGGCGGGACGTACCCCGCGGCCGCGTCGGCGCCGTCGCCGAAGAAGTGCTTTTCCATCTGCTCGACGAGGTACTTGCGCGCCTTGGGGTCGGCGAGGTTCAGGCGGTTCTCGTTCACGAGCATGGTCTGGTGGCGAAGCCACTGCTGCCACGCTTCCTTCGACACGTTCTCAAAAATGCGCTTGCCGAGCTCTCCCGGGTAGGTCGGGCGGTCGAGCCCTTCCGCTTCGCGCCCCAGCTTCACGCACATCACCATCCTAGTCATGGGTGTTTCCTCTCATCCGGAAGGACGCGATTCTAGCGCAGGCGCTTTCTGAACACCTTGGAATTGCGCTTCCAGTTGTAGAGCGCCTGCTTCTTTTCGGGCAGCGTGCTCACGTCCGCGGGCTTGAACCCCTGCTCGAGGAACCAGTGGGCGGCCCGGGTGGTCAGGGCGAACAGGCGCCGGATCCTCAGGGCCCGGGCGCGTTCCTCGCAGGCGTGCAGCAACTGCTCGCCGTACCCGGCGTCGCGATACTCCGGGGCGACTGCGAAGCACGCGAACTCGGCGCTCTTTTCCTCTGGGAACGCGTACAGCGCCGCGCAGCCGACGATCACGCCGTCGTGCTCGATCACGGTGAAATTGCCGATCTCGCGCTCCAGCATCTCGCGATTGCGCTTGACCAGCGCCCCTTCCGCCTCCAGCGGCTCGATGAGGGCGATGATGCCCCGCACGTCCTCGATCCGGGCGGTGCGGATTTCCTCGACCGGGTCGGCCGTGATCATCGTGCCCACGCCGGAATGGGTGAACAGCTCCAGCGGGATTGCGCCCAACACCCGGCGCGAGAGCAGGTGCGCCCGCCCCACGCCCGAGGCCAGCGCGTCGAGCGCGCAGTTCAGCGTGCGCGCCGCGGCCGGCGCGAGCCCGCTCTTGCCGGCCATCGCCTTCGCCTGCTTGGCGGTCAGCTCGGCGATGACCTCGCCCTTGCGGTCGGCCGGCAGCCAGTCGGAAAACAGCAGCAGCTTGTCCGCCTTCAGGGCGATCGCCACGCTTGCCGCAACGTCTTCCCAGCCGAGGTTGAACACCTCCCCGGTGGGCGAGTACCCGATGTGCGGGACCAGGACGATCTCCTCGGCCTCGAGCCTGCGCCTGATCGCCACGGAGTCCACCTTGCGGACGGTGCCGGTGAACTGCAGGTCGATCCCGTCGATGATGCCGATGGGACGCGCGGTGATGAAATTCCCGGACGCCACGCGGATGTCGGCGCCGGCCATCGGCGAATTCGGCAGGCCCTGCGAAAGGAGCGCCTCGAGCTCCACGCGCAGCGCGCCGGCCGCGTGCTTTACCGCCACGAGCGCGGCGTCGTCCGTGATGCGCTGGCCCTTTGCGAATCGCGAGCGCTGGCCGCTCGCCTTGAGCGCGGCCTCGATCTGAGGTCGGGCGCCATGCACGAGCACCAGCCGGATGCCCAGCGCCGCAAGCAGGTTGATGTCCTGGATGAAGTGGATGAAGCGCGCGCGATCGGTGACCAGTTCCCCGCCGAAGGCCACCACGAAGGTTCGGCCGCCAAAGGCGTGCAGGTAGGGCGCGGTCTGGCGGAACCAGCGGACGAAGGCTTCGGGCTGCGGTGAAGGGGGCATGCGCGCTGTGCCGGGTTGGTTGCGGTGTTTGAACGGAGGTCTCCTGAATATTATGCCAGTTCAGGACGTTACGACCCGGCGGTCAACGCGGGGGCTGCGCGGGCGTTAATCACGGTTAGACGATCGGGGGGCCTATGCGCGCGATGCGAACGATTCTGGCGGGAGTGCTGCTGGTTGCAGGTCAGACCCACGCGTACGCTGCTGACGACGAGGACTGGCAGCTGTTCGGGCGGGTCCTGTCGCTCATGCAGTCGGTCGTGCATGGCGCGGCCGAGTCAAACGATCCTCGCGCCCTCGAAAAAGGGGTGGATCGCCTCCTGTCGGGCGAGCACCGCGAGGCCAACAGGCTGGCCGCAGACCTGCTTGGCGACGCGTTCGAGGACATGCCGGCCGAATACAAGGACAAGGCGCTCGCCCTCGCCAAGGACCTGGCGACGATTGCACGCAAGGAGCGCGCGCGTCAGGAGTATATGCAGCCCCGGTGGGCCGACCCGGCGGACGCGGGCCGCTAGCCGTCGCCGTACAGCGCGTTCAGCGCGGCGAGGGCCGCAGGCCCCGCGGTTTCGGTGCGCAGGATCCTCGGACCAAGGTGGACCGGAACAAACCCGGCCGAGACGAACAGGGCTTCTTCCCGGGGACTGAACCCTGCTTCAGGGCCGGCCGCGAACACGACGGGCCTGCCCGAAGCGGACTGCACCGAGCGCAGGCCGGATTGGGCGCCGGGCGCGAGCAGCAGCTTCAAGGCGCCCTGCGGGGCCTGGTAGGCGGCTACCGGCACGGCGGCGGCTACTGCGGGCACGCGATTGCGGCCGCACTGCTCGCATGCGGAGGCCGCCACGCGCTGCCAGTGCTCGCGCCGCGAGTCGCCGCGCTCCCCCTTCAGTTTCACCACGGATCGTTCTGCGAGCACCGGCTGGATCGCGGCCACGCCCAGTTCGACGACCTTCTGGATCGTCAGGTCCATCCTGTCGCCGGAAGAAATGCCCTGGACCAGCGTGACGTCGAGCGGCGACTCCCGCTCGAGCGGCGAGAACTGGCCGATCTCGACCTCCACCTCGTCGCGCGTGATCCGGACGATGTGCGCCTGGTACTCCCCGCCGGTGCCGCTGAATAGGACGACGGCATCCGTTTCGCGCAACCGCAGCACCCGCGAGGCGTGATGGCCGGCGTCCCGGGGCAGCACAAGGCGCGTGCCCGGGGCCAAGGCGGCGCCGAGGTGAAAGCGCGGGGTACGGGAAAGGGCGGTGCTCATGGGCCGGGCATTTTCGCACGCGGCCCGGCGACAGGTCCCGCTAGGGGCGCTTGCCGGGCGCGACGCAGCGGAAATCGCTGGTCGGGTAGCTCGACTCGTTGCACTCCACGTACCGGATGCGCGTTCCCGGCGGGAATGTCCACTGGAATTCCCGCTGCCGCACGACGGCATACAACGGCGCGGCGACACCGGCCTGCTGGCTGGAGGTCCGCATGCACGGCGCCGTGGCCAGCGTCTTCGACGGGTGTTCGGCGCACCAGTAGACGATGCGCACGGAGTCGCAGCGATTTTCGAAGACGATGCGGTAGTGCTGGCGGCCGTGATCCCCGAAGCTGGCGATGTCGCTGGCGTCAACCGTCAGGCGCAGGCACTCCCTTGCTGTGGGGGGCGGAGTGCGGTCGGCGGGTTGGAGATCTGCCGCGGCCAGGCCGGAATAAAGGATCGAGAAAGCAAGGAGAGGGATCGACAGGCGCGGCATGGGGCGCATTGGACCAAAAGCGCGCTCCTGCCGTCTATCGTGTTTTGCAAATCCTCAAGAATTCTTGCAACTCTTTACCTTGACGAGCCGCAGCCGGCATGGCCATTGAATCGCGCCCGCACTTGCAGCTCAGCGCGGGCAGGCCCAGCCCACTACCTCGCAACTCTCGCCGCACAGGCGCAGCGCGCGCGCCTCGGCCTCCTGGCGGGTGGCCCCGCGCGAGGCGACGAATTTCTTCGGGCCATTGGCCACCGCGCCGCAGTCCTTGCTCAGGCTGGCGACGATTTCGCATTTGGGGTGGCCGCACTGTTTGAGGGCAGCAATCCGCGCGCTGCGGGAATCGCGCGCGTTGACGGCATACCCGAAGCTGCCCGAGTCGCGGTGGTAGGCGAGCGCGCCCGTGGGCGGATTCTTCGGCGCCGCCCGGACAGCGCCGGGCAGCGCGGCGATTCCCAGCGCAAGCGTTGCGGCAAGCAGACGAACGGCGCCGTGCGCCATGGCTCCTCCCTTCAGGGCAGGCTGCAGCCCTTTTCGCGCAGCATCTTGTCCACCCAGCTGCGGTCCACCGTGCCGGCCGCAATTGCGGCCAGCGTGGCTTCTTCCTTGTTCTTTTGCGCGACGGTCAATGCGATGACCTGTTCGGCCTCCGCCTGCGAAATCGCGACCACCCCGTCCGCGTCGGCGACGATGATGTCGCCCGGGTTCACCACCATGCCGGCGATCGAAACCCGCACGTTGATTTCGCCGGGCCCGTCCTTGTAGGGGCCGCGATGGGTGACCCCGCAGGCGTACACCGGGAAGTCGCTCGCCGCGATGGCGTCCAGGTCGCGGATCGCGCCGTCGATGATCATGCCGGCGACCCCCCGCTTCCTCGCGTGGGAGGTCATGATCTCCCCGATGATCGCGTGGTCGAGCGCGCCGCCCGCATCGACGAGGATCACGTCGCCCGGGGCGGCCATGTCGATGGCCTTGTGGGTCAGCAGGTTGTCGCCGGCCCGGGTCTTCACCGTGAACGCCGTGCCGACCAGTTTTCCGCCGCGGTGATAGGGCCGCAGGCGTGCGCCCGCGCCGTAGTGGCGCAGCATGTTGTCGCTGATGTTCGAGGTGGGAAGCGCGGCGAACGCTTCCAGCAGGCGCGCTGCGGCCCGGGGAGGCGAGGGCAGTACGCGGAAACCGATGGTGGACATTTCTTGGCCTTCTATCTGGATTGGTTACATGGTTGCGCCCAGGACCCACGGTGCGAACTCGTCTTCGCCGTAGCCCCAGGTTTCGCTTTTCGTTTTCCTGCCTGACGCGGTCTCGAGGATCAGGTCGAAGATCCGGCGGCCGGCCGCCTCGATCGATTCCTTGCCATCCACGATTGTGCCGCAATTCAGGTCCATGTCCTCTTCCTGGTGGGCAAAGAGCGCGCTGTTGGTCGCGAGCTTGAGGGACGGCGCGGGCTTGCAGCCGTAGGCGGAACCGCGGCCGGTCGTGAATACGATCATGTTCGCGCCGCCCGCCACCTGGCCGGTGGCCGACACCGGGTCGTACCCGGGCGTGTCCATGTAGTTGAAGCCCCGGATGGTCATGGGCTGTGCATATTCGAGCACGTCGACGAGGTTGGTCGTGCCGCCCTTGGCCACGGCGCCCAGGGATTTCTCCAGGATCGTGGTGAGCCCGCCGGCCTTGTTTCCCGGCGAGGGGTTGTTGTTCATCTCGTTGCCGTTGCGGCGGGTGTAGTCCTCCCACCAGCGGATGCGCCGGACGAGCTTCTCCCCGACCTCGCGGCTCGCGGCGCGGCGCGTGAGGAGATGCTCGGCGCCGTAGATCTCGGGGGTCTCGGACAGGATCGCCGACCCGCCGTGGCGGACCAGCAGGTCCACCGCGTGGCCGAGCGCGGGGTTGGCCGAAATGCCCGAATACCCGTCCGAACCGCCGCACTGCAGGCCGAGCGTCAGGTGGCTGGCCGGTACGGTCGCGCGCACGGCCTTGTTGGCCTCGGGCAGCGCCGCCTCGACCCGGGCGATCCCTTCGCGCACGGCCTTCATCGTGCCGCCCTTGCCCTGGATGGTGAAGGTCGAAAACTTGTCGCTGCGCTTGAGTTCCTGGGTGGAAACGAAACTAGAGATCTGGTTCGCCTCGCAGCCCAGCCCCACGACCTGCACCGCGCTGAAATTGGGGTGGCGCGCATAGCCCGCCATGGTCCGGCGCAGCACGTCCATCGCCTCGCCCTCGGACGCCATCCCGCAGCCGGACTTGTGGGTCAGGGCCACCACGCCGTCCACGTTCGGGTACGCGTCCAGCCGGTTCCGGAAATGGTCGGCGATCATGCGCGCCACCGTGGCCGAGCAATTCACGCTCGTGAGGATGCCGATGAAGTTGCGCGTCGCGACGCGCCCGTCGGCGCGCACGATGCCCTGGAACGTGGCGGCCGGCTGGATGTACTCGGTCGGCTTCCGGTCCACGCAGTAGGCGTAGTCGCGCTGGAAGTCGCCCATGGCGAGGTTGTGCACGTGGACGTGGTCGCCGGCGGCGATGTCCTGCGAAGCGAACCCGATGATCTGGTCGTAGCGGCGCACGGGCTTGCCCCTGGCCACCTCGCGGACCGCGATCTTGTGCCCGGCGGGCACGGTGGCGGACACGCGCACATTGCCCTCCTTCACCAGCACGGTGCCGGAGGGTATCTCGACGCGGGCGATGACGACATCGTCCGCGGGGTTCAGTCGGATGGTCAGGTCGGCGGCTTGCAGCATGGGTCGGTCCCTTAGAAGAATTGGCGCGGCAGCCAAAGGGAGATGCTAGGCACGTAGGTTATCAGGGCCAGGCTCAGCAGCAAGGGGATCAGCCACGGCAGGATCGCAATCGTGGTGCGTTCCACCGACAGCTTTGCCACCCGCGCCAGCACGAACAGGACCATGCCCATCGGCGGATGCAGCAGACCGATCATGAGGTTGAGCACCATCACCAGGCCGAAATGCACCGGATCGATGCCCAGCTGGTGGCAGATCGGCAGCAGGATCGGGACCAGGATGGTGATCGCCGCGGTCGGCTCGAGGAAGCACCCCACGAACAGCATCAGCAGGTTGGCCAGCAGCAGGAACACTGCGGGATTGTGCGTGTAGGCGAGCACGGTCGCCGCGACCGCGTCGGTGACCCGGGTGACCGTCAGCAGCCAGCCGAAGATCGAGGCTGCGGCCACGATGAGCAGTACGGTCGCGGTCGTCTCGACGGTATCCATCGACACCTTGGCCAGCATCTTCCAGTTCAGCGTCCGGTACCACACCAGGCCGAGGAACATGGCCCACACGCAGGCGGCGATGGCCCCTTCGGTGGCGGTGAAGATCCCGCTGGTCATCCCCCCGATCAGCAGCACCGGGGTCATGATCGGCAACACGGCGTTGAAGCGGAAGAAATGGTCGGCGGCCAGCAACGCCGCCATTGCGGCGAAGAAAGTCAGGGCCGGGTCGGTGCCGGCCTCGGTTGCCGCCCAGATCGCCGTGGGAAACCCGACCACCACCGCAAGCTCGAGCAGGGCCTTGTTGATCTTCCCCCAACTGAAGGAGACGTCGCGCCCCCAGTTGTTCTTGTGCGCGAAGTAGGCCACGGTCAGCATCATCAGGACCGCCATCACCACGCCCGGGATGATGCCGGCGAGGAACAGCTGCCCCACCGAGACGTTTGCGAACATGGCGTAGATCACGAACGGGAGCGACGGGGGGATGATCGGCCCCAGGGTCGCCGATGCGGCAGTCACGCCCACCGAGAACTCCTTTGAGTAGCCGTGGTCCGTCATGGCCTTGATCTCGATGGTTCCCAGCCCCGCCGCGTCGGCGATGGCCGTCCCGGACATGCCCGCGAAGATCACCGAGCCGATCACGTTCACGTGGCCGAGGCCCCCCTTCAGCCAGCCGACCAGTGCGAGGGCGAAGTTGTAGATGCGGTTGGTGATCCCCGCCGAATTCATCAGGTTGCCGGCCATGATGAAGAACGGCACGGCCAGCAGCGGGAAGCTGTCGATCCCGTTGACCATGCGGTGGATCACCACGAAGTCGGGCACCGTGCCGGAAATCATCACGTACAGGAGGGATGCGCCGGCCATTGCAAGCGCAACCGGCACGCCCGCGCACATCAGCACCAGGAAGGAGATCAGGAGGACGGCGGTCATGCCTTCTCGCTCCCGGCGACTTCGGGACGCTCGAGCACGCTGTACCCCTGTCTCCAGTGCTTGACGGCGGTGGTGACCGAGCGAAAGCACATCAGGGCGAATCCGAACAGCACGAACGCGTAGATGATCCCGATCGGCCAGTCGATGATGGCCATTTGCTGCCGGCCGATCTTGCCCATCAGCAGCCAGGTCAGGTACGCCGCGTACGCGAAGAACACGATGCGCACCCCGTCCACGAACGTGGACAGGACGCGCCCCACGGCCGCGGGCATGAAGCGGTAGAAGATGTCGACGTGGATGTGCGTGTTCTTGCGCACCGACACCGAAGCGCCCACGAAGACGGTGCAGATCAGCAGGTACCGCGCGATCTCCTCCGTCCAGGACGCGGAGTCGTTCAGCGCGTAGCGGGTGAAGAACTGGTAGAACACCGTGGCGGCAAGGGCCCAGAACAGCCCGAAGGCCACCCAGTCCTCCCATGCGTACACGGAAATGTCCACCGGCTCGTCCGTGATGTGGAACTCGCCGTCGGCGCCGAGGATGTGCTCGTTCTCGTCGGCGATGTCCGGTGCGTGAATCGACATCGATGTCCCTTCGGCCGGGGCCGGCTAGTGGTTGTCCCTGGGGACCAGCGCCCCGCTCTTGCCGACGAGGAAATCCAGGTCCGCGCCGTCGTTGGCCTGCAGCACGTGGTCGTTGTAGAGCTTCCAGTAGCCGCGCGTGAGCGGCGGCTTGGGCGCCTTCCACTTCTTGCGGCGCTTCGCGAGCTCTTCCTCGGGCACGAGCAGTTCGAGGCGGCGCTTCGCCACGTCGAGCTCCACCATGTCGCCGTTCTCCACCAGCGCAAGGGTGCCCCCGGCGGCGGCTTCCGGCGCCGCGTGCAGGATCACGGTGCCGTACGCCGTGCCGCTCATGCGCGCGTCCGAAATGCGCACCATGTCGGTGATGCCCTTCTTCAGGAGCCGCGGGGGGAGCGGCATGTTGCCGACCTCGGCCATGCCGGGGTAGCCCTTGGGGCCGCAGTTCTTCAGCACCATCACGCTGTCGGCGTCGATGGCGAGCTTCGGGTCGTCGATCCGGGTGTGGAAATCCTCGATGTCCTCGAACACCACGGCCCGGCCCTTGTGCTTCATGAGCCGGGGCGTCGCCGCGGAGGGCTTGATGATCGCGCCGTCGGGGCACAGGTTGCCGCGCAGCACCGCGATGCCGGTGTTCTTCTTGAAGGGCTTGTCGAAGCTGTGGATCACCTTGCGGTTGTAGCAGGGCGCATCCTTGTTGTTCTCCCAGATCGATTTGCCGTTGACCGTCAGCGCATCCTTGGCGAGCTTGCCCTTGCGCCCCAGCTCGCGGATCACCGCAGGCAGGCCGCCCGCGTAGTAGAAGTCCTCCATGAGGTACTTGCCGTTCGGCATCAGGTTCACCAGCGTATGGATGCCGCGGCCGAACTTGTCCCAGTCCTCCAGCCGGAGGTCCACGCCGATCCGGCGCGCGATCGCGATCAGGTGGATCACCGCGTTGGTCGAGCCGCCGATGGCGGCATTCACGCGGATCGCGTTCTCGAAGGCCTTGCGCGTCAGCACCTTCGACAGGGTGAGCTTTTCACGCACCATCTCCACTGCGCGGCGCCCCGCCTCGCGAGCGAGCACGTAGCGGCGCGCATCCACTGCGGGGATCGCCGCGTTCCCCGGCATGCCCACGCCGAGCGCCTCGACCATCGAGGCCATCGTGGAGGCCGTGCCCATGGTCATGCAGTGCCCGTGCGAGCGGTGCATGCAGGATTCCGCCTCGTGGAATTCGTCCTGCGTGATCTTTCCCGCGCGCAGGTCCTCGGACATCGACCAGACGTTGGTGCCGGAGCCGATGTCGGTGCCGCGGTACTTGCCCGAAAGCATGGGCCCGCCCGAGACGGCCACGGTGGGAAGGTCGACGCTTGCCGCGCCCATCAGCAGGGCCGGGGTGGTCTTGTCGCAGCCCACGAGCAGCACGACGCCGTCCAGCGGGTTGCCGCGGATCGATTCCTCGACGTCCATGCTGACGAGGTTGCGGTAAAGCATTGCCGTGGGGCGCAGCAGCGTCTCGCCGAGCGACATGACCGGGAACTCCAGCGGGAATCCGCCGGCCTCCAGCACACCGTCCCGCACATGCTGGGCGATCACCCGGAAGTGCGAGTTGCAGGGCACCAGCTCGGACCACGTGTTGCAGATGCCGATCACCGGGCGGCCGTCGAACTGGTCGTGCGGGATCCCCTTGTTCTTCATCCAGCTGCGGTAGATGAAGCCGTAGATGTCGTCGCGGCCGAACCACCTGATGCTGCGCAGCGCCGGGTCCTTCTTCCTGGTTGCCATCGGGTTCTCCCCTGGACTAGTAGGTGGCCCTGCCACCGGAAATATCGAACACCCCCGCCGTCGAGAACGAGCAGTCCTCGGAAGCCAGCCAGCCGACCAGCGCGGCAATCTCGTCGACCTGCACGAACCGGTTCATGGGGATCTTGGAGAGCATGTAATTGATGTGCTGCTCGGTCATCTGGTCGAAGATCGCTGTCTTCGCCGCGGCGGGCGTGACGCAGTTCACCAGCACGCCGGTCTGGGCGAGTTCCTTGCCCAGCGACTTGGTGAGCGAGATCACGCCGGCCTTCGAGGCCGAGTAGGCGACCGCGTTCGGGTTGCCTTCCTTGCCGGCGACCGAGGCGATATTGACGATCCGGCCGTACCCGGCCTTGACCATGTGCGGGGCGACGGCGCGGCAGCAGAGGAACTGGCTGGTGAGGTTGACCGACAGGACTTTCAGCCACTCCTCCACCGGGTAGTCCACGGTGGGCTTGTTCATGCCGGCGATGCCGGCGTTGTTCACCAGCACGTCGATCCTGCCGAGGTCCGCTACCGCCTTCGCGGTGGCGCGCTCCACCGATCCCGGATCGGCGACGTCCACCTTGTCGGGGGCATCCAGGTCCCAGATGCGCACCTTTGCGCCCGAGGCCTCGAGGCGCCTGGCGATGGCCGCGCCGATGCCCTGCATGCCGCCGGTGACGATGGCCGTGCGGCCCTTGAAATCCAGTTGGTTCATGCCTTGCTACTCCTTCACGGCGCCGGTCATGCCCGACACGTAGTATTCGACGAAGAACGAGTACAGCACCGCCACCGGCAGGGACCCCAGCAAGGCGCCGGCCATCAGCGCGCCCCAGTGGTACACGTCACCCTCGACCAGTTCGGTGATCACGCCGACCGGAACCGTCTTCACTTCGGACGAGGACACGAACGTCAGCGCATAGATGAACTCGTTCCAGGACAGCGTGAACGCGAAGATTCCCGCGGAGATGAGCCCCGGCACCGCCAGCGGCAGGATGATCTTCACCAGGATCTGCCAGCGCGTGGCCCCGTCGATCAGCGCGCATTCCTCGAGCTCATAGGGAATCGAACGGAAGTAGCCCATCAGCAGCCAGGTGCAGAACGGGATCAGGAAGGTCGGGTAGGTCAGGATCAGCGCCCAGCGCGTGTCGAACAGGCCGAGCTTGAACACGATCGCCGCGAGCGGGATGAACAGGATCGACGGCGGCACGAGGTAGGCGAGGAAGATCCCCATGCCGGTCAGGCGCGAGCCCTTGAAGCGCAGGCGCTCGATCGCGTAGGCGGCCAGCACGCTGGAGATCAGCGACACGAAGGTCGACACCACGGAGACGATGATCGTGTTCCACATCCAGTCCGGGTAGGCGGTGTGGAACAGCAGCTTCTCGAAGTGGGCGAGCGTCGGGGAGTGGATCCAGAACGGGTTCGCCGCCTTGCTGAGCAGCTCCGCGTCCGGCTTGAACGCCGTCATCCCCATCCAGTAGAACGGGAACAGCAGCACGAACAGGAACACCAGCACCGGGATGTAGGTCACCACCCAGCGCCGCGGCAGCGAGTCCAGGTAGTCCATGCCGCCTTCCGACGCGGCCTTTTCCTTTTCGCTCATTTGTCGCTCGCGCCCTGTTGCCAGGCGCGCCTCTGGAGGCCGAAGTAGCTGAACAGGATCGCGGCGAGCAGGAACGGCACCATGGCCGTGGCGAGCGCCGCGCCTTCGCCGAGCGCGCCGCCCGGGATCGCGCGCTGGAACGAGAGCGTCGCCATAAGGTGGGTGGCGTTCAGCGGCCCCCCGCGCGTGAGCACGTAGATCAGCTGGAAGTCGGTGAAGGTGAACAGCACCGAGAAGGTCATGACCACGGCGATGATCGGGGTGAGCATGGGCAGGGTGACGTGCCAGAAGCGCTGCCATTCGGTGGCGCCGTCGAGCGAGGCCGCCTCGTACAGGGAGGCCGGGATGGTCTGCAGGCCGGCGAGCAGCGTGATCGCCACGAACGGCACGCCGCGCCAGACGTTGGCGGCGATGGTCGACAGGCGCGCGAGCCAGGGCTCGCCGAGGAAATCCACGTAGGTGGTGATCAGGCCCATCTTGACCAGCGCCCACGAGAGGACCGAGAACTGGGCGTCGTACAGCCACCAGAACGCGATCGCGGACAGGGCCGTGGGGACGATGAACGGCAGCAGCACGATCGCGCGCAGGAACGCCTTGAACGGCAGGTTCTTGTTGAGCAGCAGCGCGAGCCACAGGCCGAGGACGAACTTGATCACGCTCGCCACCACGGTATAGAAGAGGGTGTTGAACAGCGACAGACGGGCCACCGAGTCGCCGAACAGGAATTCGTAGTTGTCCAGCCCGACCCACACGCCGTCGCGGCCGATCTTGGTGTCGGTGAAGCCGAGCCATGTGCCCAGGCCCAGCGGGTAGGTGAGGAAGACGATCAGCAGCGCGCCCGCCGGCAGCATGAACAGCAGCCCGAGCACGTTGCGGTTGTCGAAAAAGCGGGAGAGGCTCACTGGGATTCCGTCGCGTGGAAAAACCGGGGCGCGGCCTGCGCCGCGCCCCGGGCCGTCCTTACACCTTGTAGTAGCGCTGGGCGCGCTTCTCGGCGCGCTCCGCGGCCTCCTTCGGCGACTTCGAGCCGCTGGCGGCCTCGGCCACCATGTTGACCATGACGAAATCGGCCATGGTCTGCGCGGAGGAGTAGCCCATCGTCCCGGCGTAGCCGTGCGCCTGCATGACCTTCATGGCGTCGCGGTACGGCGTGTGCTTCGGGTCGACCGTCCAGATCGGGTTGGACTCGTAGGCCTTGAGCGGCTGCGTGACGTAGCCGATCGCCTGCTGCTGCCAGACCTCGTACTGCTCCTTCTCCATCATGAACTGCAGGAAGGCCTTGGCCGCCTGCGGGTACTTGGTGTACTTGAAGATCATCTGGTTGAAGAACAGGTTCAGCTCGGTCGCGCGGCCGACCGGGCCGATCGGCATGTTGGCGTGCTGGATGTCGTCCGCCAGCGCCTTGATCTTCGGGTCGCTCGAGGTCTTGGCCGCGTAGTACACCGAGATGCCGTTGGCGGTCAGGCTGATCTGGCCGTCGAGGAACGCCTTGTTGTTGTTCGGGTCCAGCCACGACAGCGTGCCCGGCGCGAAGGTCTTGTAAAGCTCCGCCGCGTACTCGAGCGCCTTGATGGTCTCGGGGCTGTTGATGACCACGTTGTTCTTCGCGTCCACCATCTTGCCGCCGAAGGACCACACCAGCCAGTGGGTCCAGCTGTTGCCGTCGCCGGTGGCATTGCCCAGGGCGAAGCCCGGGGGGGTGCCCTTGGCCTTGAGCGCCTTGCACAGCGCGAGGAACCCGTCCATGTCCTTGGGGACCCCGCTGAATCCGGCCGCCTTGACGTGGCTTTCGCGGTACACGAGGCAGTTGCCGGCACAGCCCAGCGGCAGCGCGATCCAGCGGTTCTTCTGGAACAGGTACTGCTTGCAGACGTCGTACCAGCCGCCGTACTTGGCGCCGAGATAGTTGGCCACGTCGGTCACGTCGAGCAGCTTGTCGGGGTACAGGTTCGGGTCGTCGAAGGTGCCGAGGATGATGTCCGGCCCGCTGCCTACGTTGGCCGCGACCGCGGCTTTCGGGCGCACGTCCTCCCAGCTTTCGTTGTCGACCCGCACTTCCACGCCGGTGGCCTTGGTGAAGGCCGCGACGTTCTTCATGTACTGGTCCTCGTCGCCCTGCACGAAGCGCTTCCAGCGCAGCACGCGCAGCTTGGCGCCCTTTTCCGGGTTCAGCTTGAGTGCCGGCGCGCCGCCCTTGGCTTGCGCAACCGCTTCCCCGCCCACGCCCGCAGCGGCGGTACCCGCTGCCACGCCGGCCGATATCTTCAGAAAATCTCTTCTGTTCGTGCTCATGGTCTCCTCCGTTGGTGACGTAAAACTAAGATGTTGAACGCAATCAGGCGAGCCGTGCGCCGCTCGCCGGGTCGAACAGGAAAGTCAGTTCCGGCCGCAGGCGGACGGTTTCGCCCGGCCGGAATTCGTGGCGCTCGCGCACCACTGCGTTTACGTCGACCCCGGCGAGCTTGCAGTAGATCTGGGTGTCCGCTCCGGTGGGTTCGACCACCACGATCTCCACCGGCACGCCGTCGGCGGCCACCGACAGGTGCTCGGGCCGCACGCCGACGATCACGTCACGCCCGGCCTCGGCCTTGCAGCCCGCGGGCAGCGGCAGGTGGATGTCCGCGCCGACGGCGATGCCGGCGCCGGCCACCTTGCCGGGCAGGAAGTTCATGGCCGGCGAGCCGATGAACCCGGCGACGAACAGGTTTGCAGGGTTGTCGTAGAGCTCGAGCGGCGACCCGATCTGCTCGGTGACCCCGGCGTTCATGACCACGATCTTGTCGGCCATCGTCATGGCCTCGATCTGGTCGTGGGTCACGTAGATCGAGGTGGTCTTCAGCCGCTGGTGCAGGGCCTTGATCTCGGTGCGCATCTGCACGCGCAGCTTGGCGTCCAGGTTCGACAGCGGCTCGTCGAACAGGAACAGCTGAGCTCGGCGAACGATGGCGCGGCCGATGGCGACCCGCTGGCGCTGGCCGCCGGAAAGCTGGCGC